>CAZNCE010000011.1:0-7337 GCA_964571285.1 uncultured Nocardioidaceae bacterium | reverse complement strand
GGAATGCCGGCCGGCGCCCGGCGGGTAGGCGGTTCCGCCGGAACAAGCACGAATGGTTTTCCCAATCGACTCATTGTTTCTGGCCCACAGTCACGAGATCGTCCTGCCTGTCGGTCAAGATGCCTCATCTGGACTATGGCGCCGTCCGATCGATTAACAACAATAGATTCGGAAAAACTCGTCGGTCAGTGGAGGAGTCGCGATGAAGGGCACGGCTGGGTCTCAGGGACGTGCGGATTCGCAGCACGTCACGGACGACCCCGTCAGCGGCGGAACGCCCCACATCTGGGTCGGCGCCGCGCTGGTCGGACTGGGCAACGGCGGCGGCGACGGCTCGAGGGTGGAGCATGCCGCCCGGACCGGCCGCCATGTGCTCCCGGCGCGAACGCGGGTCGAGGTGCTCGAGGTCTACTGCGCCAGCTGCCGGCTGGCCTACAGCGAGCGCGCCCGCCGGAAGCCGTGCGAGGGCCAGGCCCTGCAGTCGGTCGTGCACGTTCGCCCCGCCTGCTGACGCCGGCTGACTCGGAGGGCCGGACCTGTCCCGGGCGCTTTCCCAGGTACGTGCGCCCAGAACGGCTCTCCAGCACCGGCCGGACAGCGTACCCGCCTCAAGATCCGACGCTGGGATCCGACCATCACGCGGCCCGCCGCGCGTGGATCGGGGTCCCACCGTCGGATCTTGCCGTCGGATCTTGGGGCCCAGCCCCCCGACGGCCAGGGCTCGTCGCGCAGCACCTGGACGAACATCCGGGCCGGCAGGGGTCGGCCGGCGGGCACGATGACCGGGTCTCGAGGGCCCAAGGTGACCGCGACCGAACCGACCGTCACGGCCCAAGCGGCGCCCTTTCTGTGCGGGTTGGGACGTGTCAGGATGGCCCCCGGCGCGGAGCACTGCGCGCTGCAAAAGGGGGACGCATGAGGCTGCCGCGGCGTCTGCGAGGTGTGGTGCGAGCCGGCCGGTCGGCCGCGCGTCGCTGGGTCCGACGGGGACCGCGGGGCATTCGACGGGGTCCGGGACGGCGCACTCCGAGGCTGAGCGTCGTCGTTCCGACGTACGACGTGCGGAACTATCTCGCCGCCTGTCTGGACAGCGTCTTGGCGCAGTCCTTCGGCGACTTCGAGGTGATTGTGGTCGACGACGGCTCGGCGGACGGGACCCCCGAGTTGGTCGCTGAGTACGTCCGGAGCGATCCGCGGGTCCGGCTCCTCGTCCGCAGCCACCGCGGTGTCGGGGCGGCCCGGAACGAAGGTGTGCGACACGCGACCGGTGAACTGCTCACCTTCGTCGACGGGGACGACGTGGTCCCGGCGCGGGCCTTCGAGTTGATGGTGCGCACGCTGGACGAATCCGGGTCGGACTTCGTCGTGGGGTCGGTGCGGCGGATCCTGCCGGACGGGCAGTTGCTCTACCCGCCGTGGCTGCGCAGGCTGCACCGGGATCGCCGGCTGTCGGTCGACATCGACGCGTTCCCGCAGATGCTGGCCGACGTGTTCGTCTGGAACAAGGTCTTCCGCCGTGGCTTCTGGGACGCCGCCGGCCTGAGCTTCCTCGACGCGGCCCGGTACGAGGACCAAGTGCTCACCACCCGGGCGTACCTGGCCGCGACGTCGTTCGACGTGATCCGCCGGCCGGTGTATCACTGGCGCGTCCGCGCCGACGGGAGTTCGCTCACGCAGCGCCGGCACGAGCATGCGGACCTGCGCGACCGGATGGACACCAAGCGGATGTCCTTGCGGCTGGTCCAGGAACGACAGTCGCCGGAGCTGCTGCGGGTCTTCTACAACCTGGTGCTGTGCATGGACCTACCGGTCTACTTCCGCCAGCTGCTCACCAGCGACGACGAGTACTGGCGCATGCTGCACCACGGGATGGCCGAGCTCTGGCAGGGGGCGCCCCCGTTCACGGAGGCACAGCTGGCGCCGGCCAGCCGGGTGCTGGCCTGGTTCGTCGCGCGCGGCCGCAGGGAGTCGGCGCTGGCGGTCGCCGAGGCGATTCGGCAGCACCCTGCCGGCATCCCGCTGGTGGTGCGCGGAGCAGAGGTGCTCGTGGACCTGCCGTTCCTGGGCGATCCGGCTCAGGGGGTCCCGAGCGGGTTGTACGTGCTGCGCGAGCAGGAGATCCCGTGGACGGTCGAGCTGCAGCAGGCCGACATCGTGGACGGCGTCCTGACCGTGCGGGGCCGCGCGGCGATCGAGCGAACCGCGTCCGCCGGGACCATCGAGGTGTCCGGGGCGCTGGTCGCGGGCGACGCGCCGCCGGTCCCGCTGCTAGTGGAGGCCGGACCCGAGGGCGCCGGCTCGTTCGTCGCCCGGGTGGAGCTGGAGCGGCTGCCGCGGTCGAGTCGTCCCCGCGAGGGGCCGGTCGAGTGGTCGCTGAAGTTGCGCACCGTGCTGGGGGAGCTGGTGCGCGTCGGCCCCTTCAACCGGCTGGCCGACGGGGCGTGCCTGGCCGGGAGCCCGGCCGACCGCCCGGCCGGGGACGGCGGCGACGAGTGGGCACCGACCGCGGACGGCGCACTGCTCCGGTTCGGGCCGGTCCGCGGCCTGCTCATCGCCCGGGAACCCCGCTGATCGGTGCGACGCGAGCCGTTTTCAACCGAAGGGTTGACAACGCCCCTCGGTGAGAGCAGGGTGTTCTTAAACCAGTTGGTTGAAGACAGGCGCGGGAGGTCCTCGATGTCCGACGATCGGCTGTCCAGGGTGTTCGCGGCGCTGGCCGACCCGACCCGTCGTGACATCGTGGCCCGGCTTGCGGTCGCCGACGAGACACTGACCGAGCTGGCCGAGCCGTACGACGTCTCGGTGCAGGCGGTGTCCAAGCACCTCAAGGTGTTGGAGGACGCCGGTCTCGTCACCCGCAGCCGGGAGGCCCAGCGCCGGCCGTGCCATCTGGAGGCCGAGGTGTTCGACCTGATGACCAAGTGGATCGAGCGCTATCGCGCCCGGGCCGAGGAGCGGTTCAGCCGCCTCGACGCCGTACTCGCGGCGATGGAGGACGAAACCTCGAGCCCACCGACCGACACACCACCAACCACTTCCACCGGGGAGGAAGCATCATGACCAGTCAGACCACCGGCCGCTCGGTCAATCAGACCACGATCGACGCCGACCCAGCCCTGCCGACCATCCGGATCGTGCGCGACTTCGATGCGCCGCGAGAGCGGGTGTTCCGCGCTTGGACCGACCCGGAGCTGGTCGCGCGCTGGCTGGGGCCGCGGAGCGTGACCACTGACATCCAGCACTGGGACCTTCGTACCGGGGGCAGTTGGCGGTACCGCAACCTGCGCGACGGTGCGGAGCTCGCGTCGTTCTACGGCTCGTTCCACGAGGTGCGGCCGGACGAGCGGCTGGTGCAGACCTTCACCTACGAGGGGTATCCGGACGGGGTGAGCCTGGAGACTGCAACGTTCAGCGACCTCGGCGACGGCCGTACTCGGGTCGAGTCGCTGGCCGTGGTCGACACCATGGAGGCCCGCGACCTGATCATCTCCAGCGGCATGGAGGTCGGAGTCGTGGAGGGGTACGAGAAGCTGGACGAGCTGCTGGCCGGCTAGCGGCGGGGTCCGCCTCAAGATCCGACGCCACGGTCCGACGGGCGCCTGGCGGCCCGAGCGTCGTGGAGCACCTTGGCGTCGGATCTCACCGTCGGATCTTGAGGCAGTGCCGGGCAGTGCGGGGCGGCGGGCCACTGGCGGGCCGCCCTGGGTCGTGCGGGCGGATTTCGCACCGCGAGAGGGCGCCCCGGCGAGCCGAATTCACGGCACGGGATCGGGCCACGGCATAATCGATACGCCACTGCAGGCCACATCGATTCGGGGGACCGCTCGTGCCGCTGAGCTCCCGGCGCCGGGCGCCCAATGCCCTGGTGCTGCTGCTGTCCGTACTCCTCATCGCGCTCACAGCCTGCACCGGCGGGACCCCCGGCGACGAGTCCACCGGCCCGCCCACCTCCACCCGCCTCAAGGAGAACGCCCCGAACATCGTGCTGATCACCACCGACGACCAGACGGTGGCCGAGATGCAGTGGATGCCCAAGACCCGCAAGCTGATCGGCGAACAGGGCATCACCTTCACCGACAGCCTGTCTCCTCACCCGCTGTGCTGTCCGGCCCGGGCCGAAATCCTGACCGGGCAGTTCGCGCAGAACAACAACGTGCACAGCAACTTCCCGCCGTTCGGTGGCTACGGCCGTTTGGACAACAAGAACACGCTGCCGGTCTGGCTGTCCGACGCCGGCTACCAGACCGCGTTCATGGGCAAGTACCTCAACGGCTACGGCAAGAAGCGCAAGTACAGCAAGGAGGTGCCACCGGGCTGGGACCACTGGTACGGCGAGGTGAAGGGCATCTACAACTACAAGCGGTTCACGATGAACGTGAACGGTGAACTGCAGCGCTTCAAGGGCAAGAACCAGTCCGACGTGCTCGCCGAGCTGACCGACAAGCTGATCCCCGAGATGGCGTCGAGCGACCAGCCGTTCTTCCTCTGGCAGTCCCACATCGCGCCGCACGGGAGCTGCTCGGACAAGAGTTCGCCCGACCGCCAGGAGAACTGCTGGACGTTCCCGGTGCCGGCCAAGCGCTACCAGCAGAAGTTCACCAGCCTGGCGATGCCGCAGGCCAAGAGTCCCGCGTACGACGAGAAGGACGTCAAGGACAAGCCGCCCTACTTGCGCAAGCGCAAGCCCCTGAACAAGAAGCAGCAGACCAAGCTGGCCAAGGACTTCCAGCACCGGGTCGCGTCGCTGGCCTCGACCGACGACGCGGTCGCCAGTACCGTCGAGGCGCTGGACAAGGCCGGGGTGCTCGACAACACGCTGATCCTGTTCGCCTCCGACAACGGGTTCCTGCTCGGCCAGCACCGGCTGCGGGGAAAGAACTTCCCGTACGAACCGTCGGTGCGGGTGCCGATGATGATGCGCGGCCCCGGCGTCCCGTCCGGCAAGACGGTGGACCAGACCGTGTCGCTGGTCGACTGGGCGCCCACCATCACCGCGGCCGCGGGCATCGAGGCCGGACTGACCATGGACGGCATGGACCTGATGCCGGTCGTCACCGGCCGCTCGGAGGGCTGGCAGACCATCTTGATTCAGGCCGGGCCGCGGAAAAAGAGGATCAAGAAGCCCTGGTGGTGGCGCGGCGTCCGCACCTCGCGCTACACCTACGTGGAGTACACCGGCGGGTTCAAGGAGTTGTACGACCGCAAGCGCGATCCCGACGAGCTGGACAACGTCGCCAAGTCAGCCGACTACAAGGCCGTACGGCAGGACCTGGCCAGGCGGCTGGCGGCGCTGAAGAAGTGCGCCGGCGAGGACTGCCGGCAGGACTTCGGACCGGCCCCCGAGCCTGGCGGCTGACGCACCGACGAGCCGTCGGCCGATCGGGGCTGACTCTCCGAGCACAGCCCACCGTGGCGCCTTGGGGGCGCGATGACCAGCGTGGCGGGTTGCGGTGGGTCACCTCCGCACCGTGGCGAGTTTCGGCGCTCCGTCGTTTCACCGTGGCGCGTTCCGGCGGTCTGCGTCGGCGAGTCGCCAGCACCAACGCGCCACGCTGCCGAACCCGCCAGCACAAGCGCGCCGCACTGCCGCGGCCGGCCGCACCAACGCGCCACGCTGCCGGGCTGACGGCTCGGCGGCGCGCCCGGTCGCCCGCGGGAGCCTAGGGTGGATGCCGATGAGGTTCACAGTCACCGGCATCGCCTCGATGCTGACCGTGGGTGCGCTGCTGCTCGCCGGCTGCTCGGGCGGTGACGACACCGAGCCCGCACCGCCCGCGACCAGCTCGCCGCCCGCGTCGACCCCGACACCCAACCCCGAGCCCACCGCCGCACCCAGTCCGAAACCGGTCGTCTGGCCGTTCACCGGCCGGCCCCTCGCGGACGGCAAGCGGCTGCCCAAGCGGCGGCCGATCGCGGTGAAGATCGAGAACACCGCCAACTCCGAGCCGCAGATCGGGCTCGGCCGCGCCGACCTGGTCGTGCAGGAGCTCGTCGAGGGCGGGCTGACCCGCCTGGTGGCCTTCTACTACTCCAAGATCCCGCCCGACGCCGGCCCGGTCCGGTCCGCCCGCACCTCCGACGTCTCGATCGTGAAGCCGTCCCAGGCGGTGCTGATCGCGTCCGGCGCCGCACCACCGACCAGCAAACGGCTCAACGAGGCGGGCGTCCGCTGGTTCTCCGAGGGCCGCGCGGTCGGCTACCACCGGGTCGGCGACCGGTACGCGCCCTACAACCTGTTCATGCACCTGGCCGCCTTCACCAAGACGCAGGAGAAGCACCGGCCCCCGCCGGCGTACCTGCCCTGGGCGCCGCCGGGCGAGCCGGCCGCCGAGAGCCTCCCCAGCGGCAAGCCGGCCAGGTCGATCGACGCCAGGTTCTCCGGCTCGATCACCAACCACTGGACCTACACGGGCAACCGCTACCGCCGCAGCGTCGACCACACCAACGGCCGCGACGACTTCCGCGTCGACTCGGTGCTGGTGCTGCGGGTTCGGATCACCGACGCCGGCTACCCCGATCCGGCCGGCAACTTCGTCCCCGAGACGATCCTGACCGGCAAGGGCGCCGCGACGCTGTTCCACCGGGGCCGGGCGTACGACGCGACCTGGGTCAAGCCGAAGCCGGGCAGCGCGCTGCGGCTGCGCACCAAGGCCGGACAGCCGTTGGCCGTGCCACCCGGCCACGTGTGGATCGAGCTGGTGCCCACCGGCAGCGGCGGCAACCTGCACTACTCGCCTCGACAATGACAGGATGACGACGTGACTTCGACGCCCAGCGTGAGCTACTCCATCACCGTCCGGCTCGAGTTGCCCGCCAGCGGGTCAGCAGCCAGCCGGTTGACCGCCGCGGTCGAGGAGGCCGGGGGACTGGTCACCGCACTCGACGTCACGACGTCCGGGCACCAGCGGCTCGGCATCGACGTGACGATCGCCGCTACCGACACGGCGCACGCGGACAGGCTGGTCGAGGCGCTCAAGGCCGTACCCGACCTCGTGGTGCACAAGGTCTCGGACCGCACGTTCTTGATGCACCTCGGCGGCACCATCGAGATGCAGCCGACCAGCCCGATCCGCAACCGCGACGACCTGTCCATGGTCTACACGCCCGGGGTGGCCAGGGTGTGCCAGGCCATCGCGGCAAACCCGGCGGACGCCCGCCGGCTGACGGTCAAGCGCAACTCGGTGGCGGTGGTCACCGACGGCTCCGCGGTGCTCGGACTGGGCAACATCGGCCCGGCCGCCGCACTGCCGGTGATGGAGGGCAAGGCCGCGCTGTTCAAGCGGTTCGCCGACAGCGATGCCTGGACGATCTGCCTGGATACGCTGGACTCGGACCTG
>CAZNCE010000010.1:33642-41721 GCA_964571285.1 uncultured Nocardioidaceae bacterium | reverse complement strand
CGACCACCATCTTGCCCTCGGGGTCGCCGATCAGCGGGAACTCGTCGTGCTGCTCGCGGATGCCCGGCGACAGCGCGGTGCGGAACAGCACCTCGTCCATCTCGTAGCGCGCATTGCGCAGTCCGTTCTCCACCAGGTCGAGCGTCACCACGTCCACGTCGACCTTGCGCAGCGGCTCGGTCGCGGTCTCGATCAGGCGTGCCATGGCTCAGTCCTCCGTGCTCTCGTCGTCGGCCTGCTGGGACAGCGGCCGGATCAGCAAGCTGCCGCTGGGGTGCACGGTGGCAGCGTGGTCGGGCAGCACCAGCGTCGTGGAGTCCATCTCGGTGATCACCGCCGGACCGCGTACGACGTTGCCCGCCTGCAGGCGCGTGCGGTCGTAGACCATGGCATCGACCTGGGCACCCTCCACCCAGATCTCGTGCGCCCCGATCTCCGCCGCTCCCGGGTCCGTGCCGCTCGGTGTCGACTCCGCCGCGACCACATTGGGCTGCGGCCCGGACACGCTGGCGCGGACCGTGACCAGCTCGTGCTCGGTGTCCAGCAGGAACGAGAACAGCCGGTCGTGCTCGGCGTCGAAGGCCGCCCGCATGGCGTCCAGCCCGCCGCCGGCCCCGTCGAAACCGGCGACGTCGATCTCCACCGGGATCTCGAAGCCTTGGCCGTGGTAGCGCAGGTCAGCGGAGAAGGTGACGGTCTGGTCCGCCTGGGCCACCCCTTCGGCATCCAGCGACGACCGGGCCGCCGCGGCCAGCTCGTCGAGGATCTCGCGCAGGCTGTCGTCGGTGAGCTCGGAGAACCGGCGCACCAGCGTGCGGGCCGCCTCGTCGCGCAGCCCGGTGGTGGCATCGCCGAGTGCGCACAGCACCCCCGGCGAGGGCGGGATGATCACCGGCCAGGCCCCGGTGAGCCGGCCGAGCGCGTTCGCGTGTAGCGGACCGGCGCCGCCGTAGGCGACCAGCGCGAAGTCGCGGGGGTCGAAGCCCTGCTGCACCGACACCAACCGCAGCCCGCCGAGCATGTTCTCGTTGACGATGTCGTAGATGCCCTCGGCGGCCGCCTCCACCGAGCCCAGGCCGGTGGCGTCGGCGATGCCCTTGACCGCGGCCACCGCGGCGTCGCGGTCCAGGGTGATCTCGCCGCCGGCGAGTTCGGAGGGCAGGTAGCCGAGCACCACGTTGGCGTCGGTCACGGTCGGCTCGGTGCCGCCCGCGGCGTATGCGGCTGGCCCGGGCGCCGCGCCCGCGGACTGGGGACCGACTCGCAGCGCCTGGGTGAGCGGCGGAACGTGCGCGATCGAACCGCCGCCGGCGCCGACGGTGCGCACGTCCACCGAGGTGGCGCGGACGGTCAGGTCGCCGACCGTGGTCTCTCGGCCGATCCGCGGTTTCAGCCCTTGCACCAAGGCGATGTCGGTGGAGGTGCCGCCCATGTCGAAGGTGAGGAAGTCGCTGTGTCCGGTCTCCTCCGCGACCCACACCGCACCGGTCACGCCGCCGGCCGGGCCCGACATCAGCATCGACACCGGGTTATCCTCTGCGGACTGGGCCGACGCCAGCCCGCCGTCGCTGCGCAGCACATACAGCTTGCCGGTCACACCGGACTCGGACAGCTGGTCCTCCAGATGCGACAGGTAGCTTGCCACTTGCGGCTGCACGTACGCGTTCGCGACCGTGGTGATGGTCCGCTCGTACTCCCGCAGCTCGGGCAGCACCGACGACGACAGTGACACCGGCACGCCGGGCAGCACCTCAGCCGCGATCGCCGCAATCCGCTGTTCGTGCGCGGGGTTCGAATAGGCGTTGATCAGGCTGACGCTGAGCGCCTGGATGCCCCGGCTGCGCAGGTGCTCGAGCTTGGCCCGGACGTCGGCCTCGTCGAGCTCGCGGACCACCTCACCGTCGCTACCCATCCGCTCCCCGACCTCGACGGTGTCCTCCAGCGCGGCCAGCGGCTCCGGCTTGGGCCAGATGATCCAGCCGGCCAGGCCGCCGGGCACGAACGACCGGGCGATCTGCAGCACCTGCCGGAAGCCGTCGGTGGTGACCAGTCCCACCCGGGCGCCCTTGCCCTCCAAGATCGCGTTGGTCGCGACGGTGGTGCCGTGCAGCACCGACCGCAACGCGTCCAGGCCGACGCCGGCGTCCTCGCAGACCCGGGTGATGCCGCGGAGCACGCCCACGGCCTGGTCCTCCGGCGTGGACGGCGTCTTCTCCCGGAACGTCCGGCCGGTCTCCTCGTCGATCAGCAGGATGTCGGTGAAGGTTCCCCCCACGTCGACGCCGAGCCGATAGGTCATGTCTGCCTCCCTCAGATCACGCCGGACGACCGCAACGACGTGAGTTCGTCGTCGCCAAGGCCCAGCACCTCGCGATAGATCTCCTCGTTGTGCTCGCCGAGCCGTGGCCCGACATGACGCACCGCACCCGGTGTCTCCGACAGGTGCGGTACGACGTTGTGCATCGCGAACTCCCCCAGGTCCGGATGCACCAACCGCACGATCGCCTCCCGGGCCGCGAAGTGCGGGTCTGCGAACATGTCCTGCGGACGGAAGATGCGGCCGGCCGGGACGCCGCCGTCGTTGAGCCTGGCCAGCAGTTCGTCGGCCCCGATCCCGGCGGTCCACTCGGCGATCAGCGTGTCGAGCTCGTCCATGTGCCGCCCGCGCGCACTGTGCGTGGCGTAACGCTCGTCGGTGGCCAGCTCCGGGCGGCCCATCACGTCGGCCAGCCGGCGGAACACCGTGTCCTGGTTGGCCGCGATCAGCACCATCTCGCCGCCGGCCGTCGGGTAGACGTTGCTCGGTGCCACATTCGGCAGGGTGGCGCCGGTGCGTTCCCGCTGGTAGCCGGCGATCTGCCACTCGGGCAGCATGGACTCCATCATCGCCAGCACGGCCTCGTAGATCGCCGAGTCGACCACCTGGCCGCGGCCGCTGCGCTGCCGATGGTGCAGCGCGACCAGCGTGCCGAGGCAGGCGAAGGTGGCGGCCAGCGAGTCACCGATCGAGATGCCGGTACGGGCCGGGGGCCGGTCCGGGTAGCCGGTGATGTAGCGGATACCGCCCATCGCCTCGCCGATCGAGCCGTAGCCGGCCTGTTTGGCATACGGCCCCGACTGGCCGTACCCGGTGACGCGGGTGATCACGAGGCGGGGGTTGAGCTCCCACAGCTCCTCCGGCGCCATCCCCCAGCGCTCCAGGGTCCCGGGCCGGAAGTTCTCCACCAGCACGTCGGCGGTGGCCAGCAGCCGCCGCACCAACTGCTGGCCGTCGGGCACGCGCAGGTTGGCGGTGACCGACTTCTTGTTGCGGGCGACCACCGGCCACCACAAGGACTTGCCGTACGGCTTCTCCCGGCCCCACTCGCGCATCGGGTCGCCGGTGCCGGGCGCCTCGACCTTGATCACCTCGGCGCCGAAGTCACCCAGCAACTGCCCGCAGAACGGCCCGGCCAGCAGCTGTCCCATCTCCACCACACGGAGGTCGGCTAGCGGCAGGTCGACGGACACATCAGCTCCCAAGTGGTATACGAAAGTGGTCCGATCCATGGCAGTGTGTGATCGAGATCACCTGCCATTGCGCTCAACGTACGAGAGTTGATTGAGCGATGCAAGACTGATTGCATACGATTTACGCCTCCGGTACGGTGCACGGGTCATGAACCCGCAGCAGCACGGCCCCACCATCGCCCCCGACAGCGGTCGGGCGGCCGAGGAGGCCTATCGCGCGATCCGCGACCAGGTGCTGTCCGGGCAGCGGCCCGGGGGCCAGTGGCTGCGAGAGGGCGAGCTGGCCGACACGCTCGGCGTCAGCCGGACGCCGGTCCGGGAGGCGCTGCGCCGGCTGGCCGCCGAGGGGCTGGTGCGGCACGAGCCGAACCGCGGCGTGCAGGTGCAGAGCTGGACCGTCGACGACCTGGACGAGATCTACACCCTGCGGTCGCTGCTGGAGCCGTTCGGCTCCCGGCTGGCCGCAGCCGGTGGCCGGGCCGACGTGGACCGGCTCGACGAGCTGGCCACCGAGATGGATCGGGCGGCCGCCGGGGACGGGCCCGACCTGGACGCGATCACGCGGCTCAACAACGAGTTCCACCACCTGGTGCTGGTGGCCTCCGGCAACCGCCGGCTGGTTGGTCTGGTGGGTGCGGTGGTGCAGGTGCCGCTGGTGCTCCGGACGTTCTCGTACTACTCCGCCGCCGCACTGCAGCGCAGCCTCGCGCATCACCACGAGCTGGTGGACGCGTTGCGGGCCGGTGACCCGGACTGGGCGGAGTCGGTGATGCGCTCGCACGTCCGCGCCGCCTGGGAGACCCTGCGGCCCCGGACCGGTGACCCGGTCACACCCGGTAGCGCTCCAGATCTGCCCGTCTGACCTCGAGCCCGAGGCCCGGACGTGATCGGTCGGGGCGTAGCAGGCCGCCCGACTCCGGTGTCAGCACGCCGTCGAAGGCCAGCTCCTCGATCCGTACGTGGTCGTGGAAGTACTCCAGGTGCCGCAGGTGCCAGATCGCGCAGCCCACGTGCGCACTGACCTGCGGAGCGCAGTGCAAGGAGAGGTCCAAACAGCGAGCGTCGCACAAGGCCGCCACCCGCAGCACCCCGCTGATGCCGAGTGCTCTGGTGACATCGGCCTGCAGGCAGTCGACGGCGCCGGCGTCCAGCAGTCGCTGGAAGTCCGGCAGGTGGTAGCCGTACTCCCCCGCCGCGATGTCCATACCGGCCGGGGCGCGGTCGCGCAGCAGCCGCAGGCCCGCCAGGTCGTCGGAGCTCACCGGCTCCTCGTACCAGCCGACCCGGTGCTCGGCGAAGACCTCCGCCCAGCGCAGCGCCTGCTTGCGGCCGTACGCGCCGTTGGCGTCCACGAACAGCTCGATGTCGTCGCCGATGGACTGCCGGGCCACCCGCAACCGGTGCCGGTCGCGCTCGGGCTCGCGGCCCACCTTCATCTTCACCCGGGGGATGCCGGCCTGCACCCAGTCGCTCAGCTGTCGGCTCAACTGCTCGTCGTCGTAGGAGGTGAAGCCGCCACTGCCGTAGATCGGGGTGGCGTCGTGCACGGCCCCGATCGCGATGGTCAGCGGCACGCCGCAGAGCCTGGCCGACAGGTCCCACAGCGCAAGGTCGACGGCCGAGATCGCCGCAGCGATCAGGCCGGGCTTCCCCAGGTTGCGGACCGCGTGCTGCATCGCCGCCCACGCGGCTGCCGGACAGAGGGCGTCGGCACCGACGACCTCGCCGGCCAGGGCGCCGGTCACGATCTGCGCGGCCGCCGGGTCTGCGTAGGTGTAGCCGATCCCGGTGATGTCGCCCGCGGTCGCCTCCACCAGCACCATCGTCGTCGAGTCCCACGCCAACGTGCCGTCGGACTCGGGAGCGTCGGTCGGAACGGTATAGGCCCTGGCCTGCAGCGAGTCGACCGTGGGACCGGTGCCGCTCGATCCTGTGCCGGCCATCCTCATCCCTCGGCGCGCTACGGAGTACCTGTTGTGGCACTGCCCAGGGCTCCCCGCGCTAAACGGGCAGCCCGGCCCGGTGCCACGCTGCTCCTGCTCGCGGTCGAACCTGCCGAGGCGCGTAGTCGCGACATCGCCGCATCATCGGCACGGGTACGGTCAGCCGGGTGAGCACCTCGGTGTGGCGTGCGCAGGGGATGCCCGCCCTGACGGCGATGACGCTGCTGGGCTTCGCCGGCTACTCCGCCCTCCTGCCGGTTGCGCCGCTGTGGGCGGTGCACGGCGGGGCGGGCACCGCCGGGGCCGGGCTGGTCAACGGCGTCCTGCTGCTGTTCACCGTGCTCACCCAACCGCTGGTGCCGGCCGCCCTGCGCCGACTGGGCTGGGGGCCGGTCCTGGTCACCGGGATGGTGCTGCTCGGGCTACCGGCCCTCTTGCACATCGTCAGCGACGAGCTGTGGGTCACGCTGCTGCTGTCGGCCGTCCGCGGCCTGGGCTTCGGCATCCTCACCGTCACCGGCAGCGCGGCGGTGGCCGAGCTGGTCGAACCCACTCGCCGGGGCAAGGCGATCGGGCTGTACGGCCTGTCGATCGCGGCACCGCAACTCGTGCTGCTGCCGGGATCGCCGTGGCTCGCCCAGCACGTCGGCTTCTGGTTGGTGTTCGTGCTCGGCGCGATACCGCTGCTGGGCAGCGGTGCCGCCCTGGCGCTGGCCCGCGCGATCCAGCAGCTGCCGACGCACCCGGCCGATACCGCGCCGTCCGCCGCGGCAGCAGCCAGCGGTGGGGAGATCACCCACCTGCTCCGGCCGATGGTGCTGCTGCTGGGGGTAACCCTGGTCGGCGGTGCCGTGCTGTCCTTCCTGCCGCAGATGAGCAGCAGCACCACGCTGACCACCGCCGGCCTGCTGATGCTGACCCTGCTCGCGGCGCTGTCGCGATGGCGCGTCGGGGCGCTGGCGGACCGGTACGGGGCGCAGCCGTTCCTGTGGCCGTTGGTCGTGCTCACGACGGTCAGCGTGACGGCGGTCGCGTGGTCGGTGCGCGACCCCGACGCGACCAGCGCGCTGCCGCTGCTGATCGGGTTGGCGGTGCTCGGCGTCTGCTACGGCGGGCTGCAGAACCTCACCCTGGTGACGTCGTTCGAGTCGGTGACCCGCGCCTACTACAGCCGGGCCAGTGCCGTGTGGAACGTCGGTTTCGACCTGGGCACCGGCCTGGGTTCGGTGATCATCGGCCTGGTGGCCGCGGGCGCGTCGTTCACGGTGGCGCTGCTGGTCACCGCCGCCATCTCGCTCGCGACGCTCCCGCTGGCCGTACTCCGTCCCAGGCCGCGGGATCTCAGCGGAACGCCGCCAGCCCGGTGAGGGCCTGGCCGATCATCAGCTGGTGCACCTCGGAGGTGCCCTCGTAGGTGAGCACGGACTCCAGGTTGTTGGCGTGCCGCATCACCGGGTACTCCAGCGTGATCCCGGCAGCGCCCAGCATGGTGCGGCACTCGCGGGCGATCGCGATCGCCTCGCGCACGTTGTTCAGCTTGCCGGTGCTGACCTGCTCGGGGCGGATGGTGCCGGCGTCCTTCAGCTTGGCCAGGTGCAGTGCCAGCAGCATGCCCTTGCCGAGCTCGAGGGTCATATCCGCGAGCTTGGCCTGCGACAGCTGGTACGCGCCGAGCGGCTTGTCGAAGATCTCGCGCTCCTGGCTGTAGCGCAGCGTGGTCTCCAGGCAGTCCCGGGCGGCACCGAGCGCGCCGAACACGATCCCGAACCGGGCCTCGTTCAGGCACGACAGCGGACCGGACAGACCAGCGGCCTCGGGCAGCATCGCTGACTCCGGCAGCCGGACGTTGTCCAGCACCAGCTCGGAGGTCACCGACGCGCGCAGCGACATCTTCTTGTGCACCTCGGGAGCGGAGAAGCCGGGCGTGTCCGTGGGCACGACGAAGCCGCGGATCCGGTCGTCGGTCTGCGCCCACACGATCGCGACATCGGAGATCGACCCGTTGGTGATCCACAGCTTGTTGCCGCTCAGCACCCAGTCCGAGCCGTCCCGCGTGGCCCGGGTGCGCATGCCCCCGGGGTTGGAACCGAAGTCGGGCTCGGTCAGCCCGAAGCAGCCGATCGCCGAGCCCTCGGCCATCCGGGGCAGCCACTCCTGCTTCTGCTCCTCCGAGCCCCAGCGGTGGATGGCGAACATCGCCAGCGAGCCCTGCACCGAGACCAGCGACCGCAGCCCCGAGTCGCCGGCCTCCAGTTCCGTGCATGCCAGGCCGTAGGCCAGCGCGCTGGTGCCCGCGGCGCCGTACCCCTCCAGGTGCATGCCGAGCAGCCCGATCGCGCCGAGCTCCTTGGCCAGCTCGCGGCCGGGGATGGTGCCCTCCTCGTACCAGTCGGCGATGTGGGGGCGGATCCGGTCGTCGACGAACCGGCGCACCGTGTCCCGGATCGCCAGCTCCTCCTCGGGGATCAGCGAGTCGATGTCGAAGAGCCCCAATGGGGACTGCGGCTTGCGGGGGGCCATGGCGTGGTCACTCCTTATCCGAACAGTGTTAGGTTATGGTAGACGGTGCCCGCGGCGGACCGCAACACGGGGCGCCCGGCGGCAGCGCGAGACAGCAGCGCGAGAC
>CAZNCE010000010.1:0-33542 GCA_964571285.1 uncultured Nocardioidaceae bacterium | reverse complement strand
GCGGCGGACCGCAACACGGGGCGCCCGGCGGCAGCGCGAGACAGCAGCGCGAGACGGCAGCGCAAAGAGCAGCGCAGAGAGCAGCGCCGCGGCGGAGGGAGACACCGATGGCCCGCCCCAGCACCCCGCTCCTGAGCCGCGAGCGGATCCGCGACACAGCGCTGGCGCTGATCGACGAGGATGGGCTGTCCGCCCTGTCCATGCGCGCGCTGGCCCGGCGCCTCGGCGTGCAGGCCGCCTCGCTGTACACGCATGTCCCCAACAAGGACGCGGTGTTGGACGCCGTGGCCAACCTGCTCACCCGGCAGGTGGTCACGTCCGACTTCGACCGCGGCTGGCAGCAGGGGCTGCGGACCTGGGGCCGCAGCTACCACGCGGCGCTGCGCGCGCACCCCAACGCGGCGCCGATCGTGGCGGCGGGCACCGGGGAGCGGGCGGACTTCCTGGCGATGGCCGACGGGGTGCACGGCGGCCTGGTCGGTCACGGCTGGCCGCCGCGGTACGCCACGATGATCGCCGCCTCGGTGAAGTACCTGGTGATCGGCGCCGCGACCACGCCCTTCGGCAGCGGCTTCGCCGACGACACCCGCGTCTATCTGGACCGCTATCCCAACCTGGTGCAGGCGCACCTGATCGGCCGGCATGCCGAGGAGATCGACCAGGGCAGCTTCGAGCTCGCTCTGGAGGCGCTGATCCGCGGGCTGGACGACGTCTACGCCAGCGTGGTGCGGTCCGCGCCGGGCCGCGCCAGCCACGCGCGCACCTCGTGATCGTGCTCGGCCAGCCGCGGTGGCGCGGTCGGCCGGCGCGGGGTCATGCCGGAGTAGCGGATCGGATGGCTCACCTGCGCGGGATGCCCGTCGCCCACTGGCACCGTGGGCTCCAACCCGAGCCGCTCCGCCCGGGCGAACGCCTCGTCGAAGCCCGCGACCAGCCCGGCCGGGACGCCGGCAGCGACCAAGCGGTTCTCCCACTCCCCCGCGTCTTCGGCGCACAGCCGCTCCTCCAGCGCGGCCACCAGGGCCTCCCGGTTGGCCACGCGGTCCGCGTTGGTGCGGAACCGAGGGTCGGCGGCGGCAGCCGGGATGCCGAGGACCTCCGTCAGCCTGGCGAACTGCCCGTCGTTGCCGCAGGCGATCGCGATCAGCCCGTCCCGGCAGTGCAGCGTCTCGTACGGCGCGATCGACGGATGCCGGTTGCCCATCCGTCCCGGCGGGGTGCCGGTGGCCAGGAAACCGCTGGCCTGGTTGACCATCGCAGCCAACGTGGTGGAGAGCAGGTTGACCTCGACCTGCTGGCCGCGACCGGAGCGGTCACGGGCGCGCAGCGCGGCGAGGATGCCGATGGTGGCGTCCTTGGCGGTGAGCACGTCGACCAGCGCCACCCCGGCCTTGGTCGGCTCACCCTCGGCCTGGCCGGTGATGCTCATCAGCCCGCCCACCGCCTGCGCGACGAAGTCGTACCCGGGCAGCACGGCACCGGCCCCGCTGCCGTACCCCGAGATGGAGCAGTAGACCAAGCCGGGGTTGGTGCGGCGCACGTCGTCGTAGCCCAGCCCGAACTTGTCCAGCGCCCCCACCCGGAAGTTCTCCACGAGTACGTCCGCCCGGCGCGCCAACTCCTGGGCGAGCGCCAGGTCCGCGGGGTCGGCGAGATCCAGGCCGACACTGCGCTTGGACCGGTTGACGGACTCGAAGTACGAGCTGCCGGACTCGGCCCACGGTGGCCCCCAGTGCCGGGTGTCGTCGCCCCGCGCGGGATGCTCGACCTTCACCACGGTCGCACCGAGGTCGGCCATCAGCATGGTCGCTAGCGGTCCCGCCAGCACCCGGCTGAAGTCGGCCACCACGATGCCGTCGAGCGGCAGGTCGGTCCGCGCGGCGTCGTCTGCCACCGCCGGATCGCTGACCATCGCGCTACCGTAACCCGTCCTCGCCGACGATCTGGTCGGTGGTCAGGCCGCCGACGCGGGCCAGCGGCCGGCCGGAGTCGGTCAGCCCCACCGCCACCACGATCTCGTCCCGTCGCGGCGCGTCGTTGATCGACACCTCGACGGCGTCGAAGTGGCTGCGCACGTACGCGGCGTCCTTGTGGCCGAGCGGCACGTCCAGCACGTGCCCGAGCGTGCCGCGCTTCTTCGACGACGGGACCAGGGCCTTGCCGCCACCGAGCGCGCCCCGCAGCCCGGCGCCGAGCCGTGGGTGCAGCACCGCGGCCGCGTGCTCCAGCTCCCCGTCCTCACCGACCAGGGCCGCCTTGCCGAAGCTGTGCACCTGCTCGGCCGTGACACCCAGCGCCTCGATCCCGCGCCGGGCGAGCTCGCCGCCCAGGTACTCGCCGAGCTCGACGAGCCGGTCGAGATTGTCCGCGTACTCGCCGGCGTACGGGTTCGCCACGACGGCGGCGACGACCACCTTCCGAGTCGGCGGGTCGACCGTGCGACCTGCCTCGCCGTTGGTCTCCTCGACCACCGTGACGATCTTGCGGATCCGTCCGTCGCTCATCTCAGTCCGTCCCTTTCGGAGATGTCGGTTGCCGCCAGCCCCCCGACCCGCGCATGGACGCGTGGGCCCGTCGTCATGACCAGGGCCAGGACGATCTCGTCCGCGGCCGGGCCCCAGGGCACTCCGACCTCCATCGAGTCGAAGTGGCTGCGCACGTACGACGCGTCCTTGTGGGTGATCGGCACGTCCAGCCTGGTCCCAGGTCCACCGACCTTCTTGGCCGACGGCACGATCGCCAGCGCGTCGCCGAGGACGCTGCGCATCGCGTAGCCGCCGGGAACGTGCCAGAGGGCCCCGTGTTCCAGTTCGCCGTCGGCCCCGACGATGGCACCCTTGCCGTACCCCTCGACCGCGTCGGGTCCCCCCAGCGCGGCCGCGAGCCGCCCGGCCAGCTCGGTCCCGAGTGGCTTGAGCACCTCCATGGCGTGCTGGATCTTCGGCTCGTACCGGCCCGCGAACGGGTTCTGCACGACCGCCAGGATCGCCCCCTTCAGCAAGGGATCCTGCGGCGGCGGACCGCCCTCGTGGAAGACCTCTTCAATGCGCAGGACGTGCCGGCGTACCGGGAATGCCAATGTCTCAGCCAACTCTCGTCTCGATTCCACTCCTACAGGCCCACGCCGAGGTAGCGGCGAAGCAGTGCACCGTCACGCAGGTCCTCGGGGGTCCCGTCGTGCACGATCCGTCCGACGTCCATCAGGTAGACCCGGTCGGCCGACTCCAGCGCGAACGGGATCTGCTCCTCGATCAGCAGCACGCCCATGCCCTGGTCGCGCCACAACGCGACCGCGGTCTTGAGCCGGGCCACGATGCTCGGCATCAGGCCGGTGGTCGGCTCATCCAGGATCAGGACCCGCGGCTCGGTGAGCAGCGCCCGGGCGACGGCGACCATCTGCTGCTCGCCGCCGCTGAGCGTTCCGGCCTGCTGGTTGAGGCGCTCCTCCACCCGCGGGAACAGCTCCATCACCGAACCCCACAGTGCATTGTTGCGGCCGGCCACCGCCCGCAGGTTGTCGCCGACCGACAGGCCGTCGAACAGCAGTCGGCCCTGGGGGACGTACGCGAGCCCGGCGCGCACCCGTCGATGCGGCATCGCGCGGGAGACATCGACGTCGCCGACCACCACCCGGCCGCGGGTGCCCGGCCGCAGCCCCATGATCCCACCGCAGGTGGTGGTCTTGCCCGCACCGTTGCGGCCGAGCAGGGCCACCACCTCGCCTGCGGACACGTTCAGCGACACGTGCTGCACCGCATGGCTTTTGCCGTAGTACACGTTGAGGTCGTCGACCCGCAGCATCAGTCGTCCACCTCGCCGTCGGTGGGCAGCACGCCCATGTAGACGCTCTGCACCTCGTCGTTGGCCATCACCTCGGCCGGGGTGCCCTCCGCGAGCACGCCGCCGTTCACCAGCACGGTGACCCGGTCCGACAGCGCCAGGAGGGTCTCCATGTTGTGCTCGATCATCAGCACGGTGGCGCGCTTGGTCGCCTCCTTCACCACGCGGTGGATGCCCTGGATCTCCTCCGGGCTGACCCCTTGGGTCGGCTCGTCCAGCATCAGCACCTTCGGACGCAGCATCAACGCCATCGCGATGTCGAGCACCTTCTGGTCGGCGTGGGACAGCTCCTCCGCCGCCCGGTCGATGGCATGGGTCAGGCCGACGGCCTCGCACGTCTCCTCGACGAACTCGGACTGCTTGGCCAGCGACGCGGCCCGCGCGAACGGCTTCCACCGCTGTCTGCCGTTCGCCGCCTCGGCCAGCCACAGGTTCTGCCGCACGGTGAGGGCACCGAACAGTTGCGGCACCTGGTAGCCGCGGGCCAGCCCGACCCGGCGCAGGGTGTGCGGCGGGCGCCCGGTGATCTCGGTGCCGTCGATCGTCACGCTGCCGCCGGCCAGCGGCACCTCACCGCTGATCGCGTTGAACAGCGTGGTCTTGCCCGCGCCGTTGGGGCCGATGATGGCGCGGAGCTCGCGATGCCCGACCCGCAACGACACGTTATCGACCGCCACCAGGCCGCCGAACACGACCCGGAGGTCCGACACGGCGAGCAGCACATCGTCACCCATCGCCGTCCTCCTTCCGCCGGGGCGCGCCACTGCGGCGGTGCGCGGCGCGCGACGTCAGGGCGCGCCAGGTGCCCACGATGCCCTTCGGGCTGAGCCTCAGCAGCGCCAGCAGGGCGACCCCGAGGATGAGCAGGTAGTGGGTCCACAGCTGGGCGACGTAGAACTGGAAGACGGCGAACACCGCCGCCCCCACCAGCCCGCCGATCAGCGTGCCGATACCGCCGATCAGCACCCACAGGAACGGCAGCACCGACCAGGTGAACCCGAAGAACTCCGAGCTGGCGAACCGCAACGTGATCGCGTACAGGCCGCCCGCGACGGCGGTGAGCAACCCGGACAGGACGAACGCGGCCAGCCGGTACACGTACACGTTGATGCCGATGCTGGCCGCCCGCTTGGGGTTCTCGCGGATCGCCAGCCAGATCTGCCCGATCGGGGAGTCGACCAGGCGGTCCATGAGCAGGTAGAGGACCGCGACCACCACCGCCACGAACAGGTACGTGACATTGGGGCTGTACAGCGAGACGTGCCACCCGAACAGGTTCAGGTCCGGAAGCGTGATCACCTTGCCGCCCGAGCCACCGGTGATCGGGGTGAGGGTGTTGGCGATCATGTACGCAATCGACGCGAACAACGCGGTGAAGATGACGTGGAAGACGTCGGTCAGCCGCACCGCGACCAGGCCGATCAGCAGCGCACCGACGGCCCCGACCGCGGCCGCGATCAGCAGGCCCATGCCGGTGCCCAGGCCACCGTCGACGATCGGCAGCGCGACGCCGTACGTGCCGAGCCCGAAGAACAGGCCCTGGCCGAGGCTCGGCTGGTCGGAGTAGCCGAGCAGGATGTCGTACGCCATCGCATACAGGCCGTAGATCAACGTGACGATCAGGATCGTGCGCAGCCCGGGGGCGGCGATCGGCCCGGCCAGCAGCATCGCGGCGACCAGCACGACGCGGAACCAGACGCCTCCGCGGCCCAGCAGCCGCGGCCGGCGCCGGGCCGGCGTCTCCGCCTGCGGACTGTCCAGCGCCTCGGTTCGCCGGGTCATGTCGCCGCCTTCTTGCCGAACAGGCCGTTCGGCCGCACCAGCACCACCGCGGCCATCAGCAGCAGCACGCCGATCTGCGCCTGCACCGGCGTGACGTAGGCGGTGATGCCGCCCTCGAGCGACGACATCACCAGCGCCACCAGCAGGGCGCCGCCCAGGCTCCCCATGCCGCCGACGATCACCACGATGAACGCGACCAGCAGGATCTGCGAGCCCATGTTGTGCACCACGTTGTTGATCGGCGCCGCGAGCACCCCGCCGACCGCAGCCAGCGCCGTACCCAGGCCGAACGAGGCGGCCCGGACCCGACTGGTGTTGATCCCCATCGCATCGGCGATGTCGGGCCGCTCGATGGTCGCGCGCAGCGACAGCCCGAGTCGCGAGCGGTAGACCGCGAGCCACACGGCCACCAGCAGCACGATCCCGATGCCCGCGGCCACCAGTCGGTAGCCCGGGAAGGTGGTGCCGAGGATCTGCACGTGGAAGGTGATCGGCTCGGGCAGTCGCTTCGGCTGGCCGCCGAAGAAGATCAGCGCGAGCTGCTGCAGGATGAACGACAGCCCGAGCGTCGCGATCATCGTGGCGAGGGCGTTCTCCTCCAGCGGACGCAGCACATAGCGCTCGAACGGCATCGCCAGCCCACCGAGCACCAGCGGCAGCACCACCAGCGCGATCCAGAAGCTGACCCCGGCGTCGGAGAGCATGACCGCGCCGACGGCGCCGAGCATGTACAGGTCGCCGTGGGCCATGTTGATGATCCGCATGATCCCGAAGATCAGCGCCAGCCCGAGCGCGATCAGCGCGATCAGGAAACCGTTCACCAGGCCGTTGAAGACCAGGAATCCGCCGAGTTCCATGTCAACCACCGCCGGTGGAGACGGCGAGCGGCTGCCGGCCGCGGCGCCCGGCGCGGCGCAGCTCAGGGTCGTCGAGGGCGTCGACCAGTTCGTCGGAGTCCATCACGATCGCGAACGCCTCCGCGAAGTGATCCAGCTCCTGCGCCACCCACTGCTCACCGGTGGCACCCGCATGGTCGTAGCCGCTCACCCCGTCGGCCAGCACGATGCAGGAGAAGCGCCGGTGGAACGCGGCCCGCAACGTGGAGTCGACGCACCAGTTCACCACGGTGCCGGCGAACACGATCGTGTCGACGCCGCGAGACCGCAGCGCCAGCTCCAGCGAGGTGTCGGCGAAGCCGTCGTAGGCGACCTTGTCGATCACCGGCTCCCCCGCCAGCGGCGCCAGCTCGGGGACGATCGCCGCGTCCGGTGCGCCCGGCGCGAACGGGCTGTCGGGGCTCAGCGCGTCGAGGCCACGCTGAGGCGCGATCGCCCGGTAGAACGGCACGAACTCGTCGGGACGCACGACGAACCTGGTGAACGCGACCACGTGCCCGCGTCGGCGGAAGGCCTGCTGCACCCGGGCGATGGCCGGCACCTGCGCGCCGGCCATCGGAACCGCGAGCGGACCACCCGGGGCCACGAACCCCTGTTGCATGTCGATGACCAGGAACGCCGTCCGCTCGGGATCCCAGGTGATCGGGCGCTCCCACTCCCAATATCGCCTGCTCATGTGGGCTCCCAGGAACTCACTCGGTGTAGTCGATCATCGGCTCGTACAGCATCTCCTCGGCGGGGATCCGGGCAGCGATGCCAAGCTCGCCGTCCTTGACCTCCTCGATCCAGATGTCCTTGACGGACAGGTGATCCTCCGGCCGGAAGTACTTGTCACCCGAGGGGAAGTCGGCGCTCTCCTTGAACTCGTGGCCCTCCAGCGCCTCGATGAACTTCATCGTGTCGTCCTTGGACTCCCAGCCGGTCTCCTCGATGATCGCCTTGATCGCGTTCAGGCTCTCCCAGGTCGACCACTGGTACGACGCGACCAGGAAGTCGCCGGTCTTGATCTCCCGGCCCTGGTCGTCCATGCCGATCGCCTCGCGGTACTCCCGGTCGTACTCGGAGTCCATCGCGTTGGCGTTCTGCGGGTAGCCGCTGATCACGTACATCCCCTCGGCCTCCTCGCCGAGGCTGCCGACGTCCTGGCCGGCGATGACGTAGTTGCCGCCGAGCCGCACCACGTCCGGGTGCGTCGCCTGCAGGTCCCGGATGAAGGCCAGGAAGTCGGTGCCGAAGTTGGCGAAGTACACGCCCTCGGTGTCAGCGGGGACGTTGCCGCGAAGGTAACCGAGGAAGTCGCTGGTGCCGATCGGGGCGCGGATCTGCGCGTCCACCGAGAGCCCGGCGTCCTGGGCCGCCTTCTTGAACGACTTCTCCTGGTCCCAGCCCCAGGCGTAGTCGGCGACCACGGTCGCCCACTTCTGCGCGTCGGTGGTGTCGGTCAGGAAGCCGACGGCCCCGGTGGTCTCCTGCCGCACGTTCGTGTTGAAGTCGAACAGGTAGCGGTTGGCGTTCTCCGGGGTGCCGAGGAGCGCCCCGCCTGCCGTCGGGAAGTACACCGTCTCGGACTCCTTGGCCACCGCGGCCACCGCGAGGACCACCCCGGAGGTGTTGGAGCCGAGCAGGAAGTCGACGTTGTCGCTCTGCACCAGTTGCCGGGCGCGCGGCGCGGCCGCGCTCGGGTCGCTCTCGGTGTCGGCGATCACCAGTTCGAGCGGCCGGCCGTCGATGCCGCCGTTGTCGTTGATCCGCTTCGCCGCGGCCTCGCCGACCAGCTGGTGCGCGTGTCCGTAGTCGGCCAGGGCTCCGGTCTGGTCCACCAGGAACCCGACCTTGATCGGGTCCCCCTTGAGGCCCTCGCCCCCCACATCGACGGACCCACCGTCATCGGTCTGCTCGGGGGCGCCGAGGGGCGCCCCGTCGCCGCTCCCTCCGCATCCGGCCACCATCAGGGACGCGGTGCAGAGGGCGGCCAGAGTCAGGCTCCAACGTGCCATTGCGGTACCTTTCGTCAGCTCGCCAGGGCGAGCACAGGGGAAGTGATCGGGTCGGGACAGGTCTGGTCTGTCATGTCAGGCTCGGGGTACGGGTCGGGGGTGGCGTGTTGCGGCTCTTGCGCACAACGACCTCGCCGTCGATCAGCACGGCCCCGATGCCGGGCGTGTCCCCGCACTCCAGCGCGGTGCAGAAGTCGGGCGCCTGGCTGCCCAAGGGAGCGTCGGCGATGACCAGGTCGGCCGGCTCCCCGACCTTGATGGTCCCGCCGGGGATCCGTCGGGCGCGGGCGGTGTTGCCGGTGGCCGCGGCTACCGCCTCCGCCGGCGGGATCGCCGCCAGCGAGGTCAGCCAGGAGACGGTGCGCAGAACGCCCAGCGGCTGCACGCCGCTGCCCGCCGGCGAGTCGGTGCCGATGACCAGGCGGGACAGCTCGCCGCGGGCCCGGACCAGCTCGGCGATGTCGCGTGCGGCCCGCACGTTGCCGTTGTGCACGATCTCGACGAACGCGTCGGTCTCGGCCAGGATGCGCTCGACGTCGGCGGCGGCCGCAGCCGTGGGCCCGCCGTTGACGTGGGCGGCCACGTCGGGCCGGACGGCCACCACGAAGTCCCCGTCGATCGATGTGCTGGTCGGCACCGACGCCCCACCGACGTGCACGGTGACGGTCATCCCGGCCGCCCTGGCCCACTTGGTCAGCTGCGCGGCCGTGGGCGCGTCCTGCACGCCGCTGACGCCGATCTCCCCGACCAGGTGCACGCCCTGGCGATAGAGCTCGGCGAAGTCGGCCTCCACCAACCCGGGCTCGAGCAGCAGCGCACCGGCGTGCACCTTCAACCCGCCCGGGCGCAGGTTGGTGAACGCCTTGTGCGCCAGCACCGCTAGGGCCTTGGTCCCGTCGGCGTCCTTGGGCCGGCCCGGAGTGTGCACCTCCCCGGCCGAGACCACCGAGGTCACGCCCCCGTGGACGTACCCCTCGAGGAAGCCCAGCTGGCTCTGTCGCGGCGTGAAGTCACCGATGACCGGATGCGTGTGGGAGTCGATCAGCCCGGGCAGCACCGTCGTGCCGGCGGCGTCGTGCACGACGTCGCCCGGCTGGAGCTGGGGCGTGCCGGAGCCGAGCTCGGCGATCCGGCCGGACTCGATCACGAGGAAGTCGTGCTCCAGCACCGGGTGGTCGAGCTCCCCGGAGAGCAGGGTTGCGATGTTGGTCACGAGGACCCGACCGGTTGCCGGTTCAGCCATGCCGTTCATCCCTTCCTGGTGCGGCCGGACGAGCGCGGTTCGGGGCTGTGGAGGTGCCTGGGGACGGCGACCGGCGAGAGCTGCTCCAGCACCTCCGACATCGCCTTGGCGCTGTTCATCAGCTCGCCGACCCAGTCCAGCGCCTGGAACCGGTGCGTCGGCCCGGCGATGGAGAGCGCGAATGCGGTGACGCCGTTGGCATCCACCACTCCGGTGGCGACGGCGGAGACACCTTGGGTGTACTCCTCGTCGTTGCGTGCGTATCCCTGCTCCCGCGCCGCCTTGAGCTGGCGCAGCAGCGCGGTCTTGGACCGGATGGTCCCGGGAGCCACCTCGGGTAGCTGGTTGGCCGGGTAGAGCGCGTCGAGGCGTTCCCTGGGCAACTGCGCCAACAGGTACTTGCCGGACGCCGATGCGTGCAGCGGCATCCGGGTCCCGACCTGGATCTCGGCTCGCAGGATGCTGACGCTCTCGATGCGCTGCACGATGATCGCGTCGCGCCCGCTGGCCTGGGCGAGGGAGACCGCCTCTCCACAGCTGTCCGCGAGGGCCTGCAGCAGCGGGGTCAGCGGGCCACCCGCCGCGGCGATGCCGCCGGCCATGATGCCGACCTCGAACGCGCCGAGCCCCAGGCGGTAGCGGCCGTCCTGGTCCTGCGTAACGAAGTTGTCGTCCGCCAAGGTGGCGAGCAACAGATGGGCGGAGCTCTTGCCGATCCCGATCTGCTTCGCCAGCCGGGTCACGCCCAGCCCGTCCGGCGCCTCGGCAAGGGCGCGCAGCGCCCGCAAGGCGTTGCCGACGCTGGCGATCCGCCGACCCGGACTGTTCGACATAGACGAACACCTTTCGTATATGTCGAACACGCTAAGTCCAAGGACTGACGGCTGTCAACGCATGGTCCATGATCGTGACAGGACAGAAAGGCAATGGCTGTGGACAGAATCACCTGGGGACACCCGCTTGTCCCGGGAGACGACGACGAGGCACGGACCCGCTCGGCGTACGGCGCGGCGGCCGAACTCGCCCTGCAACAGGTCGCCGCCATCCCCGACGCCCCGGTCGAGCGCAGCGCTCCCCCGGTGACCCAGGCGGGCCTGCGGGTGACCGCCTGGCAGCCGCGACCCACGCGAACCAGCCCCGCCGAGGCGCTGCGCCGGGGCTGGCTGGTGACCGAGGGCCCGGACAGCAGCTCTGTCACCGCGGACGGCCCGCTCGCCGGGCTCGCGGTGGCGGTCAAAGACCTGATCGACGTGGCCGGCCTGCCGGTGCACAACGGCACCGCGGGGGGCCGCTGGCGGGATCCGGCACGCTCGGCCCCCGCCTGGCAGCTGCTGGCGGACGCGGGCGCCCGCTGCGTGGGGAAAGCGGCCACCCACGAGATGGCGTTCGGCGTGACGACCCCGCAGATCGGCAACCCGCTCGACGAGAGCAGGTTGGCGGGCGGATCCTCCGGCGGATCCGCCGCCTGCGTCGCGGCCGGCGTCGCGCAGGGTGCGCTGGGCACGGACACCGGCGGCTCGGTGCGGATCCCCGCCGCGCTGTGCGGGGTGGTGGGTTTCCGCCCCAGCGGGCTGAGCATCGACACATCGGGGATCACCCCACTGGCGCCGACCCAGGACGTCGTCGGCCCGATCGCAGCGGACCTCGACACCTGCGTCGCGATGCTCGAGGTGCTGCTGGGCCGGCCGCTGGATCAGCCGCCGGCTGGTGCATCGGGAGGCTTGACCGCGTCGCCCGGCAGGCTGCGGGTAGGCGTGCTGGCCGGACTGAACGGGCTCGACGAGGAGACCACCACCGCCTACCGAGCATCCCTTCGCCGCTTGGACGAGCAGGGCGTCGAGCTGGTGGAGTGCGAGACCGACCTGCCGCGCTGGGCGAACGCGGTGTCGTTGCTGACCCTGCTGCTCGAGGCGGCCGAGCAGCATGCGGCCGCCGTCCGGGAGATGCCGACCGGCTTCGGCTCGGAGACGCGGGCCCTGCTCACGATGGGCGAGCCGCTCGAGGGGCACCGGGACCAGATCCGCACCGGTCGCGACCGGGTCCGAGCCCACACCAACGCGCTGTTCCGGACGCACCGGCTCGACGCCGTCGTGACCCCGACGACGGCCTGCGTCGCGCCGCCGCGGGAGGCGGCGACCGTGGAGCTGTCCGGCCGCGAGGTGCCGGTCTCCGCGGCGCTCTCCCGGTTCAGCGGCTGGGCCCCGGTCACCTCCAGGCCGGCGCTGTCGATCCCGGTGCCGAGCGAGGGGCTGCCGGTCGGCCTGCAGGTGATGGCCGCGCGCTGGCGCGAGGACCGCTGCGTGAGCGTGGCTCGCGCCCTCTGAGAAGCCACCGCCGAAGGGCCGCCGAAAGGTGGTCAGAAGCTTCGGTACATGGTATACAACACATCACCTGTCGCACCCGAACAAGGAATCCACAGATGATGAAGCTCCGGAAGCTCCCTGTCGCCGCGGCGGTGGTCGCGATCGCCGCCGTCACCGGCTGTTCGGGCAGCGGCTCGACCACCGACGACGAAGGGCGCGCGACCGTCCGGGTCCTGATCCCGGCCGAGTCGCCGATCGAGTATCCCCACCGAGTCGCCGAGGCCGAGGGCTACTTCGCGGACGAAGGCATCACCACCACCTACGAGTACGCCGGCGGCAGCAGCGAGGTCATCCAGCAGCTCGTCGCCGGCAACGGCGACGTGGGGGTCACCTGTGCCTCTGCCATCGTCGACTCGTACGCCCAGGGGTTCACCCAGGTCCGCCCCGTCTTCACCACCGTGTACGGATCGATCTTCGGCGTGGCCGTGCCCGAGGACAGCGACATCGACAGCCCGGAGGACCTCGAGGGGCTGACCATCGGCATCTCCGACCCGGCGGGCGGCGAGGTGCCGATCGTGCGCGGGATCCTTGCGGCGGCCGGGCTGTCCGAGTCCGACGTCAACCTGCTGCCTATCGGCGAAGGCACCGCGGTGGCGTTGAAGGCCATCCAGGACGAGAAGGTCGACGCGGTCGGGGGCTCCTTCTCCGACTTCGTGGCACTACGCGTCCAGGGTCTGGCCCTGCGCCCGGTGGGCGCCGAGACGATCAGCGATCTGCCCGCGTGCGGCGTCGTCGTCCTCGACGAGTACCTCGCTGACAACCAGGAGCAGGTGGAGGGCTTCCTTCGCGCCAGCGCCAAGGGCGTCGTGTTCGGGCAGCAGAACCCCGAGCGCACGCTCGAGATCCTGCGGGAGGCCTCGCCGGACGGCTACAAGGACGACCTCGGCTCCAACCTGGTGGACCTGTACATGCCGTTGATGGCGCCCCCGGAGGGCGAGCCCATCGGCGCCATCACCCCCGAGTCCTACCAGCGCTACATCGACTTCGTCGGCGCGGAAGCCCCCGACGAGGACCTGGACAGCCTGATCAACGACGACCTGGTGGAACCGGCCAACGACTTCGAGCGCTCCGAGGTCGAGTCAGATGCCCGCGGCTAGCGACACCGAGACGGCCCACGGGACCGCGATCTCGATCGACCGGGTCCACAAGGTCTTCGACACGGTCGCACCGCCTGTCGAGGCGTTGCGGGACATCTCGATGGCGGTCCCGGCCGGGCAGGTCACCGTGCTGATCGGGCCGAGTGGGTGCGGCAAGAGCACGCTGCTGAACATCATGGCCGGCCTGGACACGCCGACGAAGGGCCGGGTGGACGTGTCCTCCGGCCGCGCGGGACCGGGTCGCACCGGCGTGATGTTCCAGCGCTCGTCGCTGCAACCGTGGCGTACGGCGTTGCAGAACGTGCTGCTGCCGGCCGAGATCCTCGGCCTGGACCGCAAGCAGGCGCGGAGCCGGGCCATCGACCTGCTCGCCATGGTCGGGCTCGGGGGTTGGCAGGACCGCTACCCCGACGAGCTATCGGGTGGCATGCAGCAGCGCGTGGCGCTGGCTCGTGTCCTGCTGCCCGATCCGGACATCATCTTGCTCGACGAGCCGTTCGGGGCGCTCGACGAGATGACCAGGGAGTCCCTCGACATCGAGATGTGTCGCATCGTCGAGCAGACGCACAAGACCGTGGTCATGGTGACCCACAGCATCTACGAGGCGGTCCTGGTGGCGGACAACATCGCCGTGCTCTCGGCGCATCCCGGACGACTCAGCGGGCTGATCCGGGTGGGGCTGTCCCGGCCGCGCGACATCGCGATGTCGGGCACCGACGAGTTCTCCGAGCTCGTTGCGGAGGTCCGAGCGCTGCTGCGGGCCCCGGCCGAGGAGGCGGTCGTATGACCGGCGTTCGGCGTGGCTGGCAGCAGTCGGTGGCGATCCGTCGTACCGCGACCGTGGGCCTTGCGGTTCTGCTGCTGATCGTTTGGGACTTGATCGTGCGGCTCGGGGTCGTCGAGGAGATCATCGTCCCGTACCCGCTGCACGTCGCGGAGGCCCTCGTCGACGAGGTGCAAAAGGCCACCTTCTGGCAGAACCTGCAGGTGACCAGCATCGAGACCGTCGCCGGGTTCGCCATCGGCTCCGCGGTCGGGTTCGCCATCGGCGCGGTGCTGGGCATGTCCAGCTGGATCCGAGCCGTCACCTTCCCCTATGTGGTCGCCTTCCAGGGCCTGCCCAAGGTCGTCCTCGCTCCGGTCTTCATCACCGCGCTCGGTTTCGGCATCGGCTCCAAGATCGCGATGGCCGTGGTCCTGGCCTTCTTCCCGGTGCTGCTCAACACGATGGTGGGCATCCTGTCGGTGGACGCCGACCAGCTCCGGGTGATGCGCGCGTACTCGGCCTCCTCCTGGCAGACCTTCCGAAAGCTGACCCTCCCCAGCTCCGCCCCGTTGATCTTCGCCGGCCTGAAGGCCGGGCTCACCTTCTCCCTGATCGGCGCGATCGTCGGCGAGTTCGTCGGCGCCTCCGAGGGTCTCGGCTACCTGCTCAACACCTACGCGTACCAGCTCCGCATCCCACAGGTGTGGGCGATCATGGCCGTCCTCGCGCTGCTCGGCGTGATCTTGTACTGGCTGATCGACCTGGCGGACCGGAAGGTGGTGTTCTGGGCCCGAGATCGCGACCTGTCGGCTGGCATGTAGGAGCCACCGCGATGGCCGAAACCCCTATATTTTCGCCTGCACCCGTCCGACGCCTAAGGAGCGTGACGTGAACCGATCCCGAGCCGGCTGGCTTATCGCCATCGCCGTGATTGTCCTGCTCTGCTATTTCGTGCCGTACGTCCTGCTGTCCGGCGTGGACGCGTGGTACGGCAGCTTCCTGTTCTGGACGGTGGCCACGGCCGTCGTGATCGGCATCAACGCTCTCGTCAGCTCGGACTGGAAGGACTGACCGATGGATGCCACTTGGGTCTGGCTGGGCGTCGCGATCTACGTCATCTTCGCGTCGCTGACCGCATACCTGTCGCGAGCCGGCAAGTCCGACACCATGTCGCACTACTTCCTGGGCAACCGCCAGATGGGCGGCTTCGTCTCCGCGATGAGCTACAGCGCCACCACTTACAGCGCGTTCATGCTGATCGGGTTGGCCGGGCTCACCTACGCAGGCGGTGTGGGCGCCCTCGGCTTCGAGCTGATCTACCTGATCGGCGTGACGCTCGTCCTGGTGTTCGGCCCGCGCTTCTGGCTGGTCGGGCACAAGTTCGGGTACGTCACGCCATCGGAGATGCTGGGTCACCGGTACGACAACCGGTCGGTGGCAGCCGTCGCCGCGCTGACCAGCCTGGTGTTCTTGATCCCGTACTCCGCCGTGCAGCTGGCCGGCGTCGGCTACCTGGTCAGCGGCATGACCGGCGGCGGGATCTCGTTCCTGGCCGGCACCATCCTGGCCACGGCACTGGCGATCATCTTCTCGCTGGTGGCGGGGCTGCGGTCGGTGGCCTGGACCGACTCGCTGCAGGCGATCGTGATGATCGTGAGCGCGACCCTGGTCGTGCTGTTCATCCTCTACGAGCTGGGCGGGCTCGGCTCGTTCTTCAACACGCTGAGCACCGACCACCCGGGCGCGCTGAGCGTCCCGGGCACCGGGTTCTTCTCGTTCAAGACCTTCCTCGGCCTGACCCTGCCGTGGATCTTCTTCAGCATCTCCAACCCCCAGGTGAGCCAGCGCCTGTTCACGCCGAACTCCATGCGGGACCTGCGCAAGATGTTGCTGGGCTTCATGGTGTTCGGGTTCATCTACACGCTGGTCGCGGTGGTGTGGGGCTTCGCCGCGCTGATCAAGGAGCCCGACCTGGCCACCGGCGACCTGGCCACGCCCACGCTGCTGTCGTCCGACGTCGTGCCGACCGCGCTCGGCATCATCGTCATGGTCGGCATCATCGCCGCCGCGGTGTCCACGATCGACTCGATCATGCTGACCCTGTCGTCGATGTTCACCAGGGACGTCTACGCGGTGGCCAAGCAGGACGCGACCGAGACCCAGCAGCTGGTGGTCGGCAAGTTCGTCCTACCGGTCATCGCGATCCTCGCCTTCCTGTTCGCGCAGCTGAAGCTGGATCTGATCGCGGTCCTCTCGGTGGCCGCCTCGGCCGGCCTGCTGGTGATGGTGCCGGCGATCATCGGCGCGTTCTTCTGGCGTCGCGGTACGGCGATGGGAGCCGCGAGTTCGATCGTGCTCTCGGGCCTCCTGGTGCTGATCCTGCAGCTGACCGAGACCACTCCGCTGGGCTACGCCGCCGGCGTGTGGGGACTGATCGCGTCGATCATCTTGTTCGTCGGCGTCAGCCTCGCCACCCCCGCGCCGGTGGAACGGGCCGCGGAGTTCCTCGACCACACCCGGGAAGGCTTGCGAAAGAAGCAGGCCGTCTGACCGACGGGGCCCCGATCGTGCGGCGCGGGTGGGCGTACCCCGCGCCGCACGCCCGTCAACGGGCGGCTCCGACGGTGGGGCTCAGGCCCTCGATGTGCCCGGCCTCGACCTCGTTGGCCTTCTTGAACAGCTTGGTGGCACCGAACAGGATCGCCGCCAGGAAGGCACCGGCCGCCAGGGAATAGAGGCCCCAGCCCGCACCGAACGCCGAGTCGGCCCAGGTGCGCATGTTGGGGGCGAGGAACCCACCCAGGTTGCCCAGCGAGTTGACCAGCCCGATGCCGGCGGCCGCCGCGTACCCCGTCATGTACTCCGTCGGCAGGGTCCAGAAGATCGGCTGCATCCCCACGAACCCACCGGCCGCCAGGCACAGCCCGGCGATGGCGACGGCCGGGTCGGCGGCGAACACGTTGGACATCACGATGCCGATCCCGCAGACCACCATCAGCGCCACGCCGATGGAATGGTGCCTGCGCGTGCGGTCGGCCAGCCCCGGGAAGTAGGCGACCGACGCCAGGCCGACGACCCAGGGGACGGCGGTGACCAGCGCCGCGAGGAAGCCGAGCTCCTGACCGGTGATCGCGACCACCTGCTGCGGCAGGAAGAACGTCATGCCGTAGACGGCGATCTGGATGCAGAAGTAGATCAGGCAGAAGTACCAGACCCGGACGTTGCCCAGGGCACGCGCCCAGTGCTTCGGTCCATGGCCCTCGTCCTTGGCGGTGTCTTCTGCTTCGATCGTGTCGTGCAGCGCCTGCCGCGCCTGCGGCTCGATCCACTTCGCGTCCAGGGGCTTGTCGGTGAGGTAGAAGTACGACCAGACGCCGACCACGATCGCGATCAGACCCTCGACCATGAACATCCACTCCACGCCGTCCAGGGACAGCAGCCCATGCATCTCCAGCAGGCCACCGGAGACAGGGTTGCCGATGATCCCCGCCAACGCGATCCCCATGTAGAAAACGCCCCTCGCCCGGCTCAGGTGCCGGGCAGGCACCCAGTAGGTGAGGTACAGGATCACGCCGGGGAAGAAGCCGGCCTCGGCGACGCCGAGCAGGAACCGCAGGATGTAGAACGACGTCTCGTTGCGCACGAACATGAACGCGGTCGCGACGACGCCCCACGACACCATGATCCTGGCCAGCCAGAACTTCGCGCCGACTCGGTGCAGGATCATGTTGCTCGGCACCTCGAACACCGCGTAGCCGACGAAGAACAGGCCCGCGCCGAACGAGAACGCGGCCGCGCTGATGCCGTAGCTGGCCTCGAAGTGCTCCTCGGCGAAGGCCACGTTCGAGCGGTCGAGGAATGCGATGACGTACATCAGCAGCAACATCGGCAGCAGGTGCCGGAACACTCGTCTGGTTGCGACCTCGGAGAGCTCGACACGCTTCGACGGGTCGTACGGGATGCGTTCCGCGGGCACGGTCATGGGGGGCTCCTTGCTCGTGCGAGCCTCAGCCAAGGAAGCTGCGGCGGTTCACTGCCGCCCATCCCTACCCATGCAGAATCCGGTCTATGCCCTCCATGTGGGCAGAACGGTTCAGCGCCCGATCTCGTCCTCGAGGTGGGGCGAGGACAGAATGTGCTCCCGGGTGATGTCGGCCGCCCGGTCGCCGTCGCCGGCCGCGAGCGCCTCGATCAGCTCCTGGTGCTGTCGAGCCGACTCCGCATGCGGACGGGACACGCGAGGCCCTGCGGGCATCGCCTGCCACAGCAGCCGCATCATGGACAGCAGCATCGGCGAGGCCGCCGACTCGTAGATCGCGAAGTGGAACCTGCGGTTCAGCTCGCCGTAGTGCCCGGGGTCACCACCGTCGGCGAGGGCGGTCATCTCGTCGTTGAGCCGGCGCAGGTCCTCAAGCTGCTCCTCGGTGATCGCATCGGCGGCCAACCGGGCACCGAGCGGTTCCAGCGCTGCCCGGATCAGCGAGTTCTCCTGCACGATCCCCTGCCTGGAGACGGCCACGGTGGCGCCCTTGTGCGGGTCGTTGACCACCAGGCCCTCCGACTCCAGCCGGCGCAGCGCCTCGCGTACGGGCGTTTGGGACACGCCGAACCGCGCCGCCAGGTCCCGCTGGCGCAGCGGCTCGGCCGCCGACAGTTCGCCGCTGATGATCAGCTCGCGCAACATCGCACACACGATGTCGCTCTTGGACGCGTACTGCAGCGGGGGAAACGGCTCGGCCGTGCCGTGGCTCATCGGATCGCCTCCTCGGGCCTACCGGCAGTATCCGCCAACCAGCGCAGCACGCGCGAGGGCGCTATCGGCAAGGCGTCGACCACCGGCGCGCCCAGCGCGTCGTTGACCGCGCTGGTGATCGCCGCGCCGGCGCCGGTGAGACCGCCCTCTCCGGCGCCGCGCAGGCCCAGTTCGTTGGTGCCGGCCGGGGCGTCCTCGCAGACGATCAGCTCGGCGTCGGGGATCTCGCTGGCGGTCGGCATCAGATAGTCCATGAACGTGGTCGCCTGCGGCTGCCCCGCCTCGTCGTAGCGGAACTCCTCCAACAGCGAGCCACCGACCCCCTGCGCGATCCCGCCGCGCAGCTGCTCCTCCACCAGGTCCGGATTCACCGCGCGGCCGACCTCGTAGGCGACCAGGTATTTCAGCACCTGCACGCCGCCGGTGCCCGGATCGACCTCCACCACGCAGATGTGCGCTCCGTACGGGTAGGTCATGTGGTCGACCGTGAACCGGTAGCGCGCGGACAGCCCCGCAGGCTCGTCGGCGCCCAGCCACGGGCTACCCGGCTGGGCCGCTCGCCAGACCTCGGCCAGCCGGAGCTCCCGGTCGGCGACCCCTCGGACCCGGACCGCCCCCGCGACCACCTCGACGTCGTCGACCGCCGCCTCGAACATGCGGGCGCCCAGCTCACGCAGTCGGTCGGCCACCTGCCGACCCGCGCCACGGACCGCCATACCGCTCACCACGGTGGAGCGGCTGGCCCACGAGCCCATCCCGTAGGGCTGCAGCAGCGTGTCGCCGTTGACCACGTCCACCAGGTCGATGTCGACACCGAACTCGTCGGCCACCACCTGGGCGAGCACCGTCTCGATGCCCTGCCCGAGCGACGTGCCCCCGGAGTGCACCCGGATCCGTCCGGTGCCGGTGATCTCGACGTCCGCGGTGTCGTACGGGCCGAGCCCGCTCTTCTCCAGGAACATCACCAGGCCGAGCCCGAGGCGCCGACCAGCAGCGCGTCCGTGCTCGACCAGGTCGGGCCACCCTAGCTCTTCTGCTCGACGGATCGCCTTGTCCATAAGGCCGGGATAGTCACCGGAGTCGAGCACGACATCAGTGCCGAGGGTGTTCATCGCGCGCGCGTGCGGCAGCTCGTCGGGCCGCAGCAGGTTGCGGCGGCGCAGCTCCACCCGGTCGATTCCCAGTTCCGCGGCCGCCTTGTCGAGCAGTGTCTCCCGTGCGGTGGTGCCCTCGAAGCGGCCCGGGGCGCGGTAGGTGCCGCAGGGGGTCTTGTTGGTCAGCGCCACCCGCACTTCCCCTCGGTACGCGGGAATCCGGTACGGGCCGGGCAGCATGGCCAGGGTCAGCTCGGGCACGATGACGCCGTGGGTACGGATGTACCCGCCGTTGTCGTGATGGACCTCGTCGCGCAGGCCCAGGATCGTGCCGTCGGCATCCAGCGCCAGCTCGACCTGGTGCCGCTGCTGCCGCGAGTGGTTCACGGCCACCAGATGTTCGGCCCGGTCCTCGGTCCAGGCCACCGGCCGGCGCAGTCGCCGGGCCAGCCAGGGAATCAGGAAGTCCTCCGGGTAGAACTCGCCGCGCACGCCGAACCCGCCGCCCGCATCCACCGCGTGCATCCTGATGTTCGCGGCGTCGACGCCGAGCAGGTCGGCGAGCACCTGCCGGTTGAACACCGGCACCTTCGTCGAGCCGTAGACGTCCAGCAGGTCGGTCGCCGCGTTGTGGTTGACCACGAGCGTGCGCGGCTCCATCGGGACCGCGGTGTGCCGGCCGACGGAGAAGTCGCACGAGACGACGTGCGCTGCCTCTCGGAAAGCCTTGTCCACATCGCCGAACCCCAGGCCGAAGGCGGCGGCGATGCGCTCCTCGCGCGCCTCGGAGGCGTCCAACAGGACCTCCGCCGGCTCGATGTCGACCAGCACCTGCTCGGCCGCGTCTTCCGCGACGTACGCGTCCTCGGCGACCACGACCGCCACCGGCTCGCCGACGTAGCGGACCTCCTCGCGCGCCAGCACCGGCTGCAGGTGCGCGGTCAGGTCCAGACCCTGGACCGCCAGCCGTACCGGGATCCTGGGGTCGTCGGGTAGGTCCGCCGCGGTGACCACGTCCACGACACCGGTCAGTTCCCGCGCCGCCGACACGTCGACGTCGGTGATCCGGCCGGCGGCGATCGGCGACCGCACCACCCGGGCGTGCGCCATCCTGGGGAACGCCACGTCGGCGCCGAACCGGCCGTGACCCACCAGCAGCCGGTGGTCCTCCTTGCGGGGGGCGCGCCGGCCGACCTGCGTGGGCTGGTCAGTCACCGGCGGCCGTCCGGCGCTGCTCGGCCACCTCGCTGACCGCGTCGACGATCCCCTGGTAGCCGGTGCATCGGCACAGGTTCGCGGACACCACCTCGCGGATCTCCTCGCGGTCGGCGGGCTCCGGCTCCGTGGCCAGGTAGGCCTCGGCCAGCATCAGGAATCCGGGCGTGCAGAAGCCGCACTGCAGCCCGTGGTGCTTGCTGAACGCCTGTTGCAGGTCGCTCAGCTCGTCGCCGTCGGCCAGGCTCTCCACCGTGGTCACCTCGTGGCCGTCGGCCTGCACGCCGAACACCAGACAGGACCGCACCGGCTGGCCGTCCATCAGCACGGTGCAGGCGCCGCAGATGCCGTGCTCGCAGCCCAGGTGCGTCCCGGTCAGGCCGATGTCCTGGCGCAGCACGTCGGCCAGCGTGCGCCGCGACTCGATCACCAGCTCGTGCTGGCGACCGTTCACGGTCAGCGTTACCAGGTGTTGGTCCTTCACGTCGTCTCCTGCTCGTGTGCTACGGAGGTGGCTGGCGCCCCGCTGTCGAGGATGCGACGCACGTCCGCCGGGGTCACCGGGATGTGCTGCAACTGCGGGTCATGGTCGCGCAGCGCGTCGTTCAGCGCCGACAGCACCGCGGCCGGCGCTCCGATGCTGCCGCCCTCGCCCATGCCCTTCGCGCCGGTCTCGGTCTGGTCGCAGGGCGTCTCCAGGTGGTGCACGGCGATGCGCGGCACCTCGCTCGCGGTGGGCACCAGGTAGTCCATGAAGGTGCCCGACTGCGGCTGCCCGTCGGGCCCGTAGGCCATCGTCTCGTACAGCGCGGCGGCGATGCCCTGTGCGACCCCGCCACGCACCTGGCCCTCCACGATGTCGGGGTTGACGACCACGCCGCAGTCCTCGGTGACGATGTAGTCCACGACGCGGGCGTCGCCCGTTCCGGGGTCGACCTCGACCAGCGCGGCGTGGGTGGCGTTGGAGAACATGCCGGGTGGGTCCGCGGCGCCGCGGGCCTCGAGCAGCTGCTCGGGGTGGTCCGACAGCGAGTGCGCCCGAAAGTGCACGGTGGCGGCGATGTCGTCGATGGGCAGCCGCGCGTCGGGCGTGCCCCGCACCTGCGCGTGCCCGTCGACCAGCTCCACGTCGTCGGCGTTGGCCTCCAGCAGGTCGGCCGCGATGGCGCGGATCTGGTCGGCCAGCCGGCCGGCGGCGACCGCCGCCGAGCCGCCGCCGATCACCAGCGAGCGGCTGCCGAAGGTGCCCCAGCCGAAGCTGCTCAGGTCGGTGTCGCCCTGGCGGAGCTTGACCCGGTCGGGGCTGATGCCCAGCCGGTCGGCCACCAGCTGGGCGAACGTGGTCTCGTGGCCCTGGCCGTGGCCGCAGGTGCCGCTGGTCACCGTCACGTCGCCGGAGGCGTCCATCCGCACGTGCGCGACCTCGAAGCCGGGCGTCATCTGCATCTTGCGCATGCCCATCGTGGACGTGCCGTAGGCGGTGCGCTCGGAGAAGTTCGCGATGCCGATGCCGCGCAGCAGGCCGTCGTCGCATCCGCGCAGGTCCCACCAGCCGGCCTCACGGGTCTTGTCCACGCACAGCTGCAGGGACTCGACGTACGAGCCCGGGTCGTACGTGATGCCGTTCGAACCGGTGTAGGGGAAGTCCTCGGGTTGGATGGTGTTGCGCCGGCGGATCTCCACCCGGTCCAGGCCGAGCCGGGTCGCGGCCTTGTCCATGAGGCCTTCCATCACCATCACGATCTGTGGGCGCGACACTCCTCGGTACGGCGCCGTCGGCGGCTTGTTGGTGGCGAAGCCGCGGGCGCGGGCGGCGTAGCGCGGCACCTTGTACAGCCCGGGCAGCTCGGTGGCGGCCATCAGCGGCTCCACCCCGCAGCTGAACGGGTAGGCCGAGTAGGCGCCGATGTTGCAGCGGATGTCGGCGTCGATGCCGATCAGCCGGCCGTCCTCGTCGAAGCCGGCGCGGACCACGTACTCCTGCTCGCGCCCATGGAACGAGGCGGTGAGGTTCTCCTGCCGGTCCTCGGCCCAGCGCACCGCGTGCCGCAGCCGGGCCGCGATCGCGGCGGCGACCACCTCCTCCCGGCCGACCACGCACTTCTGGCCGAACCCGCCGCCGACGTCCGGCGCGATGACGCGGACCTGGCGCTCCGGCACGCCGAGCGCCTGGGCGACGCCGCTGCGCGCCTGGTGCGGGACCTGGGTGGACATGGTGAGGACCAGCTGCTCGTCGCGGTCGACCCATTCCGCCAGGCAGTGCCTGGTCTCCATCGGGGATGCGTTCACCCGGCCGCTGCGGAACGTCTCCTCCAGCAGCAGCGGCGCCTTCGCCAGCGCGTCGTCGAGCAGGTCGTCGCTGAACATCTGCAGGTCGACCAGCACCCCGTCCGGCGCCTCGTCGTGCAGCACCGGCAGGTCGCCGCCGAGTTCGTCCAGGGAGGTGACCGCGGCGCCCTCCGCGATGTCCACCAGCACCGCCTCAGCCGCGTCCTCGGCGAGGTAGCGGGACTCGGCGACGACGGCGGCGATCGGCTCACCGGCATAGCGCACCCGGTCGTGGGCGAGCATCGGCATCGCGGTGGCGATGAATTCCGGGCGCTCCAGGGCGGCGGTGAACGACGGGTCGCCGATGTCGGACGAGGTGAACACTCCGATCACCCCCGGCATCGCGGCCGCCGCATCGGTGTCGATCCGTTCGATCTCACCGGCTGCGACCGGGCTGCGTACGAACGCGACGTGATAGGCATGCGGGCTGGCGATGTCGTCGGTGAAACGCCCCGCTCCGCGGAGCATCCGCCGGTCCTCGCGCCGGGGCAGCCGGTTCCCGACCCAGGTGGCGGTCGCGGTCGCGGTGGTCACTCCGGGGTCCCGTCCGCCCACGCCTCGGTGCAGGCCCGCGTAGTCAGGGTGCGCACCAGGTGCTTGCGGTACTCGGCGTCGCCGTTGAGGTCCGTCGGCGGGTCCAGGTCGGCCGCGGCGGCCTGCGCCGCCTCCACCCAGGTCTCGACGCTCGGCTCGGCGCCCTCCACGACCGCCTCGGCCTCGGTCGCGCGCAACGGCTCGCCCGCCACCCCGCCGAGCACGATGCTCACGTCCCGGCAGCGACCGTCCACCACGTCGAACGCGACGCCGACCGCCGCGATGGCGAAGTCGCCGCGCCGGCGGGCGTACTCGGTCAGCGCCCCGTGCCGCCGCGGCCGGGCGAACCGGGTCTCCACCACCACCTCGTCGGGCTCGCCGCTGGTGGTGAGGAAGCCGGTGAACCACTGCTCCGCCGGCACCGTGCGACGACCGGCAGGTCCTTGGACAACCACGTCGGCGTCGAACAACCGGGCCAGCAGGCACCACTCCGCGGTGGGGTCGGAGTGCGCGATGCTGCCGCCCACGGTGCCGCGGGCGCGGATCGGGTAGTGCCCGATCCAGCGGGCCGCCTTGGGCAGCAGCGCGAACCCGTCAAGGACGCTCGGGTCCCGGCTGGTCTCCACGGTGCGGTGCCGGGTCAGCGCGCCGATCGCCAGCTCGTCCCCGTCTCGGGTGATGTAGTCGAGCCCGGTGACCGGGTTGAGGTCGACCAGCGCGGACGGCCGGGCCAGCCGGAAGTTCATCATCGGCACCAGCGACTGGCCGCCGGCCAGCACCTTGGCCTCGTCGCCTAGTTCACTCAGGGTCTCGATCGCGTCCTCGACGGTGTAGGCGCGGTGGTACTCGAACGGTGCCGGTTTCACGCGCTCACCCTCCTGGACGGGCCCCCTGGACAGGTTTGATATACCATATCGCAGCCGTCCGCGCAGCGGACGGCGAGACCTGGCCGGTTGTCACCCCCGGGGCAAGCAAAGACCCGGCATGGCGGGCGCTGCCCACCGATACCGGGTCGTGATGTGCTCGTGCCCGACGGAGCCCGGGTCAGGCCGCGTCGATGACGCGCACGGCTGCCGCGGCGGCGTACACGCCGGCACCCAGCGAAGCCGCGATCGCGCCGAGGACCAGCGCCCACGCCGCACCGTTGATGATCAGCGGAACGGTCAGTGCCGCGAAGACCAGGGTGACAACGACGCTCACCACCAGCTGCGTCGCCAAACCCTTGCCCGCGTCTGCCTGCTGGACCTGCTCGGTCGTGCCGTGCACCCTCTCCGTCGTTGCAGTGGCCTGCATGTCGTCGTCCTCCTCTGGTTCTTATCGACTTGGCCTTGTGTATAAGGTCCTTTCGTGTTCTATTCTCTCACGCGTCCAAGCGTGCCCAATGCCATTTCCGGGTGAGCCTGGACACACCTGTGGCCGCCACTTTCGCGGACCGGTTTGATATGCCAGAGCGCATCGAACGAGGGAGTCCATCGTGAGTGAACTGCTGGTCGAGCGGCTGGCCGAGCGCGCAGCATCGAGCGACGGCGCTCCCGCCGTGCTGCGGGTCAGGTTCGACGCGCCGCGGCGGCGCAACGCGATCAACGCCGACACCACCCGGACGCTGCTCAAGACCCTCCTCGACGAGCCCGAGGCGATCGTGGTCCTGGGCAGCACCACGCCGGGAATCTTCAGCGCCGGGGCCGACCTGACCGTCGACGCCGCCACCCGGGCCCGGATCAGCGACGACCTCTACGCCTGCTACGAGTTGATGATCACCCGGCCGGGACCCGTGCTGGCGGTGGTGGAAGGCTCTGCCGTCGGCGGCGGTGCGCAGCTGACCACGGCGGCAGACCTGCGGTTCGCGTCCCCGGCGGCGAGGTGGCGCTGGGTCGGTCCCGGTCACGGGCTGGCCGTGGGCGCCTGGATCCTGCCCGATCTGGTCGGTCGCTCCCGAGCCCTCGACCTGACCCTCAGTGCCCGCTGGGTCGACGCGGACCGGGCACTCGCGATCGGCCTGGTCTCCGACGTCGACGACGACCCCTGGTCGACGGCGCTGCGGGTCGTGGACACCCTGCTGGCCGGCGACCCGGCCGCGGTGGCCCGGGTCAAGCAGGTCGCCACCCGCCCGCACCTGCTGGCCGCGCTGGCCCAGGAGCGGCGGCGCAACCGGGAGGAGTGGACCGGCTGGGCACCGACCGCTCGGGAGGCGGCGGCCGAGGGGCGCGGCAGCCGGTGACGCCCGCCCGGACTTGACCGCGGACGCGGCTCGGTATTTGATATACCACCTGGACCCTGCGGAGGAGGACGACCCCATGGATCTCAACCTGAGCGGCAAGGTGGCCTTCGTCACCGGTGCGAGCAAGGGCATCGGCCGGGAGGTGGCCCGGCGGCTGGCAAACGAGGGCTGCAGCGTGGTGATCACCGCTCGTGGCGCCGACGAGCTGGAGAAGACGGCCGGCTCGCTGGCGGAGGAGACCGGCCAGCGGGTGGTCGCCCAGGCCGGCGACATGAGCGACACCGCCGACGTACAGCGCTGCGTGCAGGCCGCGCTGGACGAGTTCGGCCGCATCGACATCCTGGTCACGTGCGCGGGCAGCTCCCCCGGCGGGCTGCTCGAGGAGCTGACCGACGAGGAGTGGATGCAGAGCCTCAACCTCAAGTTCATGGGGTACGTGCGTTCGGTGCGCGCCGTGGTGCCGCACATGGTCGAGCAGGGCAGCGGCTCGATCGTGCTGGTCGTCGGCAACGACGGGCTGAAGCCCAGCTTCTGGGAGATGACCGCCGGCGCCGCCAACGCCGCCGACCTCAACTTCGCCAGCTCGGTGGCCGACCAGTACGGCCCCAAGGGCGTCCGGGTCAACACCGTGAACCCCGGCCCGGTCGACACCGACCGCTGGGACGGACTCGAGAAGGCTTTCGCCCGCGACATGGGCGTGGACCAGGCCGAGGCGCGCCGCCGCGCAGAGAAGTCGATCCCGTTCGGCCGGATCACCCAGCCCGAGGAGGTCGCGGCGCTGGTCGCGTTCCTCGCCTCCGACGTCGCCGCCAGCGTGCACGGCGCCCACATCCCGATCGACGGTGCCCAGCGCAAGGCGCTGATGGAGCGCTGACGTGAAGCTGTCCAACTCCGTCACCATCGACCGCCCGGTCAACGAGGTCTACGACGCGTTCCTGGACATCGAGCGGATCGCCGGCTGCATGCCGGGGTCCACGCTGATCGGCGAGTCCTCGCCCGGCACGTACGAGGGCGAGGTCAAGGTGAAGGTCGGGCCGATGAGCGTCGCCTACACGGGTACGTTCACGATCCTCGAGGCGGACGAGGAGGCCCGCCGGCTCACCCTGCGGGCCAAGGGCCGGGAGAAGCGCGGCGCCGGCAACGCGGACGCGCACATCGTCGCGACCCTGGCCGAATCCGGTGGCGGCACCCGGGTGGACATCGACACCGACCTGAGCATCCGCGGCAAGGTGGCGCAGTTCGGCCGCGGCGTGATCGGGGACGTGACCGAGTCGATCATGCAGACGTTCGCCGGCAACGTCGAGCAGATGCTCAGCGCGGGCGGCGCCCCCACCCCGGCCGCCCCCACTCCGGCCGCCCCCACTCCGGCCGCCCCCACTCCGGCCGCGACCGCACCGGCCACGGGCGCGCCCACGGCCGGACAGGCACCGGCCGAGCCCGCTCACCCGGCGGCGCCGCAGGCGCCCGCCGCAGCGGCCGCCGCACCGCCGCAGGTGGGCGAGCTGGACGCCTGGCAGCTGATCGTCAAGCCGCTGCTCAGCAAGCACGCGGGGTCCATCGTGACGATCGCTTTGTCCGGCCTGGCCGCGTACTGGGGCGCGCGGGCCGGCGCCCGCCGGGCGGCGGCGAGCCACAGGAACAACTGAGTCGAGGAGCCGAACACATGCCCACCGCCACCACCGATGACGGGGTTCGCCTGTATTACGAGGAAACGGGCACCGGCGTGCCATTGGTGTTCCTGCACGAGTTCGCCGGCGACATCAGATCCTGGGAGCCACAGGTTCGGCACTTCTCCCGCACCTACCGCTGCATCACCATCGCCGCCCGCGGCTTCCCCCCGTCGGACGTACCCGCCGACCCGGACGCCTACAGCCAGCAGCGGGCCGTCGAGGACGTGGTGTGCGTGCTGGACGCGGCCGGCATCGACCGGGCATTCGTGATCGGCAACTCGATGGGCGGCTTCGGGGCGCTGCACTTCGCCCTGCGACACCCCGATCGCACCCTCGGCTCGGTGGTGGCCGGGTGCGGCTACGGGGCCCACCCCGACGCCGAGGCGACGTTCCGCGAGGAGTCGGAGAAGGTCGCCGCCTCGTTCGAGACCGAGGGCTCGGAGGGCATGTCGCGTTGGTACGGCTTCGGCCCGGCGCGGGTGCAGTACGAAGCCAAGGATCCGCGCGGGCACGCCGAACACGTCCGCGTGCTGGCCGAGCACGACCCGGTCGGCGCGGCGAACACCATGCGAGGCGTACAGAAGGCCCGACCGTCGCTGTATGCGATGCGCGACGAGCTGGCGGCCTGCCGGCCACCGGTGCTGGTGATCGTGGGCGACGAGGACAACGGCGCGCTGGAGACCGACCTGATGCTCAAGCGCACGATTCCTCGTTGTGGACTGGCAATCCTGCCCAAGTCCGGCCACGTGACGAACCTCGAGGAGCCGGAGTTGTTCAACGGCCTGGTGCAGCGGTTCCTCACTGCGGTGAGCAACGACAAGTGGGGCGAGCGGGATCCCCGGGCGCTGTCCACGTCCACCACCGGCGCCAAGTAGGCCCGCGATGTCCCCCGTCCCCGGTCGCCCGCTGGACGGCTTCCGGGTGCTCGACCTCAGCCGGTTCCTCTCCGGGCCGTACTGCACGATGGTGCTGGCCGATCTCGGCGCGGACGTGGTCAAGCTGGAGCAGCCGGGCACCGGCGACGACACCCGGGCCTTCGGGCCGTTCCGGGACGGCCACAGCTACACGTTCATCCAGGCCAATCGCGGCAAGCGCAGCCTGGCCATGGACCTCAAGAGCGAGCGCGGGGCGGCGCTGGTCCGCCGGCTGATCGCCGATACCGACCTGGTAGTGGAGAACTTCCGTCCCGGCGTCACCAAGCGGCTCGGGCTCGACTACGACTCGGTGCGCGCGATCCGGCCGGACATCCTCTACTGCTCGATCAGCGGGTACGGCCAGACGGGGCCGGACCGCGACCGGCCGGGGTTCGACATCATGGCCCAGGGCATGAGCGGGCTGCTGCGGATGACCGGACAGCCCGACGGGCGCCCGGCCAAGGCCGGGTTCGCGGTCAACGACATCGCCGCCGGCACCACCGCCGTCTACTCCATCCTGGCTGCGCAACTGGTCCGCCGGCAGACCGGCCAGGGACAGTACATCGACATCTCGCTGGTGGACTCGCTGCTGGCCTGGACGGTGTGGGAGGCCGGGGCGCTGTTCGGCTCCGGCGAGGTCCCGGCACCGACCGGCACCCGGCACCGCCGGTCCGCGCCCTACCAGGCCTACCGGACCGCGGACGGATACGTCACCATCGGCGCGAACAACGATCGACTGTGGACCCGGGTCACGCAGGTGCTGGGCCGCCCGGAGTGGCGCACGGATCCGCGGTTCGCCGACAACGACGCGCGGCTGGCCAACGTGGACGAGCTGGAGCACGAGATCGAGTCCGTCACGACGACCCGGTCGACGGCCGAGTGGGTCGAGGAGTTGGACCGGGCCGGCGTGCCGTGCGGACCGATCCTGACCTACGACCAGGCGCTGTCCCACCCGCAGGTATTGTCTCGGGACATGGTCGTCGAGTCCCAGCATCCGGTCATGGGCCCGACCAAGGTGCTCGGCGTGGCGCCGAAGTTCAGCGATCTGGACGTCCGCCCGTCCGGTCCGGCTCCCCTGTTGGGACAGCACTCCCGCGAGGTGCTCACCGAGCTCGGTCTGAGCGTTGACGAGGTGGACGCCCTGGTGGCCGACGGAGTGATCGCCGAACACACGTGACGAGGCCGCGGCTCTCCGTCGGCCTGTGTGCCTTCGCCGCGCACACCGTGTTGATCCAGGCCATCACGTTCGTGCTGCGACCGACGTCGACGTATCGGGCGCTGGAGCTCGACGTGCCGGTGCAGTGGCTGGGCCTGATCGCGGCCAGCTTCGCGGTGGTGCCGCTGGCGCTGGCGCTGCCCACCGGCCAGATCGCGGACCGGTTCGGCGAGCGGCGGGTAATGGCACTGGGCTGCACGCTGGTGCTCGGCGCCGCGCTGGTGTTCACCTTCGCGTCCCGGACCGTGACCGGCGTGGTGGTCGCCACCGTGCTGCTCGGCACCGGCCACCTGGGCACGGTGGTCGGCCAGCAGGCACTGGTCGCCAACAGCGCGGAGACCGCGGGGTACGACCGGGCGTTCGGCCACTACACGTTCGCAGCCGCGCTCGGGCAGGCGATCGGGCCGGGGCTGATCCTGTGGTTCGGCGGCCACCGCCCGATCCCCGACACCCAGGCGATCTTCGTCTGGTCCACGGTGCTCGCGGTGCTGCTGGCGGCGCTGACTGCCCTGCTGCCGCGCAGCACCGAGCCGACGACCGGGGTGCAGGAGACCGCCATCGGCTCGGTTCGCGACCTGGTCCGTACCCCGGGCGTCACCCGGGCGGTCGTGGTCAGCTGCGTGGTGCTCGCCGCGATTGACATCACCTTGGTGTACCTGCCCGCACTGGGCACCGAGCGCGACATCGCCGCCGGGACGATCGGCGTGCTGCTGGCGCTGCGGGCCGCCGCCGCGATGGTGTCCCGGCTGTTCCTGGGCCGGATGGTGTCGGTGGTCGGACGCCGGCGGCTGCTGGTCGGCAGCATTCTGGGCGCCGCGCTCGCGCTGGCGCTCACCCCGGTGCCGATGCCGGCCGTGGTCCTCGGGGTGCTGGTGACCGTGATCGGCTTCGGGCTGGGGGTCAGCCAGCCGGTCACGATGTCGTGGCTGGCCGAGGCGACACCCGCCGGCATGCGGGGCCGGGCGATGTCGCTGCGGTTGTCCGGCAACCGGCTCGGGCAGGTCGTGGTGCCGAGCCTCGCGGGCCTGCTGGCCACCAGCACCGGTGCGGGCGGGGTGCTGCTGCTCGGCGCGGTCGGCCTGGCCCTCGTCGGCGGTGGCGCCCGGGGGCTGCCGGAACCCGCGGACTGACCGGCGGCGACGCGGCATCCGACGGCTCAGTGCACGGGACCGTCCGAGGCGGCGTCCCGCCCCAGTGGCAGTACCAGCGGCGTGTGGCTCACGGGGTCGTCGATGACCCGGCACCGCAGGTCGAAGACGCGCTCCACGGTCGGCTCGGTGATCACCTGGGCCGGAGTGCCGCTGGCCATGATTCGCCCGTCCCGCATGGCCACGACGTTGGTGGCGTAACGCGCGGCGTGGTTCAGGTCGTGCAGCACCGCGACGATGGTCCGGCCGTGCTGGTCGTTGAGGTCACGGAACAGCTCGAGCAGCTCGATCTGATGGGCGATGTCCAGGAACGTGGTCGGCTCGTCGAGCAGCAGGACGCCGGTCTGCTGCGCCAGCACCATCGCGACCCAGACCCGCTGGCGTTGGCCGCCGGACAGCTCGTCCACCAGCCGGCCGGACAGCTCGGTGGTTCGGGTGGCGGTCATCGCGGCGGCGACGGCGGCCTCATCGTCCCTGGACCAGTGGGTGAACGCCGTCTGGTACGGGAAGCGGCCGCGGGCGATCAGGTCCGCGACGGTGATCCCGTCCGGTGCGATCGAGGTCTGCGGGAGCAGTCCGAGCCGGCGGGCCACCTGCTTGGACGGGTACCGCGAGATCTCCTTGCCGTCCAGCAGCACCTGCCCGGAGGTCGGCTTGAGCAGCCGGGACAGCGCGCGCAACAGGGTCGACTTCCCGCAGGCGTTGGGCCCCACCACCACGGTGAACGAGCCGTCGGGCACCAGCAGGTCGACGTCGGTGCCCACCGGGTGGTCGGCGTAGCCGAAGGTCAGCCGTCGCGCCGACAGCGGTGCGGGACGCCGGTCGGGCGGAGGCTCGCAATGCGTCGCCTCGGGCCTCGAACCCGCGACGTCGAAACGTGTCGCGGCGCCGCTGCTGTCGAGATCGGTCATCGGAACTCCCTCCTCGCCTGCCGGATCAGCAGCCAGACCAGATAGCAGCCGCCGAGCACGACCGTGACCAGGCCGACCGGCAGGATCGTGGGTGTGAAGGCGTTGGCGGCGACCACGTCGCACACCAGCAGCAGTAGGGCGCCGAGGCAGGCGGCCGGGACCATCTGCACCCCCGGTGCCCGGGTCAGCCGGCGCGCGATCTGCGGCGCGCACAGGGCCACGAACGCGATCGGCCCGGCGATCGCCGTCACCACCGACGACGCGGCGACCCCGCAGACGATCAGCCCCAACCGGTGCTGTTCCACCCGCAGTCCCAGGGCCCGCGCCGCGTCGTCGCCCAGCTCCAGTAGGCCGAGACTCCGCCCGTACCAGCACAGCGGGACCACGATGATGGCGAGCGCGATGACAGCGTGCCGGGCATCGGACCAGTCCAGGCCGTTCAGCGAGCCGGCGCCCCAGATCGCCGCCATCTGCGCGGCCCACAGCTCGGCCTTCATGATCAGGTACGTGTTCATCGACCCGAGCACCGCGGTGACCGCGATACCGACGACGATCAGCCGGAACCCGTGGATGCCCCGGCGATAGGCCAGCAGATAGACCAGCAGCGCGGTGATCAGTCCGCCGACCAGGGCGCCGGGAATCACCAGGTGCAGGCTCTGGGTCGCGATGATGGTGGCGACCGCGCCGGTGTACGCGCCGGCGTCGAAGCCGATGATGTCGGGGCTGCCCAGCGGGTTGCGGGTCAGGGACTGGAAGATCGCGCCCCCGACCCCCAGCGCGGCACCGAACAGCACCGCGATCAGCACCCGGGGCAGCCGCCAGTCCACGACCATCGTCTGCATCGCCGGCGTCGACCGACCGGTGAGGGCGTCGATGACCTCGCCAGGCCCCAGACTGATCGTGCCCAGGCCGAGCGCGAAGATCGCCGCGGCCACCGTGGCCGCGAGCAGCACGAGCACGACGCACACCGTGCGTAACGTGAACCGGTGGCTCAGCCGGTCGCCGGTGGACCGTACGACCACGCTGCGGTGGCCGAAGTCGACGTCGGTCGCGTTCACAGCGTGGACGCCCGGTGCCGGCGGGCGAGGATGACCAGGACCGGCGCCCCCAGGAATGCCGTCACGATCCCTGCCGCGATCTCGTCCGGCCGGACCACCAGCCGGCCCAGCACGTCGGAGCCGAGCATCAGCACCGGCCCCAGCAGGGCGGTGTAGGCCAGGATCCAGCGTTGGTCGGGCCCGACCACCCAGCGGGCGACGTGCGGGAGCATCAGGCCCACGAACCACACCGGCCCCACCGCCGCGGTGGCGGCGCCGCACAGCAGGGTCACGGCCACCACGACCTCGACCCGGGTCCGGTTCCGGTTGCTGCCCAGGGCGGTGGCGAGGTCGTCCCCCAGCGCGATCGCGTTCAGCCCGCGCGCCGCCGCCGCGGCGACCAGCAGCCCGACAGCCATGAACGGCGCGACCGTACCGATCAGGTCCCAGCCGCGGTTGTCCAGCGCTCCGGCCTGCCAGAACCGCATGGACTGGAACACCCGCGCATTCAGGATGGTCA
>CAZNCE010000009.1:4345-46851 GCA_964571285.1 uncultured Nocardioidaceae bacterium | reverse complement strand
GGGTGAGAAGATCGTGACCGTCCCCGGGTCTGCAGACTCCACCGAAGCCGGAGCCGGGATCCTCGCACAGGACGGAGACGACGTGCAGCCAGTCGAGTTCGCAGAGTCGGTACGCGCGGCTGCGGCCGACGGCACCCCGGGTCGGCACGGCGGCCTGTGGCTGACCTTCCTTACCCCGTTCGGCTTGGAGGCCGTGGTCGACGGAGCGGTGGAGTGGTTCGGCATCGACCTGCAGCACGGCGAGCTCGAACCGGCCGACGTCACCGGTCTGCTGCGGGTCAGCGAGCGGTCCGGCATCCCGGCGCTGCCTCGGCTCGGCTCACACGACCCGGCCGCGGTCGCGCGGGTCCTCGACACCGGGGTGCAGGGCGTCATCATCCCGGCGGTCGAGGACGCGGATCAGGCCGCGGCCATCGCCTCCGCCGCGCGCACCCCACCGCTCGGCCGGCGCAGCGTCGGCCTCGGCCGCTCCTCGCTGGTGCCTGCCGCCGGCGACCCACTGCTGCTGGCCATGGTCGAGACTGCGGCGGGCCTGCACGCCGTCGACGAGATCCTGGCGGTCGAGGGGATCGACGGCGTGTTCGTCGGCCCGTACGACCTGGCGTTGTCGATGGGGGAGTCGTCGCCGACCGAGCCGAGTGTCGTCTCGGCGGTACGCGACGTCGCCGCCGCAGCCCGCAAGCGGGGCAAGGCGGTCGGCCTGTTCGCGGGCCTGCCGGAGCTGGTCGCATTGCGCGACGAGGTCGACCTGATCGCGGTCGCGGCCGACGTCGCGCTGGTCCGCGCCGGGCTCCAGCAGTTCTTCGACCCCGCCGGCAAAACCCCGAGCTAGGTCGACCGGTGGCAGCGGGTCAGGGAGCGCCCAGCCGGGCGGAGATGCGCTGCGCCGTACTCACCACCGCGGCGCCGAGGCGCGGCACCAGATCCTCGGCCACCCGGTACGCGGGTGCGGCCAGGAGCACGGCGGCGACCACTTCGCCTCGGTGATCGCGCACCGGCGCTGCGATCCCCACCTCCTGCGGCGACGTCCGCGCGAGATTGAGCGCGAAGCCCCGTTCGCGCACCTCCTTCAAGGTGGTGTGCAGCTCATCCAGCGTGCCGTCCGCGGGAATGGTGGGCACGCCCCGCCGGATCAGATCCTCGACCTCGCCCGGGTCGAGCTCAGACAGGAACACCTGCACCGATGCGCTCAGCACCGTGCCGTAGCGCGTGCCCAGCGGGTTGGTGTGCTTGACCTGTTGGGGACTGTCCACCTGCTCCACGGTGACCGACTCGGAGCCGCTCCAGACGGCGAGCGCGATCGTCTCGCCGGTGTCGGCGGACAGCTCTCGCAACATGGGAAGGGAAATCCGGCGGACATCGAGGTTCGCGAGCAGCGGGCCGGCCACGGAGATCAGGCCCAGACCCAGCCGGAACTTCCTCGTCTCCGGGTCGCGCTCCACGACGCTTTCTTGTTCCAGCGTCGCCAGGATGCGCGACACGGTGGACTTGTGCAGGCCCACCTGGTCGGCGATCTCCGTGACGCCCTGGAGGGGCTGGGCGACGGTGAAGCAGCGCAGCACGTTCATCACGTTGCGGATGACGGAGGCCTGTCGCGGCTCGCCGGTGTCTGCCTGCGTGGCAGGCACGCGCCCTCTCCGGGAGGCGGTGCGGCCGGCGGCCGCGGTGCGCTGCTGCACGTCATGCTCCTTTGGTCCGTGCCGGGCCCGGGCGACATCACCGGGCCCGGCACGGAGTTCAGGCTGGGCTGGGAAGCCCCGCACCGGTCAGCAGGTGATGACGTTGTGATCCGGCCCGAAGGGGAACTTCGTGATGTTCTCGGCGCCGTCCTCGGTCACGACCAGGATGTCGTGCTCGCGGTAACCGCCTGCGCCGGGCTCGCCCTCCAGAACCGTGATCATCGGTTCCATGGAAACGACCATACCGGGCTCGAGTACGGTCTCGATGTCCTCTCGCAGCTCGAGGCCGGCCTCCCTGCCGTAGTAGTGCGAGAGCACCCCGAAGGAGTGGCCGTAGCCGAAGGTGCGGTTGGGCAGCAGCCCATGCTTGACGTAGATCTCGTTCAGTTCGGCGGCGATGTCCTTGCAGACCGCACCGGGTCGGATCAGCTCGATGCCGCGGCGGTGCACCTCGACGTTGACGTTCCACAGCTCCAGGGAGCGGGCATCCGGCTCGCCGAGGAAGAGGGTCCGCTCCAGCGCGGTGTAGTAGCCCGATGACATCGGGAAGCAGTTCAGCGACAGGATGTCGCCCTTGCGCAGCTTCCGGGTGGTCGACCAGTTGTGCGCGCCGTCGGTGTTGATCCCGGACTGGAACCACACCCAGGTGTCGCGGATCTCGGAGTCGGGGAAGGTCCGGGCGATCTCGTGCACCATGGCCTCGGTGCCGATCAGCGCGACCTCGTACTCGCTGATCCCTTCGCGGATGGCGTCCTTGACGGCCGCACCGCCGAGGTCACCGATCCGGGTACCGTGCTTGATCAGCTCGATCTCCTCGGCCGACTTGATCATCCGCTGACGCATCGCGTCCTGGGCGATGTCGACGAGCTCGGCCCCGTCGAACGCCGCCTGCAGCTTGCGGTGGACATCCAGGCTGAGCGTGTCGAACTCGACGCCGAGCCGCTTCGCCACGATGCCACGCTGCCGCAGCGCCTCCTGCACGCCGTACTGGAAGTTGTCCCGCCGCCAGTCGGTGTAGACGATGTTCTCCCCGTAGCTGCGCCGCCATGGCATGCCGGCATCGATGTTGGCCGTGACCGTCACCAGGTCGTCCGGTGTGACCACGCAGGCGTACGAGCGCCCGAAGTAGGTGAAGAGGAAGTCGGAGTAGTACTTGATGCCCTGGTAGGACGTCAGCACCACGGCGTCCAGTTCCTTCGCTGCCATGACCTGGCGCAGCCCCGACAGACGCCGGTCGAACTCCGCAGCGGAGAAGGTCAGTGGGGTCTTCTCCCCGTTGTGCAGGACCTTGAGCCGCTCCAGATCGGCCACGGAGGTGATGTCGCTCGTCATGGTGGGTTCCCTTTCGTTCGAGGTGGTGGGTGCCGTGCTCACTCGTGCCGCAACGGCTCGCGGCTGGTCTCCCTGGCGAGCGCGACGGCGATCAGCGAGACGACGGCGGCCGCCATCAGGTACCAGCCGGGCGCGAGGTCGTTGCCCGACCACTTGATCAGCAGCGTCGCCATGAACGGGGCGGTGCCGCCGAACAGCGCGTTGGACAGGTTGAAGCTCACCGCGAAGCCGGAGTAGCGCACCTTGGTGGGGAACATCTCCGCGAGGAAGCTGGGCAGGGTGCCGTCGTTGAGGGTGAGCATTCCGCCGAGCAGGATCTGCACGAGCAGGATGACGATGAAGTTGTCCGTGTTCAGCAACACGAACGCCGGCACGGTGAACAAGACGAAGCACACCGAGGCGCTGATCAGCACCCGCCTGCGGCCGAAGCGGTCCGAGGCCATCCCGGTCAACAGGATGAAGCCGATGTAGGTGATCAGCGCCAGCGTGGTGGCGAGGTACGAGGCGGTGGCGTCCAGCCCGACCTCCTCCGACAGGTAGGTCGGCATGTAGCTGAGGATCACGTAGAAGCCGACCGCGTTCAGCAGCACCGCCCCGACGGCCAGCACCAGCGAGCGCCAGTAGTTGCGGAACAGGTCGCCGGTCGGTGCCTTGACCACCTCGTCCTGCTGGGCCAGCTCCTGGAAGACCGGGGTGTCCTCGAGCCGGGTCCGGATGTAGCGGCCGATCAACCCCATCGGCGCGGCCAGCAAGAACGGCAGCCGCCAGCCCCAGCTGGTCATCTGGTCGGAGTCCAGCAACCCGGACAGCAGGGCGGCCAGCAGGGAGCCGAGCAGCAGCCCGCACGCCGTCGACGCGGGTACGACGGCGGCGAACAGCCCACGCTTGTTGGCCGGCGCGTACTCCACCAGGAAGGCCGAGGCGCCGGCGTACTCACCGGAGGCGGAGAACCCCTGCACGACCCGGATCAGCAGCAACAGGATCGGTGCCCACACCCCGATCTGTCCGTACGACGGGATCAGCGCGATGCAGAAGGTGGCCAGCGACATGATCAGGATCGACCAGCTCAGCGCCTCCCGACGGCCGATCCGGTCGCCGAGGAAGCCCCACACGAACCCGCCGACCGGGCGCACCAGGAACGACACGGCGAACAACGCGAACGTGTTCAGCAGGGCGACCTGGCGGTCGACCTCGGGGAAGAACGCCGCGGCGATGGTCGTGGCCAGGTAGCCGTAGACCGCGTAGTCGAACCATTCGACGAAATTGCCGATGAAGCTGGCCGCAACGACCTTGCGGCGGACCTTGGGGCCGACGCCGGCCGGGTCAGGCCGCTGCCGGCCGCTGAGGGTCGGGCCGAGATCGACGCCTGGGCCGGAAGTCGAGGAGCCACCCGTTGAGGCGGCGGTCGTGGCGGTGGAGCGCTGAGGAGGTTTGTTGAAGACCATCGCTGGACCGTTCGTCGAGCGTTGCATCGTCTGCAACGGCGTTGTTCCAGTATCAACGTGACCCATGTCACGGTCAAGACCTCAACGGATTCGGCTGCGATAACGCGGGCGCGTCGCGGAGGGCGACCGCAGACGAATCACCGCGGCCGGGGGGCGGCCCGGTCAGAGGACGCTGCGGATCGAGGCCTCGAAGTTGCTGATGTGCGCGCTCGCCAGCGCGGCCGCGCGGTCGCCGTCCCTCGCCACGATCGCCCCGATCAGGTCGGTGTGCTCACCGATGTGCTCGGAGACCGACGGCATCCGGTCCAGCACCAGGCACCAGATCCGCGTCGCCAGGTTGCCGAGCCGGACCAGGGTCTCCTCCAGATGCGGGTTGTCCGTCGCTTGGTAGATCAGCCGGTGGACATCGATGTCGTACTGCATCAGCACCCGGTTGTCCGGTGGCTCGCCGTCCAGGTCTGCCACTTGCCCGGCCAGCGCGTCCAGCTCGGCCAGCTTCCCCGGTTGGCCGACCAGGGCAGCCTTGCGCGCTGCCAGCGGTTCCAGCACGGCGCGCAGCTCCGAGATCTGGGCCAGGTCGGTGATGTCGACCCGGGTCGCGAAGGTGCCGCGCCGCGGGTAGGAGACGACCAGGTGGTCGAGCTCCAGCTTCTTGAGGCTCTCTCGGATGGGGGTGCGACCGATATTGAGCTCCTGGCCCAACTGCCCCTCGTTGAGCGGCATGCCCGGCGGGATGTCGAGCATCACCAGCCGGTCCCGCAGCGCGTGATAGGCGAAGTCGGCCAGTGAGCCCTGGGAGATCCCTGTCGCCGTGGTCATCGGTCCTCCCTGCGGTCCACGATCCGCCCGGGGTTCCGCCGGCGCCTGTTGACGTCCCCTGGGTACGGGAATACTATTACCGGCGTTCTAGTATATCAGACGTCGACACAATCCATTTCTGTCGTCGACGTGAGGCTGGGCGTCCTGCCGACCCGGGTCGCGCACCCGGGTCGGCGCATCGGCGTCCCAGGGCCCTCCGCCAACCCGACACTCGAGAAGGGCATCCGATGAGCCAGCGGAACCTGCCGGAGCACCCGGACTTCCTGTGGACCAACCCGGAGCCGAAGAGCAGCTACGACGTCGTCATCGTCGGCGCGGGCGGTCACGGCCTGGCCACCGCCTACTACTTGGCGAAGTACCACGGCATCACCGACGTGGCGGTGCTCGACAAGGGGTGGCTGGCCGGCGGGAACATGGCCCGCAACACCACGATCATCCGGTCCAACTACCTGTGGGACGAGTCCGCCGCGATCTACGAGCAGTCGCTCAAGCTGTGGGAGGGGCTCGAGGAGGAACTCGGCTACGACGTGTTCTTCTCCCAGCGCGGCGTGCTGAATCTCGCGCACACGTTGCAGGACGTCCGGGACTCGGTGCGTCGCGTCGAGGCGAACCGGTTGAACGGCGTCGACGCCGAGTGGGTCGATCCCGCACAGGTGAAGGAACTCTGCCCGATCATCAACATCGGTACGGACATCCGCTACCCCGTGCTGGGCGGCACCTATCAGCCGCGGGCCGGCATCGCCAAGCACGACTGGGTCGCCTGGGGGTACGCGCGCCGCGCCAGCGAACTCGGCGTCCACCTGATCCAGAACTGCGAGGTCACCGGGTTCGAAATCGACCGCAACCGGGTGGTCGGCGTGCAGACCAGTCGCGGTCCGATCGGCGCCGGCAAGGTGGCGCTGGCCGCGGCCGGGCACACATCGGTGCTCACCGAACTGGCGGGCTTCCGGGTGCCGATCCAGTCGCACCCCCTGCAGGCCCTGGTCTCGGAACTGCACGAGATCATCCACCCGACGGTTGTCATGTCCAACCACGTGCACGTCTATGTCTCGCAAGCCCACAAGGGCGAACTGGTGATGGGCGCCGGCGTCGACTCGTACAACGGCTACGCGCAGCGCGGCTCGTTCCACGTCATCGAGGACCAGATGGCCGCGGCCGTGGAACTGTTCCCCGCGTTCGCGCGGGCGCACCTGCTGCGGTCCTGGGGCGGAATCGTCGACATCACGCTGGACGCGTCACCTGTGATGGGGATGACCCCGGTCGACCAGCTGTACGTCGACTGCGGCTGGGGAACCGGCGGTTTCAAGGCGGTCCCGGCGGCGGGTTCCACCTACGCGTACACGATCGCCAACGACAAGCCGCACGAGCTGATCGCCCCCTACAGCCTGGAGCGCTTCGTCAGCGGAGCACTCATCGACGAGCACGGCGCGGCCGCCGTCGCCCACTGATCCCGGAGGGACCGACCATGCTGATCATCGAATGCCCCAACTGCGGGCCGCGCGCGGAGCCCGAGTTCGCGTACGGCGGCCAGGCGCACGTGGCGTACCCGGAGGACCCGTACGCGCTGACCGACCAGCAGTGGGCGGAATACCTGTTCTACCGCGACAACCCCCGCGGCCAGCTGGCCGAACGGTGGGTGCACACCGCCGGCTGCCGGAAGTGGTTCAACGTGGTGCGCGACACCCGTACCCATGAGATCACGAGCGTCTATCGGCTGACCGGCAGTCGTCCCGGCACCGGCAAGGAGGTCTGAGCATGCCCAGCAACCAATCCCGGCGACTCGCCGGGGGAGGCGCCGTCGACCGCTCGCGTCCGATCGAGTTCACCGTCGACGGGACGCGCTGCATCGGTCATCCGGGGGACACCGTGGCGTCGGCCTTGGTGGCGAACGGCCGGATCCGGGTCGGCGACTCCATCTACCGTCGACGGCCACGCGGGATCTTCTCCGCGGGCGTGGAGGAGCCGAACGCCTTCGTGCGCGTGGGGGGTGCCCATCACGAGTCGATGCTGCCCGCCACCACGCTCGAGCTCACGCCCGGGCTCGACCTCCGGCTGCTCGACGGGCTCGGCATCCTCGACCAGCGGCCGGATCCCGCCGAGTACGACAAGATGCACGTCCATGCCGACGTCGTCGTGGTCGGCGCTGGCCCGGCCGGCCTGGCCGCCGCGCGCGAAGCGGCCTCGGGTGGTGCGCGGGTCGTGCTCGCCGAACAGGACTTCCGCCTCGGCGGCACGCTGCTCACCGAACCGCACCAGCGCATCGACGATCAGCCCGCCGCGGACTGGGTGGAGTCGGTGCGCGCCGAGTTGGAGTCCGCGCCCGAGGTGACCGTCCTGACCCGGACGACGGTATTCGGCAGCCACGACGGCAACTACCTTGTCGCGCTGGAGAAGCGCACCGAGCACCTGCATGGCGAGGCGCGCGAAGGCGTCTCCCGGCAACGGCTGTGGCACCTGACCGCCGGGCAGGTCGTGCTCGCCACCGGGGCGTTCGAGCGCCCGATCGTGTTCGCGGACAACGACGTGCCCGGAGTGCTGCTGGCCTCCGCGGTCCGCTCCTACATCGGGCGATGGGCAGCGCTGCCGGGTGAGGCCGCCGTGGTGTTCACCACCAACGACTCCGGCTACGCCACGGCCCATGCGCTGCGGGCCGCCGGAGCCGAGGTGACCGTCGTCGACGCTCGCACGGAGGAGGCAGCAGCGACCGAGCTGGGCCGCGCCCGCCGGGCCGGCATCGCGGCGCACGCTGACTCCGCAGTGGTGGGGATCGACGGCGAGTACGCAGTACGGGCTGCGTGGATTTCTGCTGTCGATGCCGACGGCGCGATCCTCGGGACGCCCAGCCGCATCCCGTGTGACCTGGTGGCCGTTGCCGGAGGGTGGAGCCCCAACGTCAACCTGCACAGCCAGCGCCAGGGCGGACTGGTGTGGGACGAACGGTTGGCCGGCTTCGTGCCCACGGGACCGGTGCACAACCAGCACCTCGCCGGTGCGGTCAACGGCACCTACTGGAGCGAGGGCTGTGCCCACGAAGGAGCCTTGGCCGGGGCCCGGGCGGCCGCGGCAGCCGGCTTCCCCTCCACTCGCCCGATCACCGGCGCTGCACCGCTGGACCTCGAGGCGTGGGCGGGCGAGCAGCGCGCTCGGGCGGGGGCAACGCGCCAGCTCTGGCTCGTGGAGGGACGTGGCGACGGCTACCGCAGCCACTTCGTCGACCTGCAACGGGACAACACCGCTGCCGACGTGTTCCGGGCCACCGGTGCCGGCATGCGCTGCGTGGAGCACGTCAAGCGCTACACGTCCATCGGCACCGGCGTCGACCAGGGCAAGATCGGCGGAGTCAACACCATCGGGCTGCTCACCCGCGTGCTGACCGGTGCTGATGAGTCGGCCATCCCGTCAGGTCAGCCGGGGCAGAACCCGGCCCCGGGCTTGGCCGGCGCCGGGTTGCCGGGCGGTCACCCGAGCCCCGGGGCGCTCGGCACCACCACCTTCCGCGGACCGTTCACCCCGGTCGCCTTCGCCGCCCTGGCCGGGCGTTCTCGCGGTGACCTGTTCGACGCCGTCCGCACCACCCCGGCCCACCCCTGGCACGTCGCCCACGGAGCCGTGTTCGAGGACGTGGGCCAGTGGAAGCGTCCGCGCTACTACCCGCTCCCCGGGGAGGACATGGACGCGGCAGTGGCCCGGGAGTGCCGGGCCGCCCGCGAGAACGTCGCGTTCATGGACGCGACGACCCTCGGCAAGATCGAGATCCGGGGAGCCGACGCACCCGAGTTCCTCAACCGGATCTACACCAACGGCTTCAAGAAGCTGCCGGTGGGCAAGGCGCGCTACGGCGTCATGTGCACGCCGGACGGCATGGTGCTCGACGACGGCGTCTCGCTGCGCCTCGCCGATGACCGCTACTTCATGACCACGACCACCGGCGGTGCTGCCCGGGTCCTGGAGTGGTTGGAGGAGTGGTCCCAGACCGAGTGGCCGGAGCTGGACGTGCTCTGCACGTCGGTGACGGAGCAATGGGCCACGGTGGCCGTGGTCGGCCCGACGTCGAGGCGTGTCATCGCCCGGCTGGCCCCCGACCTGGACGTCTCCCGGGAGGGCTTCGGTTTCATGGAGTTCCGGGAGACGATGCTGGCGTCGGGCATCGCGGCGCGCATCTGCCGGATCACGTTCTCCGGCGAGCTGGCCTTCGAGATCAACGTGCCTACCTGGTACGGCCTGAGGGTCTGGGAGGATGTCGCGGAAGCCGGCGCCGAGTTCGGCATCACCCCGTACGGCACCGAGACGATGCACGTGCTCCGGGCGGAGAAGGCGTTCCCGATCGTAGGCCAGGACACCGATGGCACGGTCACGCCGCAGGACCTGGGCATGGACTGGGTCGTCTCGAAGCGGAAAGACTTCATCGGCAAGCGCTCCTACTCTCGCGCCGCCCATCAGGCGCCCGGCCGCAAGCAGTTGGTCAGTGTGCTGCCGCTGGACCGAACGCTGCGGCTTCCGGAGGGCACCCAGCTGGTGGCACCGGAGGCGCTGGCCGGCTTCCACGGCGACGGGTTGCCGGCCCGGCCGATACCGATGCTCGGTCACGTCACCTCCAGCTACCACTCGCAGGCCCTCGGCCGGAGCTTCGGTTTGGCGTTGGTCAAGGACGGCCGGGAGCGGATCGGTCAGCGGCTGACCGCGTCCTTCCAGGGCCGATTCGCCGAGGTGGAGGTGGCCGAGGCCGTGCTGTACGACAAGGAAGGAACCAAGAGAGATGGCTGACCGGGCAACGATGATCGACCTGGCCCCCGGTGGCGCTGAGCGCGCGGCCGTACTCGCCTGCCGCCGCAGCCCTGGCGGGCACCTCGCCGACGAGATGGCGCAGGGCTCGGGCTCAGCAGTCGCGTTGCGCGAGCTGCCGTTCCTGACGCAGCTGTCGATCCGGGTAGTCCCCGACGGACCGGGCGCCGCGGCGGTGCAGTCCACGCTGGGCATTCGGCTGCCGCGCCGGGTCGGCGAGGTGACCGGAGCCGCCGACGGAAGCGTCCGCGCCGTGCTGTGGCTCGGGCCGGACGAGTTCTTGCTGGTCGATCAGGACGAGGCGGTGACCGGCCTGGCGCCCGCGCGGCTCGCAGAGCTGCTGTCGGACGCGGTTGGTGACCATGCCGGTCAGGTCGTCGACGTGTCAGCGAACCGCACCACCCTGGAGCTGACCGGACCTTCCGCCAGGACCGTGCTGGACAAGAGCTGCCGGCTCGACCTGCACCCGCGGGCCTTCGCGACCGGGAGCGCGCGGATGACCCTGCTGGAATCCACGCCGGTGATCCTCTGGCGCACCGACACCGACGCCTGGCGGGTGCTGCCACGAGCCTCCTTCAGCACCCACGTGATCCGCTGGCTGTTGGACGGGATGCGGGAGTTCCGCCGATGAGCACGTTGGCGACGGCTCCCGCCCGTCCGGCGGCGGACGCCCCCACCGACGGCGAGTACGTGCTCACGCTCGACTGCCCCGACGAGCCGGGGCTCGTACACACGGTGAGTGGCTTCCTCCTGGAGCACCACGGGGACATCCACGAGCTCAAGCAGTTCGACGACCTGCGGGTAGGTCGGTACTTCCTGCGGGTCCACTTCGCGATCGGCGGCGAACACGGTGATCCGGGTCTGTCCGCGTTGACGTCGGCGTTCCGGCCGCTGGCCGAGCGGCACTCGATGCGGTTCGAGCTCCGACCAGCGTCAGCCAGGCGGCGGGTGCTGGTGATGGTCTCCAAGCAGGCCCACTGTCTCAACGACCTGTTGTTCCGCTGCCGCGTGGGTGAAGTGCCCGCTGAGATCGGGGCCGTGGTGTCCAACCACCCCGATCATCGTGCCCTGGTCGAATGGCATGGCATCCCGTTCTTCCATCTCCCGGTTACGGCAGACGGCAAGCCCCAGGCAGAAGGCAGACTGCTCGAGATCATCGACCGGTTCGACATCGAGCTCGTCGTGCTGGCCCGGTACATGCAGATCCTCAGCGACGAGCTGGTGGCCGAGCTGACCGGGCGGGCGATCAACATCCACCATTCGTTCCTGCCGAGCTTCAAGGGGGCCAAGCCGTACCACCAGGCGTGGGAGCGCGGCGTGAAGACGGTCGGTGCGACGGCGCACTACGTCAGCAGCGAACTCGACGAGGGGCCGATCATCTCGCAACAGGTGCAGGCGGTGGACCACTCGTTCACTCCGGAGGATCTCGTCGCCGCCGGTCGAGACACCGAATGCAAGGCGTTGTCCAACGCCGTCCGCTGGCACTGCGAAGGGCGGGTCATCCTGCACGGCAACCGGACGGTGGTGCTGCGCTGACCACCCCCGGCGCCGCCGTGGTCAGGAGCGGAGGAGCGGCGCCGACTCGGGGACGGGAGTGAGCGGACGGCCGGAGTCGAACCACGACACCAGGTTGTCCAGGCACAGCCGCCCCATCGCGTTGCGGGTCGGCACGCTGGCCGAACCGACGTGGGGCAGCAGCACCACGTTGTCCAGCTCCATCAACTCGGCCGGCACGTTCGGCTCGTCCGCGAACACGTCCAGGCCGGCTCCGGCGATGGTGCCCTCCCGCAACGCCTCGACCAGCGCGTCCTCGTCCACGACCGAACCGCGGGCCACGTTGATCAACAAGCCCTCGGGCCCCAGAGCCGCCAGGACCTCCTTGTCCACAACGCGGTTCGTGGCGTCGCCACCGGGGATGACGACGATGAGCACATCCACGTCGCGCGCCATCTCCACCAGCGTCGGGTAGTAGTGGTAGGGCGAGTCCTTGCGGTTGCGGTTGTGATAGCCGATCGACACCCCGAACGCCTCGGCCCGGTGGGCGATCGCCTCACCGATCCGGCCCAGGCCGAGAATGCCGAGCTTGCTGCCGCCCAGCGTGGCCCGGGTCAGCGGGTACGCTCCGGTCGGCCACCTGCCGGCCCGCAGGTACCGTTCCGCGGCGGACAGCTCGCGGATGGTCATCAGCAGCAGGCCCATCGTGGTGTCCGCGACCTCGTCGTCCAGCGAGCCGGCGGTGTTGGTGACGACCACTCCGCGGCCGGCAGCCTCCCCCGCGTCCACGGTGTCGTAGCCGACGCCGAAGTTCGCCACGATCTCCAGGTTCGGCAGCCGGTCCATCAGCTCGGCGTCCACGCGTCGGTGACCGACGGTCGCGATCGCCCGGACCTCCTTGCCCCGCTGGTCGAGTACGACCTCGGGGTCCGACGTCTCCCACAGCCGGACGACGTCGAAGCGCTCCTCGCAGCCGTCCATCACGACGCTGTTCATCGGGCCGGGTAGCAGCACCACCGGACGTGACATCTGTTGGGTTCCCTTCTCGGCCACAGCTCGGCCGGTTCTCCGCCCGCCTTCTCGGCTCAGCGGGCAGCGGTCGGGCTCATCGTGACATCCAGCCGCCGTCGACCGCGAGCACGTGTCCGGTGACGTAGTCGGAGGCCGGCGCGGCCAGGAAGACCGCGGCACCGCGGACGTCGTCGGGGCTGCCCCACCGACCGGCGGGGATGCGGCTAAGGATCTCCTGGCTGCGCACCGGGTCCTCGCGCAGCGCCTCGGTCGTGCGGGTGGCGATGTAGCCGGGAGCGATCGCGTTCACCTGGACGTTGCTGGCCGCCCACTCGTTCGCCAGCGCCCGGGTCAGCCCGACCAACCCGTGCTTGCTGGCGGTGTACGACGTGACCAGCTGACCGCCCTGGAAGCTCAGCATCGAGGCCACGTTGATGATCTTGCCGCGCCCGCGGGCGAGCATCGGGCCTGCGGCCAGCCGGCTCAGCGTGAACGCGGCCGTCAGGTTGATCTCCAGCACCTGCCGCCAGTTGTCGTCGCTGAACTCCACGGCCGGCTGTCGACGGATGATGCCGGCAGCGTTGACCAGGATGTCCACAGCGCGGTCCTCGAACACCCCGCCGAGCACTGCGGGGATGTCGTCGGCGTGCGACAGGTCCAGCTGATGGTTTGTCACCTGCCGCCCGAGCCGCTCCGCCCGGCCGGTGGTCTCGGCCAGGTTGTCCAACTCGGAGGTGAGCACCAGGTCGGCGCCGGCGCCGGCCAGGCCGAGCGCGATCGCCTGCCCGATCCCGGTGGCGGCTCCGGTCACCAGCGCGGTGCGGCCGCACAGGTCGAAGGGTGACGGTGCCGTCAGCTCCGGCTCCGGCACCGTCTGCGTGTCCGGTGCCTGCTCAGTGCCGGCCGATGCCGGCGCTCGACCCATCGCACGGGCCTCAGTACACCAGGTCGACGGGGGTGATCCCCTCCGTCTCGCAGTGCTCGAGGTAGCGCCGGAGCTTGCCTTCGGCGTTCTCGATGTAGAGCCGGTCGCCGTTCTCGTCGACGTACTCGATGTCGCCGTGGATGGAGAACAGCGTCAGCATCGGCTCCTCCTCGGTGGCGTTGTCGGCGATCAGCGTGTGCACGTCACCGACCGGCTCGTACACGAAGTCGCCTGCGTGCGCCGTCCAGTCGTGCTCCAGGTAGTGCCACTGTCCCTGCAGGACGTAGCCCTCGACCTCGGAGTGATGCCGATGCCGGTTGACCACACCGCCCTTGGTCACCTTGAGGATGTTCATCCACCGGTTCTGCTTCAGCGAGATGCGCAGCGGCTTGAACCAGACGCCCCCCGAGCCTTGCGGCACCCACGGGATGTCCTTGGTACGGACGACCACATCGTCGGGCAGGGCGGGGTCGGAAGCGGCAGCAGTCATTGCGACGTTCTCCACAGGTCGGCTTGGTCTCGGACGGCGCGATGCGCCGCCGTCGATGCTAGGAACGACCACCCGGTCGCGTGAAGCCCGACCTACATCTGCCCTTTATCCGCCGTACGGATGGAGGTGCGCTGCTCCTCGGGCGACAGGGCGTAGGTGCCCGGTGGAGGCGGGGTGCGCAGGATGGTCTCCAGCAGTACACGGGCCGCTCGTGGCATGTAGCGGTAGGGGTCCCAGAAGATGCCGACCGTTCGGCCCTCCTCCAGGGTGCCCACCTGAGCGATCCGCAGCCCGGTGGTCTCCGACACGCGCATCGCCAGTGCGTTCGTGACGCCCACACCGAGGCCGGCCCGCACGAAGTTCGCCAGCGTCTGCGGCTGGTCGGTCTGCCACGCGACGCGGGGGCTCTCCGCTGCTCGCTTGAACATCGCATTGGTCTCGTAGAGCACCTCCTGCCCCAGATGCCCGCCGATCGTGATCAGCGGGACCTGCAGCAGCAAGCCCATATCCAGCGGTTCCTGCTCCCGCGCCAGTGGATGGTCCTCGGGAAACACGGCGACCAGCGGCTCACGCCACAACGGCCGGCACGCCAGCCCCTCGGTGTTCTGCAGCGGCGCCAGCGCCCGCAGTGCCAGGTGCAACTCGCCGTCGTTGAGGGACTGGGCCAGGTCCACGGTTGGCTGCTCGGTCAGATCCACCTGCACCTGCGGGAAGTTCTCGCTGAACGCGTGCATCAATTCCGGCAGGAACGCCGCGCTGGCGCTGGGGTAGCTGCCCAGCACGACGCGACCACGGGTCACTCCCATCACCGACTCGATCTCGGCCATCCCGCGGTCCAGTGCGGCCAGCACCTCGCGCGCGTGCGGGAGATAGGCCTCCCCTGCGTCGGTGAGCGCCACCGGGCGGTGCCGCCGGTCGAAGAGCGGCAAGCCGAGCGCCTGCTCCAGGGCGGCCACATGTGCGCTGACCCGGGACTGGGATCGGTGTACCGCGGCCGCGGCCGCGCTGAATCCGCCGTTGTCGACGACGGCGACGAACGTTTCGAGCCAGTCGATGTGCTCGATGCGGGCCATGTCGGCTCCGTTCTCTTCGGCGGAGTACGGGCTTCGTTCCAGTTCCCGTATCACAGTTCGGCAACGGATCGGTGGCTTCGGCGACCGAGAGTGCGCTGTGTCGGCCGAGCCGCGCCTGAGTTCGGGCCGTGTCGATGCTCCATCCGTTCGGCAGGAAATCATTAGCCGCACGACGCGATTGACCATATTTCCGGTCCCCACCCATCATGTGGGCGTCTCGCGCAAAACCCCTCCACCCCAATCAATCGGGAGCTTGTATGTCCGACTCCTCAACCGCCAAGCGCACTCGCAGCCGCGTGCTCCAAGCCGCCGCCCTGGCCGGTTCGGTCAGCCTCCTGCTGGCCGCGTGCGGCAGTGGCGGCGGCAGCGGTGACGACGACAGTGCCGCGGCCGGCGGCCAGGGCTGCGACAAGTCGTCGACCTTCCCGCGCGGTCCGATCGAGCTGATTGTCCCGTGGGCCGCCGGTGGAGGTACGGACAGCGTCGCCCGGTTCCTCGGCAGCGAGCTCGCGGAGAAGCTCGACACCCAGGTCAACGTCGTCAACCGGACCGGTGGCAGCGGCGTGGTCGGTCACTCGGCCATCGCGCACGGCAACCCGGACGGCTCCACCATCGGCCTGATCACCGTGGAGATCACGATGATGCACTGGCAGGGCCTGACCGACCTCACGTACAAGGACGTGACTCCGGTCGCCCAGGTGAACAACGACGCCTCCGGCATCACCGTGGCCAAGGACTCGCCGTGGCAGAACGCCAATGACCTGATCGAGGCGGCGAAGAAGGACCCAGGCAACCTCACCGCCTCGGGCACCGGCCGCGGTGGCATCTGGGACCTGGCCCTGAAGGGCATGCTGATCGAGGCCGGGGAGGAGCCGGATCTGGTCCAGTTCGTGCCCAGTGACGGCGCCGCGCCGGCGCTGCAGGAGCTGGTGGCCGGTGGCATCGACATCTCCACCGCCAGCCTGGTGGAGAACAAGACCATGATCGACGCCGGCAAGGTGAAGCCGATCGCGGTGATGGCCGAGGAGCGCGACCCGAAGTACCCCGACCTGGAGACCCTCAAGGAGCAGGGCATCGACTTCGAGATGTCCGCTTGGCGGGGCATCGCCGGGCCGAAGGGCATGGACGAGGACATCGTCGCGGAGCTCGAGTGCAACCTGGATGAGATCGTGCACGGGTCCAAGTACGAGGACTTCATGAACAAGCAGGGCTTCGGCATCGAGTGGAAGAACGCCGACGACTTCGCGCAGTACCTCGCCGACCAGGACGAGACCAAGGGCGAGATCATGAAGAAGGCGGGACTGGCCCAATGACCGATCCCTCGCCGAAGGCGGCCGGGGAGACCCGACGACTGGCCACGCGAGGGGACCTCATCAGCGGCGGCCTGTCCGTTGCGTTCGGGCTGTTCGTGGTGATCTACGTCCAGACCTTCCCGCAACTGCCCGGCGGGGCGCCCGGACCGGCGCTGTTCCCCGGCATCATCGGGGCGCTGTTCATCCTGTTCGGGCTGGTCCTCGTGATCCGGTACCTGCGGGACCGCCCCGCCTCCGCCGCGGAGAAGGCCGCCGCGGCGGAGGCGGAGCGGGCCGCCGCCGCGGAGGCCGAGCAGTACGAGAGCCTGCTGGACGAGAAGATCCCGGCCAGGACGGCCTGGCTGAACGCGCTGTCGGTGATCGGCTCGATCGTCTTCTATCTGCTCGTCGTCAACGTGCTCGGGTTCGTGATCACCATGGGGCTGATGCTGATCGGCCTGATGTGGCGGCTCGGCGCCCGGATGGTCGTGGCTGTTCCCTCGGCGGTCGTCACCACCGCCTTCCTGTACCTGATGTTCGAGCGGATCCTGCTGGTTCCGCTCCCGCACGGATTCCTGGGGTAACCCCGCATGCTGCACAACTTGGAGCTCGCGGGGGAGATGCTGCTCGATCCCACGCTGATCGTCGTGGTGTTGCTGGCCGCGGTGTACGGCCTGTTCATCGGCGCCATCCCCGGCCTGACCGCGACCCTGGCCACCGCGCTGCTGGTGCCGTTCGCGTTCTTCCTCGACCCGCTGCCGGCGATCGCGTCGATCATCACAATGTCCGCGATGGCGATCTTCGCCGGCGACATCCCCTCCGCCCTGGTGCGGATGCCGGGTACGCCGGCAAGTGCCGCCTACACCGAGGACGCGTACCGGATGACCCAGAACGGCAAGGGCGCCCTGGTGCTCGGCGTCGGTCTGGTCGGGTCGGCGATCGGTGGCGTGGTCGGCGCCGCGGTGTTGATCGTGGCGGCGCCGCTGTTGGCGGAGTTCGCCCTGCACTTCACCTCCTACGAGTACTTCTGGGTGGCCGTGCTGGGCCTGACGGCGGCGGTGATCATCGCGCGCGGCGGGTCGCAGATCAAAGGCGCGATCGCGCTGATGATCGGGCTGTTCCTGTCCACGGTGGGAATCGACATCTCGCTCGGCTACCCGCGGTTCACCTTCGGGCAGGAGTCGCTGCTGGGCGGGATCAGCTTCATCCCGGCCATGATCGGCCTGTTCGGTCTGTCCGAGGTGCTGCGCAACGTCATCGACCCGACCGGACGACCCACCAGTCCCCGGATGCCCACCAAGGGCATGTTCCGCGACACCGCCCGCACGTTGTGGCGGTACAAGCGGGGCGTGGTCAGCGGCAACCTGATCGGCGGCTCGGTGGGTGCGCTGCCGGGGGCTGGCGGTGATGTCGCCGCCTGGGTCTCCTACGCGGCGACCAAGAACGCGTCCCGGGAGGGCTACAAGTTCGGCAAGGGCGAGGGACACATCGAGCCGATCGTGTCCGCCGGCTCGGCCAACAACGCGGCACTGGCGTCCGCGTACGTGCCGGCGCTGGTGTTCGGGATCCCCGGCGACACCATCACCGCGATCCTGATCGGCGTGCTGTTCGTCAAGGGCGTCGAGCCCGGTCCCAGCCTGTTCCACGAGCAGGCGCCGATGTTGTACGGCATCTACCTGATGTTCATCATCGCCAACCTGCTGCTGATCCCGATGGGATACGCCGCGATCAAGGCCAGCGGGCTGCTGCTCCGGGTGCCGCGCTCGGTGCTGATGCCGATCATCGTGTCCTTCTGCATCCTCGGCTCGTTCGCGATCAACAACGGCAATCTCGAGATCATCGTGATGATCGTGCTGGGCATCGTCGGCTACCTACTGGAGAAGGTCGACATCCCGGTCGCCCCGGTCGTGCTCGGCATGGTGCTGGGCCCGATCGTGGAGAAGAACTTCATGCAGAGCGTGATCAAGACCGACTGGGACCTGCTGGAGTTCTTCACCCGGCCGATCAGCGCCGTGCTGATGATCCTTACCATCCTGGTACTCGCCTACCCGATGCTGCGCGGCCTGGTGCTCAAGGTGATCCCGCGGTCCGGCCGACGGCAGCAGGCATCGTCTGGAAAGGAAGTCGACCGTTGACCGATCCGCACCGCAGCGCGCCGGCCCCCGGCACAGGTTTCGTGGCGATCGTCCGACTGCGTCGCCACGAGCCGCCGGACGAGCTGCTCGAGGCGCTGGCGGCCGGTGGCGTCGACTCCGTCGAGGTGACGCTCCCGACGCCCGGTTCACTGGACGCCGTCCGCCGCTGGGTGAGTCGCGGCGGCATCGACGTCGGCGTCGGGACCGTCCGTACGGTGGCCGGCGCCCGTGCCGCGATCGAGGCCGGCGCGCAATTCCTGGTCACCCCGACCAGTGTGCCGGAGGTGCTGCGGACCGCCGCCGACGCGCAGGTGCCGGTGGTGTGCGGCGCGCTTACTCCCACCGAGATCGACGCCGCGTGGCAACTCGGTGCCACCGCGATCAAGGTGTTCCCGTCCGGTCCGGTAGGCGGCCCCGCGTACCTCAAGGCGGTGGCCGAGCCGCTGGACGACGTGCCGATGATGCCCACTGGCGGGGTCACGGTGGAGACCGCGCGCGAGTACGCCCGGATGGGCTGCGTCGGTATCGGCGTGGGCGGGGCGCTGGTGGCCGAGGGCCTGGTAGCGGAGCAGGACTGGGCCGAGCTGACCAGGCGGGCCGGCGAGTTCGCGGACGCCTGGCGGCAGGGCCGGTCCGAGCGGGCCGGCTGACTGGGATGGCTGAGTGCGATGACTGAGCACCGGATCGACGGCGTCGAGGTCCTCACCGTCGGCGAGTCGATGGGCGCGATCCGCGCGCACGGCCTGGTCCGTCTCGGGCCGACGGCCGACATCTCCATCGCCGGCACCGAGGGAAACGTCGCGGTCGGGCTGTCCCGGCTCGGCCATGCGGTGCGTTGGGTCGGTGTGCTCGGAGCAGACGAGATGGGTGCGCTGGTGCGCCGTACCCTGCGCGCCGAGGGGGTGGACGTCGGGTCGGTGCGGATCGACGCCGAGGCCCCGACCGGCATCCTGGTTTCCGAGCAGCGGGTCAGCGGTCGGGCCCGGGTGGACTACTACCGGTCCGGCTCCGCCGCGACCAGGATCACCCCGCACGACCTGCTGAGCGCGATGGAACCCACCCCGAAGGTGCTGCACCTGACCGGCATCACGGTGGCGATCAGCGAGAGCTCCGCGCAGACGGTGCTGGCCGGAGCCCGGGCCGCCCACGAGCGTGGCGTCACGGTCTGTCTGGACGTCAACCATCGCCCCCGGCTGTGGACCGACGACCAGGCACGCGAGCAACTGGCCGGCCTCGTCGGCCTGCTGGACATCGTCGTCGCCGACGCCGAGGAGCTGGCGCTGCTGGCCGACGGCGACGACACCGCGAAGCGGGCCCGGTGGCTGCTCGACGCTGGGGTCCGTGAGGTGCTGGTCAAGGAGGGCGCGGCGGGGGCGACCGCGCACACGTCCGCCGGCCCGCTGCATGTGCCGGCCCGACAGGTCGGCGTCGTGGACACGATTGGCGCCGGCGACGCCTTCGTGGCCGGTTACCTGTCCGGGCTGCTCGAGGGCCTGCCGATGGCGGATCGTCTGCACCGCGCGAACACCGTCGCCGGGTTCGTCGTGTCGTCGGCCGGTGACTGGGAGGGCCTGCCCACCCGGGCCGAACTGCCGATGCTGGACCGGCCGAGCGGGCACGTGGTCCGGTGACCGCCGATGGGAGCGCGCTCGGCATGCGAGACGGCCGTCCGAATCTTGACAGCGGCGCGGCGGTCCGGGCATCGTTGCCCTGTTCACGTATCGAAACAACTATTCAAATGCCGGAATTGCCTCGGGCCCGGGATGGCGTGGTGAACTGACGATGCAGGTGCTGGTCTACAACGGTCCATGGGATCTGACCGTGGAGTCGTTCGACGACCCCCGGCCCGGCCCCGGTGAGGTGCTGATCCGGATCGTCGCCACCGGCATCTGCGGTTCGGACATACACGGGTTCTCCGGCGAGACCGGCCGACGCTCCGCGGGCCAGGTGATGGGCCACGAGACCGTGGGCCGGGTCGAGGCGCTCGGCGACGGCGTGGATCCCGCCCTGCGGACGGGCACCCCGGTCACGGTGAACCCGCTGATCGCCTGCGGCGACTGCACCGCCTGCCGGGCCGGCGCCGAGCAGAGCTGCCAGAACCGCCGGGTGATCGGCGTGAACCCCGACATCGTGTCCGCGTTCTCCGGCCTGATGCTGGCGCCGGAGCGCAACGTGCTGTCGCTTCCCGAAGAGATGCCGATCGAGTACGGCGCGCTGATCGAGCCGCTGTCGGTGGGCTTCCACGCCGCCAGTCGGGGCGACTGCGCCGCCGGCGACGCGGTGTTGGTGATCGGCGGGGGGCCGATCGGCCAGGCCTGCATCCTGGCGGCCCAGCGGCTCGGCGTGCAGCGGATCGCGGTCAGCGAGCCGAACGCCACGCGACGTTCGCTGTCCGCGTCGCTGGGGGCGCATGGCGTCGACCCGACCGCGGGGGACCTGCCTGAGCAGGTCGCGGCCGCACTCGGCGGCCAGGCGACCGTGGTGCTCGACGCGGTCGGCAACAGCCGTTCGCTGCAGGACGCCATCGACAGCACCGGCTTCGGCGCCCGGGTGGTGCTGGTCGGCATGAACGCCCCACGGGTTGAGCTGCCCGCGTACTCCATCAGCACCGAGGAGCGGACGGTCATCGGCAGCTTCTGCTTCACCGCGCAGAACTTCCGCGACACAGCCGCCTGGGTCGGCAGCGCCCCCGAGGTGCTGTCTCGTCTGATCGACGGGCGCGTGGACATGGACGGCGCCGTCGCTGCGTTCACCGAACTGGCCAAGGGCGAGTCGGACTCCAGCAAGGTCCTGGTCTTCCCCCACGGCGTACCCGAATCCGCCCCGCGCTCGATCGCCTGAAACCCCTCCGCCCACCCAGACCGTTCACCGCACCCAAGGAGCCCACCGTGCAGCTGATGCGCTTCGGACCGATCGGTTCCGAGCGGCCGGCCGTCCGCGACGACAACGGCCAGGTCTTCGACCTGTCCGGCCTGACCGCAGACATCGACGGCGCCTTCCTCGACAACGACGGAATCGCCGGCGTGCGACGCGCGCTGGCCGACGGCAGCCTCCCCGCCCTGGACACCGAGGGCCTGCGGGTCGGCGCCCCGGTAGCCCGCCCCGGCGCCGTGCTCTGCATCGGCCAGAACTACGCCGCCCACGCCGCCGAGACCGGTGACCCGCCACCATCGGTGCCGGTGCTGTTCTTCAAGCACCCCAACACCGTGGTCGGACCCGACGACGACGTGCTGCTGCCCGTTGGGTCGGACAAGGTGGACTGGGAGGTGGAGCTCGCGGTCGTGATCGGCAAGCGCGCCCGCTACCTCGCCTCGCCCGACGACGCGCTGGCCCACATCGCGGGGTACGCGACGTCCAACGACGTGTCCGAGCGGACCTTCCAACTGCATCAGTCCGGTGGGCAGTGGTCCAAGGGGAAGTGCTGCGAGACCTTCAACCCGCTCGGCCCCGCCCTCGTACCCGCCGACGAGATCCCCGACGTGCAGGACCTGCGCCTGCGGTCATGGGTCAACGGAGACGCCCGCCAGGACTCGACCACCAAGGACATGATCTTCGACGTGGCCCACCTGGTGTGGCACCTGTCCCAGTACCTCGTGCTCGATCCCGGCGACGTCATCAACACCGGCACCCCGCAAGGGGTCGCGCTGTCGGGGCGCTTCCCGTTCCTCACTGTCGGCGACGTGATGGAGATCGAGATCGAGGGCCTCGGCCGACAACGCCAAGCCCTGGTGCCGGCCGGCACCTGAGCGCCTCCCACCGTCACAAGCAGATCACCTCTACCCTGGTGCCCGTTATCGATTCGATATGACCACTTGATGGTCTGATGTTTGCTCCGGCGATGCCGCCGGTGCACTATTCCGCTACCACGTCGGCCCACACCCACGAAGGAAATGCCCATGGCTACCTCAGTCGCCGCCGAAGTAGACCCGTATCACCTCACTAAGGACGGCATTCAAGAGCCACCGGTCGGCTGGAGGAACAGCTTCAAGTACCTCGGCCCCGGTCTCATTCTCAGCGCCTCCATCGTCGGCTCCGGTGAGCTGATCGCCACGACAACGCTGGGTGCCGAGGCGGGCTTCTGGCTGCTCTGGCTGGTGATCGTCTCCACCCTGGTCAAGGTCGCCGTGCAGGTCGAGCTGGCCAAGTGGACCATCGCCACCGGCCAGCCGGCGCTGACCGGCTACAACAAGGTTCCGCCGCGGATCGGCAAGATGGGCTGGATCAACGTCTTGTGGATCCTGATGGCGTTGACCAAGCTGCTGCAGCTGGGCGGCATCATCGGCGGCGTCGCCGTCGCGTTCAGCGTGCTGTTCCCGCTCGGCGGTGATCCACTCGGGACGACGTCCATCACGATCTGGACGCTGTTCGTGATGGTGCTCGCGATCGTCACGCTCTACAGCAACAAGTACGGCTGGATCGAGCGCGGCGCCACGCTGCTGGTCGTGATCTTCTCGTTCATCACCATCCTGATCGCGTTCGGCCTGCCGGCGACCGAGTTCGGCTACACCGCGTCCGACTTCGCCGACGGCCTGAAGTTCATGATCCCGGCCGGCACCATCGGAGCCGCGGTCGCGATGTTCGGTATCACCGGTGTCGGTGCGGATGAGGTCACCTACTACACGTACTGGTGCGTGGAGAAGGGGTATGCCCGCTGGGTCGGCCCCAACGACGGCTCCGAGGAATGGGTCCGCCGCGCGAACGGCTGGATCAGCGTGATGAAGAAGGACGCCGCGGTCTCCTGGGTGATCTACACCTTCGGCACCATCGCCTTCTACCTGATGGGCGCGGCCGTGCTGGAACCGCAGGGCCTGGTGCCTGAGGGCAATGAGATGATCACCACGCTGTCCCGGCTCTACACCGACACCCTCGGTGAGTGGGCGAACGTGATGTTCCTCGTCGGCGCTATCGCCGTACTGGGCTCCACCATGTGGGCCGCGCTGCCCAGCTGGTCGCGGATGTACACCGACCTGCTGTCCACGGTCGGCGTGCTGGACTGGAAGGACGGCGTGAAGCGGCTGAAGTTCATCCGCACCTTCACCGTCATCCTGCCGATCATCTGGGCCGCTGCGTACCTGTACTTCCAGACCCCGGTGCTGATGATCCAGATCGCCGGTGTGGCCACCGGAATCTTCCTGGTCGCCGTGGTGATCGCGGTCTGGTACCTGCGCCGAACCGAGACCGACTCCCGGCTGCACGGCACCAAGTGGTTCATGATCGCGCTGACCGTCAGCAGCATCGCGATCGGGCTGCTCGGTGTCTACAGCCTGCTGAACGTGTTCGGCGTGGAGATCGGCTGACCGGGTAGCAGCAGACGCAACGAGCGAAAGAACGGAGGACGGCGTGCGGCTGGCGGGTCGGATGTCTCGGCTCGGGACCGAGTCCGCCTTCGAGGTGCTGGGCCGAGCGGTCGCGCTGGAGCAGGCCGGCCACCGGATCGTGCACCTCGAGATCGGCGAACCCGACTTCGCCACCCCGCCGCACGTCGTCCGCGCCGTGCAGGACGCGCTGGATGCCGGGCACACGCACTACGTGCCTTCGCCCGGCATCCAGCCGCTGCGCGAGGCGGTCGCCGACCACCTGCGCACCGAGGGCAGGCTGACCGCATCGCCCGATCAGGTGGTGATCACCCCCGGCGGCAAGCCGATCATGTTCTACACGATGCTGGCGCTGTGCGAGGCCGGCGACGAGGTGATCTTCCCCGACCCCGGATTTCCCACCTACGCGTCGGTGGCCGCGTTCACCGGCGCGACACCGGTGCCGCTGCCCCTGCGGGAGGACAACGACTTCCGGGTCGACCCCGACGAGCTGGCGGCGCTGGTCACCGACCGCACCAAGCTCGTGATCCTCAACTCACCGCAGAACCCCTGCGGCAGCGTGCTCACCCGCTCCGACGTGGAGGCGATCGCCCGGATCGCCGTGGAGCACGACCTGGTCGTGCTGACCGACGAGATCTACTCCTCGCTGTCGTACGTCGGACGCTGCCCGAGCGTGCTCGACATCGACGGCATGGCCGAGCGGACGGTCCTGCTCGACGGCTGGTCCAAGACCTTCGCGATGACCGGTTTCCGGCTCGGGTACGGGGTGTTCCCGTCGGCGCTGGTGGAGCCGGTGACCCGGCTGATCATCAACTCGGTGTCCTGCGTCCCCGCCTTCGCCCAGCACGGCGCCATCGCCGCGCTGCAGGGGCCGTGGGACGCGGTCGAGGCCATGCGCACGGAGTTCTCGGCCCGCCGCGACCTGGTGGTCACCGGGCTGAACGCGATCGACGGCGTCTCCTGCCGCACGCCGGGCGGCGCGTTCTACGCGTTTCCCAACGTCTCGGCGCTGGGGCTCGGCAGCGACGAGCTAGCCGACGGCCTGCTGCGCGAGGCCGGCGTCGCATGCCTGCCGGGGACGGCGTTCGGTGCGGCGGGGGAAGGTTTCCTGCGGCTGTCGTACGCGAACTCCCGAGCGAACCTCGAACTGGCCTTGGCGGGCATCGAGGGGTATGTGCAGAAGGTGGCAGGCTAGAAGGTCAGGTCGCCTGGTGCGGCCCGCGGATCGGAGGAGACGAATGAGCACACGACGTACAGAGCTGGGACCTTTCGAGGCCGTACGCGAACTGCATTACGACGCACCCTTCCCGACCCTGCTGCCGGTCCGGCAGAAGTTCGAGGCGCCGCAGGTCGCCGACGTCACGGCCGCGACCCGGGAGGCGCTGGAGCCGCTGCGCGGCCGGATCACCCAGGGTATGACGATCGCGCTCACCGCCGGCAGCCGTGGGATCCACGACAAGCCCGAGGTCGTGCGCGCGGTCGGCGAGTGGCTCAAGTCGCTCGGCGCCGAACCGTTCGTCGTGCCAGCGATGGGGTCGCACGGCGGCGCCACCGCAGAGGGCCAGATCGACATGCTCCGCGGACTGGGGATGACCGAGGACTACCTCGGCATGCCGGTCCGCGCCACCATGGACACGGTCGAGGTGGGGCGTGTCCCGGACGGCCCGATCGCGCATCTCGACGCGAACGCGGCCCAGGCGGACGGCATCATCGCGATCAACCGGATCAAGGCGCACACCGACTTCAAGGGTGAGCTGGAGAGCGGTCTGGGCAAGATCGTCGCGATCGGCCTGGGCAAGCAGCGCGGGGCGGAGGGCATCCACGTCTACGGCCCGAGCAACCTCGGCGTGTGGGTCCCGAAGGTGGCCAAGCTGGTCATCGACACCGGCAAGATCCTCGGTGGCATCGGCATCATCGAGAACGCCTACGACCGGGCCGCCCGGATCGCGCTGCTCGAGCCGGCGGACATCGCCGGCCCAGGTGAAGCCGCGCTGCTGACCGAGGCCAAGGAGCTGATGGCCACCATCCCGTTCGACGAGCTCGACGTAGCCGTGATCGACGTGATGGGCAAGAACATGTCCGGCGCCGGCATGGACACCAACGTGATCGGCCGGATGATGATCCGGGGCAGCCAGGAGTTCGAGCGGCCGCGGATCGCCAACATCGCCGTGCTCGACGTCAGCGAGCCGTCGCACGGCAACGCGATCGGGGTGGGTCTCGCCGACTTCATCCCGTTCCGGATCCTGGAGAAGATCGACCTGCGCGCGTCCTACATCAACGCGATGACCTCCGGGCTCGGTGGCCCGCAGCGAGGACAGATCCCGATGGCGATGCCCACCGACCGCAGCGCCATCGCCGCCGCCATCCTCACCTGCGGCCGGGCCGACCTCGACCAGGCCCGGCTGATGCGGGCGCGCAGCACGATGGAGCTGGAGGAGCTGCTGGTGTCGGAGTCGATGCGCGCCGAGGTCGAGGCCGACGACCGGCTGTCGGTCAGCGGTGACCCGATCCCGATGGCCTTCGACGAGGAGGGAAACCTGCTCGGCTGGGACTGACCCCGACCGTTCGCAATCCTGCGACAGACTCGCAACAACACAAGACGACACATGACCGAAACCGCGCGCAACGCGCAGATGGAGGAGAACGTGCCCTCGATGCTCGACTTCACCGACAAGGTGGTTCTGGTGACCGGTGCCGGGGCTGGCATCGGCGCCGCGGTGGCCAAGGGCTTCGCCGCCCAGGGTGCGCACGCGGTCGTGCACTACAACCGCAACGCCGAGGGCGCCAAGGCGGTGCAGGCGGCGATCGAGGGGGCCGGTGGCCGGGCCAGCGTGGTGTCCGCCGATCTCACCGACCCGGACGCCGCGGCGGCGCTGGTGCGCCAACTGGTGGACGATCACGGTCGGATCGACGTCCTGGTCAACAACGCCGGCGACCTGGTCAAGCGGTCTGCGGTGGCCGAAATGCCCGACGACGACTACCGCTACATCATGGACCTCAACATCACCTCGGTGTTCCGCCTGTGCCGCGAAGTGGTTCCGGTGATGAAGCGGGCGGGTGGCGGCGCCGTGGTCAACCTCACCTCGGTCGCGGCCAGCACCGGTGGTGCGGGCGGCTCGGTGATCTACGCGACCTCCAAGGGCGCGGTCAGCACGTTCACCAAGGGCCTGGCCAAGGAGCTCGCCACGGACGGCATCCGGGTCAACGCCCTGTCGCCGGGGATCATCGAGACGCCGTTCCACGACCGCAACACGTCCGGGGAGCAGATGCAGCGGATGGTGTCGGGCATCCCGATGGGACGTGCGGGCAGCCCCGAGGAGTGCGTGGGCACGGTGCTGTTCTTGGCCTCCGACGAGATGAGCGGGTACGTCACCGGGCAGATCATCGAGGTGAACGGCGGCCAGCTGACGCCATGAGCCGGTCGAGAACGGCCTCGGGGACGACCCTGCCGGTGACCGGCGACCAGTTGTCGCCGCTGGTGCTGGGCACGATGACGTTCGGGTCGCGGGTCGATCGTGACGAGGCGGCGGACATGGTGGCCCGGTGTCGCGACGCCGGCGTCACCATGTTCGACACCGCCAACTCCTACAACGACGGTGAGTCCGAGCGGATCCTCGGGGAGGTCGTCGCCTCCTACCGCTCGGACGTGCTGATCGCCAGCAAGGTGTGCAACCCGGTCGGACCGGAGCCGGTCGACCGTGGGCTGAGCGCGCCCGCCGTGCACAAGGCGGTGGACGCCAGCCTGCAGCGGCTCGGCACGGACTACCTGGACGTCTACTACCTGCACAAGCCGGACTGGCAGACCCCGATCGAGGAAACCCTCGGCGCGATGAACGAGCTGGTCGACGCCGGCAAGGTCCGCCAGCTCGGGGTGTCCAACTACGCGGCCTGGCAGATCGCCGAGATCCGTTGTCTGCAAGAGCGTTCCGGCGCTGCGCCCGTGCACGTGTCGCAGCCCGTCTACAACCTGCTGTCGCGCCGGGTCGAGGACGAGTACGCCGCCTGCTCGGACCGCTACGACCTGGTCAACATCGTCTACAACCCGCTGGCCGGAGGGCTGCTCACCGGCAAGCACGCCGATCTCGACCACCCGGCGCCGGAGTCCCGGTTCGACACCGGCGGGCTGCGCGACATGTACCGCCAGCGGTACTGGAACCGGGACCAGTTCGAGGCGGTGGCCCGGTTGCAGGGCGTCGCGGAGCAGGCGGGGATGACGCTGGTCGAGCTGGCGTTCCGCTGGCTGCTGTCCCGACCCCTGGTCGGCGCCATCCTGATCGGCGCCTCCAGCACCCAGCAGCTGGCGGAGAACCTCGACGCGGCCTCGGGTGGTCCGGTCGGCGACGACGTGCTCGGGGCCTGTGACGAGGTCTGGGCCGGGCTGCGCGGTGCCGCTCCCCGCTACAACCGCTGAGGAGGTCGGCGATGCTGGTGCACCTGGCGTACGGGCAGACCGGGCTGGACGTGGAGCTGCCCGACGACCGGACGACGGTGGTGGAGCCGTCCTACCAGCCGGGGGTGGCCGACCCCATGGCCGTACTCCACGACCGGATGCGCAACCCGGTGTCCGGTCCACCGCTGCGTGCGCTGGTCCGGCCTGGCCAGCGGGTCGTGATCTCCATGTGCGACGGCACCCGGGCGCAGCCCCGGCACCTGATGGTGCCCGCGGTGCTGGAGGAACTGGCCGGCATCGTGCCCGACGAGGACGTCACGGTTCTGGTGGCGGCCGGGACCCACCGCGGCAACACCGAGGCGGAGATCCGCGCCATGGTGGGCGACGAGGTCGTGGACCGGGTGCACGTGTTCAACCACGACGCCCGCGAGGACGCCTCTTTGGTGGATCTCGGTGTGCACGGGGACGGCGTGCCGGTGCGGATCAACCGGCACTGGGTCGAGGCGGACGTGCGGATCACCACCGGGTTCGTCGAGCCGCACTTCTTCGCCGGGTTCAGCGGCGGCCCGAAGATGGTGGTGCCCGGGTTGGCCGGGCTGGAGACCGTGCTCACCCTGCACAACGCCCGGCGGATCGGTCACGCCAATGCCACCTGGGGCGTCTGCGAGGGCAACCCGGTGCACGACGACGTACGAGCGGTCGTGAACGCGGTCGGCAACGTGGACTTCTCGGTTGACGTGGTGCTGAACCGCGAGCAGCAGATCGTGGACGCGTTCGCCGGTGAGCTGTTCGCCATGCACAAGACCGCGCGGGACGCCGCGCAGCGACTGGCCATGCGACCGGTGCCGCAGCTGTTCGACGTGGTGGTGACGACCAACTCCGGGTATCCGCTGGACCAGAACCTCTACCAGGCGGTCAAGGGGATGTCGGCAGCGACCACGGTGGTCAAGCCCGGTGGCACGATCGTGTGCGCCGCGGAATGCCGCGACGGATTCCCCAACCATGGCTCATACCGTGAGGTGCTGGAGTCCGCGGCGTCGCCGCAGGCCCTGCTGGAGATGATCGAGCAGCGCACGGAGACCATCCCCGACCAGTGGCAGGTGCAGATCCAGGCCAAGATCCAGAGCGCGAACCGGGTGGTGATGCACACGTCGTACCTGTCCGACCAGGCGTTGGCGGCGGCCCACCTGGAGCAGACCGACGACGTGGGGCGCACGGTCGCCGAGGCGCTCGCCGCCGCCGGCCCGGACGCGCGGGTGTGCGTGCTGCCGGAGGGCCCGCAGACGATCCCGTACCTCCCCCGCTGAACCTCCGCAGCCGCACAGTTGTCAGCCGACCGTCGCACTGTTATGCCGCGCGGCGGCCTGACAACCTGGCGCGCGGCGGCCGGACGGCTACTTGCGCGGGCGCAGCGAGATCATGCCGCCGTCGACCTCGGCGACCACGCCGGTCACCGAGCCGGTCAGCGGGGAGGCCAGGTAGCAGATCGAGTTGGCGACCTCGTCCGCGCTGACCAGCCGGCCGGTCGGCTGCCGGGCGTCCAGCGCCGCTCGCTCGGCCGCCGGGTCGTCCGCCGCGTCCAGCAGTCGCTGGACCCATGGCGTGTCCGCGGTGCCAGGGGCCACGCAGTTGATCCGGATGCCTTCATGGAGGTGGTCGGTCGCCATCGCCATCGTGAGCGAGTAGATCGCGCCCTTGCTGGCACTGTAGGCCGCCCGCTGCGGGATCCCGACCAGTGCGGCCACCGAGCAGGTGTTCACCACCGCGGGGTGCTCCGAGCGGCGCAGGTACGGCAGCGCGGCCCGGGTGACCCGGACGGTGCCGAGCACGTTCACCTCGTACAGCCGCGAGAAGGTCGCGTCGTCGCTGTCCTCGATCGAACCGGCCGCGCCGACTCCGGCGTTGTTGACCACGATGTCGAGCCCGCCCAGTTGCTCGGCGGCGTCGCGCACCGCGTCCTCGACCGCTGGATCGGCCACGTCGGCGGCGATCTGCAGGCACCCCTCCGGGGCGCTGTCGGGCTTCAGGTCCAGGCAGGCGACCCGCGCGCCGCGGTCGCGGAGCAACTGCGCGGCGGCCGCGCCGATCCCCGAGGCGCCGCCGGTCACCAGCGCGCGCATGCCGTCGAACTCCGCCATCTGCTCTCCTTCTGTTCGTCTGACGTTGTCGTGTCGTGGCCCGGTGCAGCGATGACTCGACCCGGGGACGATACTGCGCGGCGGCAGCCTTTACCCCGTCTGGTCGTAGACCGTCCGCAGGCGTTGTTGCATCGCCGAGTCCAGGTGGTCCCGCATCGCCTGCTCGGCGGCGTCCGGGTCACCCGCGATGATCGCGTCGGCGATCCGGCGATGCTCGGCAAGCGCATCGGGACCGAGCCGGCTGTCGTAGTGCAGCCGGAAGATGTGCAGGTGGCAGTGCGTGCGCTCGAACGCGAGCCGGACCTGCTCGCTCCCGGACAGGCGCGCGACGAGGGTGTGAAACCGGCTGTCGTGGGCGGTGAGCACCTTGTAGTCCTCGTAGTTCGAGGTCTTCGGCGCGTCGATCGAGGCCAGTTCGGCCTCCAGTTCCGCGCGTGCCTCGTCGTCGGCACGTTCGGCCATTCGCTGCGCGGCGTGCCGGGCCGCCCAGGGCTCGATCAGCCGGCGGAACTGGTGCAGGTCGTCGAACTCCTCGCGGGTCAGCAGCGAGGTCGCCCGGTATCCCTTCAGCGGCGCCTTCACCACCAGGCCGTCGGACTCCAGCCGGGCCAGCGACTCGCGTACGGGCGTGGGCGAGACGCCGAAGTCCCGGGCCAGGCCGTCGATCGACACCCGGTCCCCGGGGCGGATCACGTGGTCCATCAGCAACGCCTTGATGTGCTCGTACACATCGTCGGACAGCACCTGCCGCCGGGGCAGCGGGGAGGCGGGCGCCGCGCTGGATCGCGCCATCAGGCCCTCCTGCTCGGGTGCTCGATGCGGTTCGTCTCAGGTGACGGGCGACGGACTTGGTGCCGCTCCCGCCGGTCCGTTATCCTAGATCCTACAGGATTTTCGTCCGTTCGCCGGTCGTCGTGGATCGGACCTCATAGCAGGAGACACCCCCGCGCTCGCGCCGAAAACCAGCACCGACAGCATCGAGACAGCAGCACCGCCGAGGAGTGGTATGGCCACCATCGAGTTCGCCAGCGTCGCCGTCCTGCCCGAGCCGGGCGACAACGTCGCGATCGTCTCCCGGGAACTCGAGCCCGGTACGCGGATCCGCCGCGGCGACCAGGAGTTCGTGCTCCCGCACCGGGTGATGGAGGGGCACCGGTTCGTCGCGGACCCGATCCCGGCCGGCGAGGCACTGCTGTCCTGGTCGACCCCGTTCGGCCGCGCGGTCACCGACCTGGTGCCCGGTCAGTACGTGTGCACGGCCACCACCTTGGAACTGCTCTCGGCCCGCGGGGTGCAGGACCTGCCCGACGAGCCCTCGGCCACCAACGAGCCGCTCGACCCGTACACCCTGGACGAGTCGACGCTGCACTTCGGCTCCCAGCTCGATCCGGTCGAGCAGCCTCGCACGTTCCTCGGCTACTCCCGCAAGCGCGGTGCGGCCGGGACCCGCAACCACGTGGTGATCATCGGCGTCACCTCGCGCAGCGGGTCGTTCGTCACCGAGCTGGCCAAGCGGCTGAACGACCAGCCGCATCCGGAGTTCGACGGCATCGTGCCGGTCGCCCACACCGAGGCCGGGGAGGACCGGCGGCCCAACAACGCCGAGTTCGTGCTGCGGGTCCTGGCCGGCTGCCTCGTGCACCCCAACGTCGGCGCCTTCTTGCTGGTCGACGAGCCCGGCGGCGCGCTCACCACCCAGGACGTGCTCGACTACATGCGCGAGCACGACTACCCCGAGATCACCGTGCCGCACGCGTTCTTCACCCGCACCGGCGGCTTCGGCGCCGACCTGGCGGAGGCGGCGGCGCTGGTGGAGCCGTGGATTCCCGAGGTCGCCGCCCAGCAGCGCACCGAGCAGCCGCTCACCGACCTGTCCATCGCCTTGCAGTGCGGGGGATCGGACGCGTTCTCCGGGATCAGCGCCAACCCGCTGGCCGGCAACGTCGGCGGCGAGGTGATCCGGCACGGCGGCGCCGCGGTGCTGGCCGAGACCGACGAGCTGATCGGCTCCGAGGGCTACGTGCTCAAGAACGTCCGCACCCTCGACGTGGCGCGGAGGTTCCTGCGCACGGTGGAGTCGTTCAAGGAACGCGCCAGCTGGCACGGGCACACGGCGGAGGGCAACCCGTCCGGCGGCAACGTCTACCGCGGCCTCTACAACATCGTGCTGAAGTCGTTGGGTGCCGCGCGCAAGCTGCCCCGGGAGGTGCGGCTGGACCACGTCATCGATTACGGCGAGCCGATGCCCGGCCGCGGCTACATCTTCATGGACAGTCCGGGCAACGACCTGGAGTCGGTCGCCGGACAGGTGGGCTCCGGCTGCAACCTGATCTTCTTCACCACCGGGAACGGGTCGATCACCAACTTCCCGTTCGTGCCGACGCTGAAGTTCGTCACCACCACGCCGCGGTACGAACTGCTGCACCACGAGATGGACGTCAACGCCGGGCGCTACCTCGACGGCATGCCGATGGCCGACCTCACCGCCGAGACGTTCGAGCTGACCCTGGCCGTCGCGTCCGGGCAACGCTCCGCCGGCGAGCGGGCCGGCCACAGCCAGGTGTCGATCTGGCGGGAGTGGAAGCAGACCAAGCCGCGCCCCGGCATCTCGATCAGCATCGACGGCCGGATGTCGCGGCCGTTCGAGGAGCTGCCCGCGGACCTGCGCGACGCCGACCTGGACGCGGAGCCGCTGGCGGTTCCGGTGCGGCACCGGCCCCCCGCCGACGTGATCACCACCTTCGACATGTTCGAGACCGACGGCCGGCGCAGCCCGGAGCAGCTGGCGCTGGTGCTGCCGACCAGCCTCTGCTCGGGTCAGATCGCGCTGCGCATCGCCGACACCGCCCAGCTCGAGGGCTGGCACCACGGCCGGGCCACCCGCACCGTCGCCCTGCCGCACACCGAGGGCTGCGGTGTCACCAGCGGCTCGGCCGAGAACACGTACGCGCGGACGATGGTCGGCTACCTGGCCCATCCCAACGTGCGGATGGCGCTGCTGCTCGAGCACGGCTGCGAGAAGACCCACAACGACTACTTCCGGTCCCGGCTGGTCGAGGAGGGCATCGACCCGAGCCGGTTCGGCTGGGCCAGCATCCAGCGTGACGGCGGCATCGAGGCCGTCACCGAGCGGGTGCACGAGTGGTTCGACCAGACCGCGGGACGGCTCGGCGAACCGGCGCGGGTGCCCAGCGGGCTCGGTGACCTGACCGTCGCGCTGGAGGCCCGCGGCCCGCTGCGCGCGGACACCGCCCGAGCCTTCGCCGAGCTGGGCAGCTGGGTCGTCGCCGAGGGCGGCAGCGTGGTGCTCTCCTCCACCGGCGCCCTGCTGGCCGATGACACCTTCCGCGAGCACGCCTTCGGCTCCGCCGAACAGGTCGAGCCGACCATCGCGCACGGCCAGCGGCCGAAGAGCGCCGGTTGGCACGTGATGCGGATGCCCACCACCGACTGGATGGAGACCGGGAGCGGCTTGGGCGCCACCGGCGCGCAGGTGCTGATCGCGCACGTGGCGGGTGGCACCGTCTCCGGCCAGCGGCTGCTGCCGGTGCTGCAGGTGACCGCCGACCCGCGGACCGAGGACGAGTACGGCCAGGATCTGGACGCGATCCTGCGCGGCGACGCCGACGACCAGGCCCGCGGACTGCTCGACATCCTGGTCCGGTTGGCCTCCGGCACGTACACCCCGCGGGTGCTGGCCAACGGCAACGTCGGCTTCCAGATCACCAGGGGGCTGCTCGGCACCTCGATGTGACCATGCGAGGGTACGAACCAGTGGCCGCGCAGCGGCGCTCCAGCTGACCAGAAAGGGCAGTCCATGCACATCGTTCGGTTCCAGTCCGCCGGCCAGGATCCCCGGGTCGGCGTGCTCGACGGCCAGTCGGTCGCCGCGGTTCCCGGGGTGGGCTCGATCGCCGGGTTGCTCCAGCTGCCGTACGACTCGCTCCGCGAGCGGCTGGACGACGCCGGCCGGACCGGCGACCGCGTCCCCGTCGGCGACGTGCGGCTGCTGCCGCCGCTGGACGGACGCGGTGAGGTCTGGTGTGCGGGCGTGACCTACGAACGGTCCCGCGGTGCCCGGATGGAGGAGAGCAGCGAGCAGTCGGTATACGACAAGGTCTACCTGGCCGCACGCCCGGAGCTGTTCCCGAAGGCAGCGGCCTGGCGGGTGGTGACCGACGGTGAGCCGGTCGGCATCCGGGCCGACTCCGGTCACGACGTGCCCGAGCCCGAGCTGGCGGTGGTGGTCAACGTCGAGGGCACCATCGTGGGCTACACCGTGTGCAACGACATGAGCTCGCGGTCCATCGAGGGCGAGAACCCGCTCTACATCCCGCAGGCGAAGGTCTTCGCCGGCGGCTGCGCGCTGGCCACCGGGATCCGGCCCGCCTGGGAGGTGGACGACGTCGCGGATCTGGGTATCCGGTTGACGATCCGTCGTGGCGGAACGGAGGTGTTCACCGGCGAGACCACCACCGGCAGCCTGGCCCGGCCGCTGACCCAGCTGGTGGACTACCTCTGGGAGCCCAACCACTTCCCCGACGGCGTGGTGTTGGCAACGGGTACGGGCATCGTGCCGGAGCTGTCGTTCGCGCTGCAGGGCGGTGACGAGATCGAGATCGAGATCGACCAGGTCGGCCGGCTGGTGAACACCGTCGTGGTCGGCAAGGAGCCGTTCGACTGGCTCACCGGCGACGACCGGCCGTGACCGGAAGCGACGACCACCACGCGGCGGCTGGCAGCCACCAACAGGCGACGAAGGAGACGTGAGAACCGATGACCGACAACCTGGACGTACGCGACACCACGGCCGAGGAGCTGGACCAGATCCTGACCGCCGCGAAGGGCGCCGCGGGACCGCTGGGCGCTGCCGCCCCGGCCGAGCGGGCGGCCTGGATCCGCGCCGCCGCCGACGCGCTGGACGCCGCCGCCGGTGACCTGGTGCCGCTGGCGATGGAGGAGTCCCAGCTGCCCGAGGCCCGGCTCACCGGCGAGGTGGCCCGCAGCTCGGGGCAGCTGCGGATGTTCGCCGATGCGCTGGTGGACGGTTCGCTGCTCGAGGTGATCATCGACAGCCGCGACCCGCAGGCCGTACCCGTGCCGCGCCCCGACCTGCGCCGGATGCTGGTGCCGCTTGGGCCGGTGCTGGTGTTTGCGGCAAGCAACTTCCCGTTCGCGTTCAGCGTGCCCGGCGGTGACACCGCGTCCGCGCTGGCGGCCGGCTGCCCGGTCGTGGTGAAGGCGCACCCCGGCCACCCGCGGCTGTCGAAGGCGGTCGGCGACGTGCTGACCGGAGCGCTGCGCGAGGCCGGAGCCCCCGAGGGCACCTTCGCGGTCGTGTTCGGCTACGACGTCGGCGTGCAGGCGCTGCGGGACGAGCGCATCCAGGCCGGTGCGTTCACCGGCTCGGTGCCCGCCGGCGTGGCCCTGCACGAGATCGCGGTGACCCGGCCGGAGCCGATCCCGTTCTACGGCGAACTGGGCAGCCTGAACCCGACCTTCGTGCTGCCGAACGCGCTGAAGGAGCGCTCCGGCGACATCGTGGAGGGTTTCGTCAACTCCTACACGCTCGGCGTTGGGCAGTTCTGCACCAAGCCGGGTCTGCTGTTCCTGCCGGCCGGGCACGGTCTGGAGGACCAGTTGGCCGGTGCCGCGGAGCGGGTCGCCGCCGCGACCATGCTGAACGAGCGGATCCACTCCGGCTTCGCCTCCGGGATCGGCGGGCTGCGGGAGCGCAGCAGCGTCCGCGCGCTGGTCACCGGCGAGGAGACCGGCCAGCAGGCGTCGGCGTCGCTGTTCAGCACCACGGTGTCCGAGTTGGCCGAGGACCAGGAGGCGCTGCTGGAGGAGTGCTTCGGCCCGGTGTCGATCGTCGTCGAGTACTCCGACACCGAGGACCTGCTGCGCGGTGCCGCCCTGTTCGGCGGCAACCTGACCGCGACCATCCACGGCGCCCAGGGCGACGAGGACGAGGTCGAGCGACTGCTGCCGCTGCTGACCGAGCGCGCCGGCCGCGTGGTGTGGAACGGCTGGCCGACCGGCGTCGCCGTGTCCTGGGCAATGCAGCACGGCGGGCCGTTCCCGGCCACGGTGGGCTCCATCCACACCAGCGTGGGCGCGACCGCGGCGCGGAGGTTCCAGCGGCCGGTCTGCTACCAGGACACCCCGCAGAACTTCCTGCCGGATGCCCTGCACGACAACAACCCGCTGGGCATCGTGCGGCGGATCGACGGCGAGATCACCCGCGACGAGATCGCCTGACCGCCCGCCCCTCGGCGGCGACCCACAACTCAACCCGGCTTGGTCATGACCGAAGGAGAACCCATGAGTGACAAGGCCAACGGCACCGGCCGCAGCTTCGAGCACTGGTTCGGGGAGGAGGGCCGCAACGGCTTCATCCACCGATCCTGGATGCGGGCGCAGGGGTTCTCCGACGAGGTGTTCGACGGCCGACCCGTCATCGGCATCTGCAACACCTGGTCTGAGCTCACGCCCTGCAACGCCCACCTGCGCCGGCTGGCCGAGTCGGTGAAGCGCGGCGTCTGGCAGGCCGGTGGGTTCCCGCTGGAGTTCCCGGTGATGTCGCTGGGCGAGACCATGCTGCGGCCGACCGCCATGCTGTTCCGCAACCTGCTCAGCATGGACGTGGAGGAGTCGCTGCGCGGCAACCCGATCGACGCGGCCATCCTGCTCACCGGGTGCGACAAGACCACGCCGGGCTCGATCATGGGCGCGGCCAGCGTCGACCTGCCCACGCTGGTCGTCACCGGCGGGCCGATGCTCAACGGCAAGTTCCGCGGCTGCGACATCGGCTCGGGCACGGCCGTGTGGCGGTTCACCCAGGACCGCAACGCCGGCCGGATGTCCGAGGCCGACTACCTGGCGGCGGAGTCCGGCATGTCGCGCAGCAACGGCCACTGCATGACCATGGGCACCGCCTCCACGATGGCCTGCATGGCCGAGGCGCTGGGTCTGCAGCTGCCCGGGTCGGCGGCCATCCCCGCGGTGGACTCGCGCCGCTACGCGATCGCGCAGCAGGCCGGGCAGCGGATCGTGGAGATGTTCCACGAGGACCTGAAGATGAGCGACATCCTCACCCGGGACGCGTTCGCGAACGCGATCCGCGCGAACGCGGCGATCGGCGGCTCGACCAACGCGGCGATCCACCTGCTCGCGATCGCCGGCCGGATCGGGGTCGACCTGACTCTGGCGGACATGGACGCGTGGGCTCGGGACGTCCCCTGGCTGGTCGACCTGCAGCCGTCCGGCAAGTACCTGATGGAGGACTTCTACTACGCCGGCGGGCTGCCCGCGGTGCTGCACGAGATCCTGCCGCTGCTGCACGCCGACGCGATCACGGTCACCGGCAAGACGGTCGGGGAGAACGTCGCCGAGACCCGCCGCACGGAGGACACCGACGTGATCCGGCCGTACGACAGCCCGCTGGGCACGGGCGCCGGCACGGCCGTACTCCACGGCAACCTGGCTCCGCAGGGCGCGGTGATCAAGCAGTCCGCCGCCACTCCACGGCTGGAGCGGCACCGCGGTCAGGCGCTGGTCTTCTCCTCGATCGAGGAGTACGACAAGGCGGTCGAGGACCCCGACCTGGACGTCACCGCGGACACCGTGCTGGTGCTGCAGAACGCCGGCCCGCGCGGCTACCCGGGCATGCCCGAGGTCGGCAACATGACCATCCCGCGCAAGCTCGCCGAGCAGGGCGTCGACGACATGGTCCGGATCTCCGACGCGCGGATGAGCGGCACCGCGTACGGCACCGTGGTGCTGCACGTGTCGCCGGAGGCAGCGGTCGGCGGGCCGCTGGCGCTGGTGCGCACCGGCGACTGGATCGAGCTCGACGTCGAGGAGCGGAGACTCCATCTCGACGTGGACGACCAGGAACTGGAGCGGCGCCGGGCGGAGTGGAAGCCGGCCGAGGCGTCCGCCGACCGCGGCTGGGCCCGGCTGTATGTCGACCACGTGCTGCAGGCCAGCGAGGGTTGCGACCTGGACTTCCTGGTGGGGCGCACCGGCTCCGCCGTCGCGAGGCAGTCGCACTGACGCAGGCCATTTCGACCACCCGCATCGACGGTGCCGCCCCCGACCGAGGCGGCCGACCACGTACCGAGGAGAGACAGTGAACCTGAACGACACCTATCGGCTGATGGAGGGCCTCGGGCACCCCGTGGTCGGCGTCGCGGACACCTCGCAGGGACGGTTCCCCGAGGGCGAGCCGTGGCGGATCGAGATCCCCAGCTGTGAGGGTCCGCGGGTGATGGAGGCGGTGGTCGACGAGGCCACCACCCGCGGGGTGCACATCCACCGGATCTCGCAGGGCAGCGGCGTGATGATGCTGACCGACTCCGAGATCAAGGCCATGCTCGACCTCGGTCGCGAGCACGGCATCGAGGTGAACCTGTTCCTCGGCCCCCGCGGGTCCTGGGACACCGGCGGCCAGGCCAAGGTGTCGGCCGCGGTCGGCGGCGTGGCCCGGGGCGGGCGCGCCGTGGCGGCCTGCCTCGCCGACACCTTCCGCGCGGTCGAGCTCGGGGTGCGCAGCCTGCTGGTCGGCGACGTCGGCGTGCTGTCGCTGCTCGGCCGGTTGAAGGAGGACGGGCAACTGCCCGCCGACCTGGTGCTGAAGACGTCGGTGCTGATGCCGCTGCCGAACGCGCCGACCGGCGCCCTGTACGAGCGGCTCGGCGCGACCAGCCTCAACCTGTCCACCGACCTCGACATCGCCACCATCGGGGAGATCCGGGCCGCGACCACGGTGCCGATCGACATGTACATCGAGGTGCCGGACGACCAGGGTGGCGCGGTGCGCTTCTACGACGTGCCCGAGGTGGTGCGTGTCGCCGCGCCGGTCTACCTGAAGATGGGCGTGCGCAACGCGCCGAACATCTATCCGGTCGGGCTGCACCTGGCCGCGATGGCCGAGTCGCTGGGGCGAGAGCGGGTGCGCCGCGCCGCGCTGATGCTGCAGCTGCTGCTGGCCCAGCCCGGTTTCGAGCAGGCCGCGGAGACCGAGGGCACGGACGAGGATCGACAGGTGGGCGTCGGTTCGTGACCGGTGACCCCCTCGTCGAGCGGCTGACCGCCCTGCTGGGTGGGCGGTCGGTCCTCACCGACCCCGACATCTTGGCCACCCACCGGTTCGACCACGCGACGTTCTGCCCGGCGGGCAGCGCGCGGGCGTTGGTGCGGCCGGAGTCCACCGAGCAGGTCCAACAGGTGATCCGGACCGCGGTGGACTTCGGCGTGCCGGTGGTCACGCAGGGCGCGCTGACCGGGCTGTCCGGCGGCGCGAACGCGATCGACGGCTGCCTGTTGCTGTCCACCGAGCGGATGGCCGACATCCTCGAGGTCGACGTGGACGACCAGGTCGCCGTGGTGCAGCCCGGTGTCGTGAACGCCGACTTCTCCCGGGTGGTCGCGGAGAAGGGGCTGTTCTATCCGCCGGACCCGTCGTCGTGGGACTCCTCCACGCTCGGCGGCAACGTCGCCACCAACGCCGGTGGGCTGTGCTGCGTGAAGTACGGCGTGACGGCGGACTTCGTCCGCGGGCTCGAAGTGGTGCTCGGCACCGGCGAGATCCTGCGCACCGGCAGGCGTACCGCCAAGGGGGTCGCGGGCTACGACCTGACCCACCTGATCGTGGGCTCCGAGGGCACCCTGGGCGTGGTCACCGAGATCACGCTGGCGCTGCGGCCGGCCCCGGAGGCGGCGCTGACCGCGGCGGCCACGTTCCGGACCGGCGAGGACGCGCTGCGCGCCGCCGCTGCGGTGATGGCCTCCGGGCTGCGTCCGTCGCTGCTGGAGTTCATCGATCAGACCACGGCGCGCGCGATCCAGGACTATCGCGACATGGGGCTGCCGGCCGACGTGGGCGGCATGCTGCTGGCGCAGTCCGACCGCGGCGTCCGGGCCGCCGAGGATGTCGCCCAGATGGCGGCGATCTGCTCGCGGGAGGGCGCCATCGAGGTGGCCGAGGCGTCGGACGCCGAGGAGTCGAAGCTGCTGCTCGAAGCCCGGCGGCTGGTGAACGCCGCCCTGGAGACACTCGGCTCCAAACTGGTCGACGACGTGGCGGTGCCGCGGCCGCGGCTGCCCGAGCTGCTGCGCGGGATCGAGCGGATCGCCGACGACCTCGGGGTGCTGATCGCCTGCCCGGGCCATGTCGGCGACGGCAACATGCACCCGTCGGTGATCTTCGAGCGTGGTGACGAGGCGGCCGAGCGGCGCGCCGTCCGGGCCTTCGACGCGGTGATGGAGCTGGGTCTGAGCCTCGGCGGCACGATCACCGGCGAGCACGGCGTGGGCATTCTCAAGCGGCGCTGGCTGGAGCGGGAGATCGGGCCGACCGCGGCAGCGCTGCACCGGCAGATCCGGCAGGCCTTCGATCCGGCGGGCATCTTGAACCCGGGCAAGGTGCTGGAGCCGGAACCTGCCCTGAGCACCGAGACCGACTGGTCGGCCCAGACCCGCTGACTTGGTCGGCCGTCCCGGGCCTTGGCCTCAAGATCCGACGGTGAGATCCGACCTCGGGCCGCGGGCGGAACCCCAGAATCGTCGGATGCTGGCGTCGGATCTTGATGCGGGGGCGGACAGGTTCAGCGGTGACCGGCGATCGGTCCGAAAAGCGGCATTGAACCGCCCGGGGCACCGTACCGTCCTGTGTGGGTGGAGGACCGGTGGCCACGAGTCAGTCGCAGGCGATGCGGACGCTGCATGACGAGCATGCGGCGTCGCTGTGGGCGTTCTGCGTCCGGCTCACCGGCAACGATCCGGGCCGCGCCCAAGACGTCGTGCAGGAGACCCTGCTGCGCGCCTGGCGGCATCCCAGCATCCTGGAGCAGCCGCCGCCGGCGGTCCGGTCCTGGTTGTTCACGGTGGCCCGCAACGTGGTGATCGACGAGTGGCGTACCCGCCGCAGCCGGGTCGAGGTGGTGACCGCCGAGCCGCCCGAGCGGCCGAGCTCGGACGACGGCACCGACCGCATGCTGATGTCGTGGATGGTCGCGGACGCGTTGTCCCGGTTGTCGGTCGAACACCGGTCGGTGCTGGTCGAGTGCTACTACCGCGGCCGGTCGATCGCCGAGGCGGCCGCGCAGCTCGGCATCCCCGAGGGCACGGTGAAGTCGCGGTCCCACTACGCCCTGCGCGCACTGCGGCTGGCGTTGGAGGAGATGGGGGTGAGCGCGTGACCGACCCGTTCCGGCATCTCGACGCGGCGTACGTGCTGGGCGCGCTGTCGCCGTCGGAGCGCCAGGAGTTCGAGGAGCACCTGCGCGAGTGCGCCGACTGCGCCGCGGCGGTCCGCCAGCTCGCGGGCATGCCTGGGCTGTTGGCCCTGGTTCCGGTCGAGGAGGTCGAAGGCTCCGGCAACGAGCCGCCGCCATTGCCGGACACGTTGCTGCCGGCGTTGATCCGGCAGGTACGGCGTGAGGATCGGCGCCGGCGGGGTTGGCTGGCCGGGGCCACCGCTGCCGGTGTCGCCGCGGTCGTCGGCGGGGCCGCGGTGCTCGGTGGCGTGCTGGGCTCCGGCTCCGGTCCGGCGGCCGGCCCCGAGCCCGCCGCCACCGTGACCGTGTCGGGCGCCCCCAGTGCATCGGGGACCCCGAGTGCGACGGGGACCCCGGGTGCGACGGGGACCCCGGGTGTGACGGGCGCTCCAACCGGGTCGGGACCAGGTGGCGGAAGCCCCAAGACGACCGGCACGCCGCCGCCGACCGGGACGTCCGCCCGCCCGCTGCCGATGAGCGGTGTCGGCGAGTCCCGCTTGGCGGCGGAGGTGTCGCTGACCGACGTGGCCTGGGGGACCAGGCTGGACCTCAACTGCACCTATCGCGACGGCTCGGGCTGGTCGTCCGGCGGGCAGCCCCCGTCGTACGTGCTGGTGGTCCGCAACAAGCTCGGCGACCAGGAGCAGGTTGCCGCCTGGCAGGCCGTACCCGGCAAGACCACGACGGTCACCGGGGCCAGCTCGTGGCGAAGCCGGGACATCGAACTGGTGGAGATCCGCACCACCTCGGGCCACACCATCCTGCACGTCCGCGTCTGACCGCCGAACGGCACGACGGACCGGCCGTTGCCGCGATTGTGTCGCCCACCCGGCCGAGCAGGGTGGTGATGCATCGGGTCACTCGGGCGCGCCCCACCGAGGCGCGTTCCGGCGCCGGTGCCACC
>CAZNCE010000009.1:0-4245 GCA_964571285.1 uncultured Nocardioidaceae bacterium | reverse complement strand
GCTGAACGCGCCACGGTGGTCCGGGGTCACGCCCAGCGGACGGTTGGCGCCGGAGCGCGCCTCGCACCTACTGGGTAGGCGGTGGGCTCATCCGCGCTCAGCGGAGCGGGCGTACCCGGAGGTGCTGCGCTGGCGCATCGCGCCGAGGACCCCCAGCCCACCCAGGATCGCGACCGCTTCGCTGATCGCGGCGACGATCTGCGGTCCTCCCGACCACGTCTCGTGCACGTCGAACAGCCCAACCGTGGTGGACAGGATGAAGCCGCCCAGGGTCGCGACGCCGAAGCCCACGGCCCCCAGCGCCGGCAACCAGTGCCGCCAGACCACCAGGGTCACGGCGATCGCGAGCCCGCCGATGGCGTTCAGCAGGAACAGCGGTCCGATCACGTCGATGTCTTGGTATCCCTGCCGCCACCACAGCTCGAAGTGCACGACGGCAGACACCAACACCGCGGATGCGGTGATGTAGCGCAGATATGTCGAGGTCATCGGTGCCGCCTCCGGTTCATCGCTCAGTCGACCCTATGGGCAACAACGATGGACCGTTGCCGCTGGTTCAGTCGCAGCCGCCCTACCGCGACGTTCCCGCCTCGCGGACATGTCCGTCCGGATATCCAGACACCTACCGGGAGTACGGCCGTGATCGCGGGGCGCACTGAACCGGCAGGCGGCCAAGCACGTACTCCGTCCCGTACCCGATGCCGAACCTCTCGAGGAGACGTCATGGCACGAGGACCCCAAGACCTCTCGGGCTGCGCCCTGGACCGACGCCGTGTGCTCGAGGTCGGACTCTGTGGCGCCGGCCTGTTCGTGCTGGGGGCGTGCGCCCGCGAGTCCACGCCGGCCGCCCCGGACGAGAGCTCTCCGACGGCGGGCGAGTCGTCCGCGACGCCGACCAGCCCGTCCGGCCCCGCGACGAAGGACGAGGGGGCCCCGCCGCCGGACGGGCTGGTAGCGGTCGACGACGTGCCGGTCGGCGGCGCGGTCTCGGTCGAGGATGGCGACGACCCGCTGATCGTGGCCCGCCCGACCGGCGAGACCGTGGTCGCCTTCTCCGCGATCTGTACGCATCAGGGCTGCACCGTGGAGCCGGACGGCAGTGAGCTGCGCTGCCCCTGCCACGGGTCGGTGTACGAGGCGGCCACCGGCGACAACGTCGACGGTCCGGCGCCGAGCCCGTTGCCGAAGGTCGGGGTGCGGGTGGTGGCCGGCCAGGTCGTGCTCGGCTGAGCACTCGCTCTCGCGGGCGCCGCATCGTGGCGAAACGGCGAACGCAGCCAAACCCGCCCGGTGGGCGGCGCAGCAGGGCCGCGGTCTCGCTGCGGCGCCAACCCGGCAGACAGCCCGCGCGTGGGAGCGCCACAATCGATGGGTGAGCGACTCGACCATGCCCGGGGTCCGTCTGCCGACTGATTACGAGGCCACCGCGATCGACCTCGCCCTGCGCGTCGGGGAGGTGGTGTTGTCCTCCGGGGCCGGTGCGGCCGACACCACCGCGAACATGCTGGCCGTCACCTCGGCCGCCGGTATGCGCAACTGCGACATCGACCTGACGTTCACCTCGATCACCGTGGCGTACGCACCGCGCACCGACGCCCCACCGCGGACCTATGTGCGCATGGTCCGCTATCGCGGCCTGGACTACTCCCGGCTGACCCGGGTGGACCAGCTCGTCCACCAGATGTCCCGCGGCGAACTCGACGTCTACGGCGCCCGCAAGGAGCTCGCAGTGATCACGTCCGCCAAGACGCCCTACCCACGGTGGGTGTCCACCGCCGCGCTCGGTGTGATGGCCGCCGGTACCGGCGTGATGCTGGGTACGGGCTGGTGGGGGGCCGCCGTGGCGATGGCCGCGGCCCTGCTGATCGGTGCGGTGAACCGGCAGGCGGAGAAGCACCGGCTGCCCGCGTTCTACCAGCAGGTGTTCGGCGGTTTCATCGCCGCGGGGTCCGCGGTGTTCGCGGTGGCGGTGGGGCCCCAGGTCAAGCCGTCGCTGATCGTCGCCGCCGGAGTGATCGTGCTGCTGGCCGGGATCGCCCTGATGGGGGCCATCCAGGACGCGCTGACCGGCTACTACGTCACCGCGTCGGCGCGCAGCTTCGAGGCGGTGTTGCAGACCGGCGGGATCATCGGCGGCATCTCGGGCGGGCTGGCGCTGGCCGGCGGTCTGGGCATCGAACTCACCGTGGAGGCGCCGAGCACCCCCGGCGTCAGCCACCTGCCGAGTGCGCTGATCGGCGCAGCCGTGGCCACCGCCGCGTTCGCGCTGTCTTGCTACGCGCCATGGCGAGCCCTGGTGGCCGCTGCCGTACTCGGCGCCATCGGCCAAGTCGTCTACCGCTCCTTCATCTCCGCAGACTTCGGTGTCGCCTGGTCGTCGGCGATGGCCGCGGTGGCGATCGGCGCGGTGAGCTACGCGGTCGCGGGTCGATTCCGGGTGCCGCCGCTGATCGTCGTGGTGGCTGGCATCGTTCCGCTGCTGCCGGGTCTGGCGATCTTCCGCGGGCTGTTCCAACTGCTCGACGCCAAGTACACGGGCGTGAACAGCATGGTCAGCGCGGTCGCCATCGCCGTCGCGCTGGCGGCCGGTGTGATCCTCGGCGAGTACATCGCCCAGCCGCTGAAGCGGGAGGCCCGCCGGCTGGAGACCCGGCTCGCCGGTCCTCGCCTGGTCGGCCCGATCCGCCCGCGGCCCGGACATCGGCCGCGGCAGCGGTCCCGCAACCGCACCGGGCGGAACCGGAGATAGCGGCCGCGGCGCTGCTCAACCGCGTGGCCACTCCGCATCGTCGACCCGGGCCGCCGCTCCGCCCGCCGCGCAGCGTGGCACACATCCCAGAGCAGCGGCGGCAGCGTCCCGCAATGTAAGTACGCCGGGCACAACCGGTCGGCAGGCGTCATCATGGAGGCATGTTTCTGCTGCGAGCGGAGATCCCGGACGTACCCGGGTCGCTCGGCACGCTGGCCGCCGCGATCGGCGCCGCGGGGGCAAACATCGAGGCCATCGAGATCATCGAGCACGGATACGACGGCATCGCGATCGACGACGTGCTGCTGGACGTCCCGCCGTACGTGATGCCCGACGCCGTGGTGTCTGCCTGTCACGCGGTGGACGGGGTACGGGTGCTGTGGATCTCCCGGTACGCCGCCGGGGCCAGCCTGTCGCTGGACCTGGAGACCCTGGAGGCGGTCACCGCGGACCCGCCGCGTGCGCTGGTCACGCTGGTCGAGCAGATCCCGCACACCTTCCGCACCGACTGGGCGGCGTGGCTGCAGGTCGACGGCGATCGGGTCGGGGTCAAGGCCGCGTCACCCGCGGCCCCGGACCTCGACACCGCGACCGCGGACTGGCTGGTGGAGGAGCAGAGCCGCCGGCTGGAGCCGCCGGACGACTCCGACGGCTGGCGCAACACCCTGCTGGTCGGGGTGCCGCTGGACGGGATCCCGGCCATGGTGGTCGCCGGCCGGCACGGCGGCCCGGAGTTCCTGGACTCCGAGCTGGCCCGGATCACCCACCTGACGGGGCTGGCCGCATCCGTGCAGCGCGCCGTCCGCCGCGTACCCCGCTGAGGCGTGCCGACCACTGAGTGGGGCACCGCGGCGCGCGGCATAGGCTCCGCCCATGAGCGACCGCAGCGATGTCTCCGAGCTGTTCGACGCCGCCGCCTGGCGGCCGGTGGAGGGGTTCGAGGACCTGACCGACGTGACATACCACCGGGCCGTGGACCAGGGCACGGTGCGGATCGCGTTCGACCGGCCGGAGGTGCGCAACGCGTTCCGGCCGCACACCGTCGACGAGCTGGCGCGGACGCTGGAGCACGCCAGGGTCTCCGCCGACGTGGGCTGCGTGCTCGTGACCGGCAACGGCCCGTCCCCGCGCGACGGCGGGTGGGCGTTCTGCTCCGGCGGCGACCAGCGGATCCGCGGGCGCGCTGGCTACCAGTACACGCGACCGGAGGGAGCAGACGGCAGAGCGGGCGAGACCGCCGACACGGTGGACCAGGCGCGGCTCGGGCGGCTGCACATCCTGGAGTGCCAGCGGCTGATCCGCTTCATGCCCAAGGTGGTGATCGCGGTGGTGCCCGGCTGGGCGGCCGGCGGCGGACACTCGCTGCATGTCGTGTGCGACCTGACGCTCGCGTCGGCCGAGCACGCTCGGTTCAAGCAGACCGACGCAGACGTGGGCTCGTTCGACGCCGGCTTCGGGTCGGCGTACCTGGCCCGGCAGGTGGGGCAGAAGTTCGC
>CAZNCE010000008.1:38467-49809 GCA_964571285.1 uncultured Nocardioidaceae bacterium | reverse complement strand
CGATCACCGGCAAGGTGCACCAGCCGCCGCCGGTGCACCAGGTGTTCGAGGGCACCAACTTCGTGGTCTGCAACTTCTGCCCGCGCAAGGTGGACTACCACCCGCTGTCGGTGCCGGTGCCGTACTACCACTCGAACGTGGACTCCGACGAGGTGATGTTCTACGTGGGCGGCGACTACGAGGCGCGCAAGGGCTCGGGGATCAACATCGGCTCGATCTCGCTGCATCCCGGTGGGTACGCCCACGGGCCGCAGCCGAGCGCGATCGAGGCCTCCCTGGGCGCGGAGTACTTCGAGGAGCTCGCGGTCATGGTCGACACGTTCCGGCCGTTGGAGATCGGCGAGGGCGGGCGCGCCGCCGACGACGGGAAGTACGCCTGGACCTGGGCCGGTCGCGGTCCGTCCGGCCCGAACGCCGAGGGCGGCCCGGCGGTCTACTCCAACAGCTGACCGCGTTGCCCTTCGTGCTGGGTTAGGGCTCAGCCGGGTCGGCCACGGCCGCCTCCGCGGTGATGGCCTGCAGGGACCGCACGTGCGCCCGGTAGGCGCGGCGTCCCTGTGGGGTGAGTGACAGCCAGAGCCGGCTGTGGGCGTCTCGCACGAAGCGCTCCTGGCGCACGTACCCGGCGTCGACGAGCGTCCCGAGTTGTTTGCTCAGCGCTGATTTGGAGAGGTCCAGGCGGTCCTGGATCACGCCGAACTCCACCTTCCGGGCCGCGCTGAGCATCGCGCAGATCCGGAGCCGGTGCGGTGCATGGATGACCACGTCGAAACCCTGCAGGTCCGTCGACGTGGCGCCGTCACCGGGCATCGCCGAACTCCCGGCGATAGGCGGTGCCGGTCCGGAGCACGACCACCGCACCGACCACGGCCCCGACCGGCCACACCCAACGAGTGTCGGCGAGCGCCGACACCGCCCAGCACGCGACGAAGGTCCCCAGCAGCAGGGCGAGGAACGACGCCATGTCACCGAGGCGTGGCGTCACCCAGCCGACATCCCGGCGGCGCAGCCACATCCGGGTCCCCAGCACCACCGCCACGATCGCCAACGCCAGCGTCGCCGAGGACGCGTCGGCCGAGCCCAACAGCTGCGCGCAGAACAGTGCCGCGACGATGAGCGCCATCGCGGCGAAGAACCACGCCGGCAACGGCGGGTAGCGCACCGAGTCCTCGTCTGCGCGAACGCCGGCCAGCGACCTGCGTGCTTCCTCTGGGTCGGGGGACTCTAGGGTTGCCATGGCGGAAACTGTAGAGCAGTGGTTTCCACCTTGGCAACTCAGCGGATGGGTGCTGCCGGCGGACGAGAGGTGCGATCGGGCGGCAGGCGGCTAGGTCCGAGCGACCTCCACCAGATGACCGAAGACGACCATCCGGTCGTCGGTGTGGAACAGCTCCGCGCAGGTGGTCAGGGTCAGCAGCCGCCGGTGGTGGGTCGGCTCGACCCCGCCCGGATCAGGGTTGCGCGGCCGGGGCTCGACGACCCACACGTCGTCGAACCCGACCACCAGGTCGGCCGGGTCGGTGTCGAGCACGTAGGTGTAGACCGCCTCCCGCGTCTCCACGACCACTTCGTCACCCGGCCCGAGGTCAGGTAGGTCGCGGAGCGGCTCCCCGTGCGTGATCCGGTGACCCGCGAGCGCGAAGTTCCCCACCTGGCCAGGGCGCGCCGAATCGGTGAAGTGCGCGAGCCCGCGGGCGAGGTTGTGATCGGTCACGCCTTCCAGCACGGGCATCACGTAGTCATCCCCGAACCGCGGGATGCGGACCAGGGCGGACGCCTCCCCGGTCCCGCCCTCCGGGTTGCCGGCGGCCCGTCCGGCAGCAGCGGCGGATGCGCTCGACGCCCGCCGGAACCCCTCCACCAGTTGGTGCTGGTGGCGTTCGCTGACGATGTTCGTGCCGATCAGCTGCCATCCGACATAACCCAGGACCGCCACGCCCGCCAGCAGGCAGACGAGGCCGATCCGCAGGAGGGTCCGGCGGCGTCTGCTCACGCCTTCGGGTCGCGTCGTCGGGAGGCCACGACCATCGACCCTCCGGCGACCAGCAGCAGCACGCCCAGGGCCAGCAGCTCGGGCAGCAGCGGTGGGCTCCCGGTGTCGCCGAGGGTGCCGCCGGCGCTCGGACCGGGGCCCGGGCCTGGACCCGCTCCGGGGCCGGGTTCCGGGCTTGGGCTGGGAGTCGGCGTCGGGCTGGGGCTCGGAGTGGGGGATGGGCCGGCGACGACCGTGACCTGGGCGCTGTCCTGGTCGCTGGGGTCGCACGGCGTGTCCGGTGCGCACAGCGATCCGCCGTCCTGGTCCGCGGGCGTGCCGGAGGCGACCACCGTGTTGGTGGTGTCCTCGTCCACGACCGTGCTGCACCGGAACACCCAGGTCTCGTCCGCAGCGTCCTCGAAGATGCTGTCCGGGCTATCGAGCAGACCGTCGCCGTCGAGGTCGCCAGAGACATACTCGACCGGCGAGCAGGTGTCGTCCGCGATCGCCTCACCGACACCGGCCAGCGGGACATCCCCGGTATTGGTGACCCGGTAGGTGTAGGTGACCTCGCCGGAGTCCACGATCCTCGTCGGTGCGGCCGACTTCACCACGTCGATGCCGGGGTGGAACGGCTCGACCCGCGCCGACGCGAAATCGCCGACCCGGAACTCCAACCCGACCGGGCGGCCGCCGACGGCCTCGACGACGCCGAGGTTCGTGGTCGGCCGCGAGATCGGGGAGCTGCACTGGTAGACCCAGACCTCCGGTGGGTCGCGTTCCAGCACGTCGTCCTGGTTGCCGCCACGCTTCTCGATCAGGTCCGGCGAACTGCACTCGGGCGCCAGTGGCGGTCGCGCCAGGTCGACCAGGACGACCTCGTCCAGCGCGTCTTCGGCCGCGATGTCGGAGGTGCCCACGTTGCGGACCTCGAAGGTGTAGGTGACGCTGGTCCCCGCCGGCACCAGATCCTGGTCCACCGCCTTGGTCAACTCGATCGCTGGGCTGACGACGCGCACCGTGGCCGAGTCCTCGTCGGCGTAGGTATTGCCGAGCTCGTCCACCGCCTGCACCGTCGCCGTGTTGATGTCAGTGTCTCCCGCACTGTCGAGCTCGATGGTGCGCGTGCAGGTGAACGTCCACGTCTCCGGGGTCGTGTCGGCCCCGTCGAGGATCCCGTCTTCGTCGGTGTCCCCGGACTGGTAGACCAGGGCGCACTTGTCGTCGGCCAGCTCCGTGGGTTTGAGCCCGCTGGTGCCGGTGTTCGCGATCGTGACCGTGTAGGTCACGCTGCTCCCGTTTCGGACCACCGGCGCCGACGCTGTCTTGGTGAGGTCGAGACTCGGCTCGATCACCGTCACGTGGGCGTTCGCGTCGTCGGTGACCTGCTTGTCCGGGACCAGGGCGTCGTTGAACAACGGCGTCCCGGTCACGGTGACGGTGTTCTCCACGTCGGCGGGCAGGTCGCCCGGGGGTTCGGCCGCATCCTGGCGTTCGAGGGTGGCCTGGCACCTGTAGGTCCAGACCTCGCCCGGATCGAGCAGGTCGTTGCCGCTCGTGTCGCCGTCGACGAACTCCAGCGGCGCGCAGGTGTCATCCGAGAGGGATCCCGCCAGGCTCAGGGGTACGTCGCCGGGGTTGCTGACCTCGTACCGGTAGGTGGCCTGCCGGGGCGTCGGGGTGTCGGGGCCGTCGACCGCCGGGGCATCCGGGTCGAGCACGACCGGCGTCGTCGCGGACTTGGTGACGGCCAGGTTCGGCTGTTGCACCTTGACCAGCGCCACCGCCTCGGCGGTGATCGGGTCGACGGGCAGCGGGGTTCCGTCGGCGTCGGTGGGCTGCCCGGTCAGCGTCGCGATGTTCAGCGTGGTGGCTGACACGGCGCCGTCGCAGGTGAAGGTCCACGTCTCACCGACGTCCAGCAGCGTGTCCCCGTCGGTGTCGCCGTCCACCAGCGTGGCCGGGGCGAGGCAGTAGGGGTCCTGCAGCCACCCGGGGTCGGTGGAGCCGCCGCCGGGACGTGCGAGCGGAGTGTCGCCCCCGTTGGTGGCCTGGAAGGTGTAGCTGACCGGCTCGGCGGGCGGGGACGACCCTGGGTCGAGCAGCACCACGGTCGGGTCGGCGGCCTTGGTGAGGTTCAGGTCGCTGGTCACCACGACGACAGCCGCCGAGTCGGTGGCCGTCACCGTCGGGTTCGGGTCCGGGAACGGGTCGCCGGTGACGGGATTGAGCGGCGTCGCGACGACATCGGCCGTGTTCACGACGTCATCGTCCGGCGAGGAGGAGCAGCTGTAGGTCCAGCTCTCTCCGAGGCCCAGTACGGCGTCGCCGTCGCCGTCGTCCACCAGGGTCGGGTTCTGACACGGCGGCGTGTCGTCGGTGAGGCTGACGGTCCCCAGTGGCGTGTTGCCGGCGTTGGTCACGTCGTAGGTGTAGTCGGCGGTCTCACCGGTGCTGATGGTGGCCTGGTCGGCGCCGTTGACCCGCTTGTCCAAGGTGATGAGCGGCGTGAACACGTCCACGTCGTCTGCGGCCGTGGCGGTCACCAGGGTGCCGGCCGGATCGATCCCGCTCACGGTGGCGGTGTTAGTGATGTTCTGGCCGCCGGGTGTCCGGGTGACGGACACCTGGACCGGCTGGGTGCAGGTGAACTGCCAGGTCTCGCCTGGGTCGAGGAGCCCATCCTGGTTGACGTCTCCCACGTTGGCGGCACCGGAGACGACCGGCTGGACCGGGCCGCAGCGGTTGTCGACGATGCCGATGTCCGACAGTGGAGTGTTCCCGGGGTTGGTGACCTCGTACGACGACGTCACCTCGGTCGGTGGATGCAGGTCGCCGCGGACCTCGGTCGGTGCGTTGAGCTTCGTCAGCCCGATCTGTGGCTCGTAGTCGAACGAGTTGTACAGCGTGCAGGTCACGATCTCCTGACCGATCGGATCCAGCTCGAAGCTGGGGTTCGCGGGGTCGGTGAAGTCGTCCTCGACCACCCGGACCTGGCCTGCCTCGTTCCGCAGTTCGCATCGGAAGTCGTTGTTCGGTCCGGGTCTGCCGGGCGTGTATCGATCATCCGTCGCCTCGGCGACGGTTGCGGTGGAGTCCTCCTCTGGGGGAATCGGCTCCCACTGGAACTGGGCGAAGCCGTTGTCGTCGGTCGGCACCGTCTGCGACGGACCGGTGGCGCCCGCGGGCAGGATCCAGTCGAAGCCGTCGCCCTCGGGAACCGTTGGCGTGACGGTGATGTCGCGGCCCGGCAGCGGCCGGTAGATCGAGTCGTCCGCGGTCTGGGCGAGCTTGCGCACCGTCAAGGACGGTGAGCACAACTGGAGCACCAGGCCGCGCATGAACTGGGCCAGGTCCTGGAAGTCGGTGACCAGCGCGACGTCGATGTCGTTCAGGTCGTCCACCGACGCGAGGTCGGCGTCGCGCACCACCTGCGGCCCGGCGATCTGGGTCAGGCGGTCGCGGCTCGCGGCGTTGTTCAGCGCGCTGCCCACGCCGACCGCGAGCATCCGGGTGTCACCCGCCTTGACCGCGTTCGCCTCCTCGATCGCGCGGTCCATGGTGAGCTGGTTGGCCTCGCCCCGGTTGGTGTTTACCGCGACGTCTTGATCACGGAACGGGTCGCCGGGCTGGTTGAAGTCGTACCCGGTCGGATCGCCGTCGGTCACGAACACCACGAGTTCCGAGCCCGCGGTGTCGGCTTGGTCGATGGCCTGGTCCCAGTTCGTGTACTGGTTCGAGGAATTGGCGCTGGAGAAGCTGCTCGCCGACTGCGGGTTCCCCGACCCGCGGAACGAGTAGATGTTCACGTCGGACGGTCGCGGCGGGATCGGGTTGTAGTAGGCCTGCAGCGCCTCCGCAAGGGCCCCTCCGTCGGCCATGGAGGCCTCGTCGATGATCGTCCGGCCGGCCAGCGACTGCGACAGCGACGCGAACTGGGAGACCCGGGCGAAGGAGTTGGTGTCCTTCAACGCGGTGAGCAGCGCATCCCCCGCGTCCCGAACATCGTCGACCGCATGCGAAGAGCTGACCGAGCCGGACGCGTCCAGCACCAGGGTCAACTCGAGTCCGCAGGACTGCTCGATAGGCGGATTCGCCACCGGCGGAACGTCCGCGTACGCCGCTTCGGTGCTGAGTGCCACCGGTGCCAGCAGACTCGACAGGAGGGCAGATCCCAGGACGATGGTTCCCAAGGCGCGCCGCATGAACCTCCACCTTAACGAAGCCGGCACGGTCCGAACAGGGTCATATACGTTCCGTGCCGCATCGTGTCCGCTCGGGCACGGGCGCACCGGTTCGACCCCACACCACGTTCAGGAACCGGATTGCCCTTGCCCGAAAGGGCAAACGGCCTTTCCCCCGGTTGTACCTCAGCGGGCTCGGTACGGAGCGTGGCCGCTCGACACACTGCCCACATGGGTGTGTCGGTTGCGATGGAGCCGCCGGATCTGCCGGTCGTACCCGGGGATGAGGCGGCGGCGAGCGTGCGCCTGCGCAACTCCGGCGCGGTGGTGGACCAGTTCGAGATGGACGTGCTCGGCGACGCCGCCGGGTGGGCCCGCGTGGAGCCGGCCATCGTCAACCTGCTGCCGGGCGAGGAGGGTGTTGCCCGGCTGGTGTTCGCGCCGCCGAAGTCCGCCCGGGTCGCGGCCGGCCCGGTGCCGTTCGCGTTGCGGGTGATGTCCCGGGAGGACACCGCCGGCTCGCGGATCGAGGAGTCGGTCATCACGGTCGGCACGTTCCGCGACACGGCTGCCGAACTCGTGCCGCGGACCTCGACCGGCCGGATGACCGGGCGGCACAAGCTGGCCCTCGACAACCTCGGCAACTCGCCGCAGATGCTCTCGGTGCAGGCCAGCGATCCCGACCGGTTCCTGGATTTCACCGTGGAGCCCGCGAACGTGACGGTCGATCCCGGCACGGCGGTGTTCGTCGGGATCAAGGCAAAGCCACGCAAGCGGTTCCTGCAGGGCCCGGAGAAGAGCCTGCCGTTCGAGGTGCGGATCACCTCCGCCGACGCTGAACCGACCGTGCTGCCCGGGGCAATGGTGCAGCAGTCGCTGCTGCCGAACTGGTTTTTCAAGGCGCTCGCCCTGTTGCTGGCTCTGGCGATCGCGTTGGTGGCGCTGTGGTATCTGCTGCTCAAGCCCACCGTGGAGTCCACGGCGCAGAACGTGGCCGAGGACCACACCAAGGAGTTGGCGGGCGCCATCGTAGACGCGTCGGACCAGGCTGCACAGGCCCAGCAGCAGGTCGCGCAGGCCCAGCAGGAGGCCGCCCAGGCACAGCAGCAGGCGGCCGAGGCGAAGCAGGAGTCGTCGCAGGCACAGCAGAGCGCCAGCACCAGCAAGAAGCAGGTGGAGACGGTGCTGTCCGGTGGCGGCGTGGCCGGCGGCACCCTGAACAAGAAGTCGGCGATCGACTTCCGGGTCGACGCCTCGGTCCGACCCGCGGGCGGATTCGAGAAGACCGAGCATGTCCCGAAGGAGAAGACGACGCTGTGGGTCAGCGACCTGGTGTTGCAGAACCCCCACGGCGACAGGGGCACCCTGCGCATCCAGCGCGGGGACAAGATCCTGCTGGTGTTCGGGATGCAGAACTACCGCGACCTGGACTACCACTTCATCCAGCCGACCATGTTCTCGCACGACCAGCCGGTCGTGGTCTCGGTCGACTGCCAGAACCCGCAGAACAAGCCGTGTGAGCCGTCGGTCTTCTTCACCGGGCAGCGGGTGGAGCAGAAGCCGGCACCCAAGAAGCAGCAGCAGAACCAGAACCAGCAATGAACGCAGCGAGTACGGGCCGCGGGCTCAGCCGAGTGTCCGCGTGGTACCGGGCATGGTCACCGAGATGAGGCCGCCGAACGCGCAGGTGGCGGTGCAGGTCGCGTTCACCGCTGGCTTGCCACCTACCAGGACCAACGGCGTACCGGGCGTCCAGGGAGTCGGCTGCGGAGTGCACGGCTGCGGCGTCAGCACACCCTGGGCCGCCGAGGTGGCACTGGCCACCGCCGGGTTGGCCAGCGACGTGCACATGCCGAAGGGCGGGACGTTCACCATCGCGGCGCTGTCGTCGATGGCCGCCAACGGCTGCCCTTCGGCCATCACCATGGCATCCGGCAACACGGTCAGCTTCGCCGGGGCGAGACCCATCGTGCACTTCAGCACGGCATTGGACTTGACCAGGGGAGCAGGCATGTCCTCGATGCTAGGAAGGGACGGCGAGGTCCCGACAGCGTCGTGCGGGCCGACAAACCAGCCGACTGCGGTGCCTGGGCGGGCAGCGGGTGGTGCCCGATGGGGCGCGGACTGATGCGACCTCGGCCGCACTCGACGGGCGCCGCCCGGGCGCTGGTGGCCGCGCTCGCCGGTGCCGCCGTGCTGGCCAGTACGGCGTTCGGCGTGGCGCCCGCGCTGGTGCCACTGGCGGCCGTCACCGCGGCCGGGACGACCGTGCTCGCCTCCGACCTGCCGCCGGACATCCCGGCAACGGTTCCGTCGGTCTCGGCGGACGGGCGCACGGTGGCCTACGGGACCTACCCGTACTACTTCTCGGAGGCCGACGCTCAGGTCGACGTCCGTGATCTCGACGCGGAGACCACCACGCGGCTGTCCCAGCCGAACCGCGATCTGGGCGTCCCGAGCCTGAGCGGCGACGGCGACCTGGTGGCGTTCCAGTCCACGCCCGTCCCCGGCAGCGGGGGCGGCGACTACTACCGGCAGACCGAGCTCGCGGTGGCCCGGCTGACGGCGGACGGCCCGGTGCTGCGACGTGCGACCGGCACCGCGAACGACGTGCCCTACCAGCGGTTGGTGCGATGCTGGACCGCCCTGTCCGGCGAGGGGGCAGCCGAAGCGAGCCGGTGCGGACCGCAGTTGTCCGCCGACGGCCGGACCCTGGTCTTCCCGGCCGAACAATCCATCAGGTCGCCGTTCCTGCGCGCGGGCGAACAGGGCAGCGAACCGATGCCGCGGCTGCTGGACCTTCAATGGTCCCAGAGCATCGTGCTGACCGTCTTCACAACCATGGGAGACCGTCCGGTGCGGTTCACCGGGGTACAGGCCACACCGCGCCGATACTTCCGGGTCGCCGACCCCGATGAGGGAGAGACCGGACGCCCCACCTGCGAAGGCATGACCCTCGACCCGCGCGGCGGGCCCTATTCCTGCTCCATCCGGATCACCTTCGACCCCGGGGAGGTGGCTGCCTGCGGGCCGGTGTTCGGCAGGCTGCGGCTGGACAGCCCGACACCCCGCGGTCAAACCGAGATCGCGCTGGCCGCGCAGCTGTGCGGGTCACCGGCCGAGTCACCGCCGCCCAGCCTGTCGGAGACTCAGGCCGCAGCGCCGCTCGCGGCCGTCCGCAGTCCCGAGGACTGCGGACCGATCCCCACAGTGCGCGATCCCGGCTACACCCAAAGCGATGACAATGAACGCGTCCAGAGCTACGAGTTCTACGACCGGTGGGGCACCCAGGTCGTCGCGCAGACCGTGGCCAACCTGAGTGAGCAGGACGAACAGGTCACCTTCCGGTCCTCCACCTGTGCCATCCGGTTGGCCGAGCCCCGCCCGCCCGACGCCGACCCGACGGCCCCACCGACCGTCGACCCGACGCCGGCGGCGGAGCAGGGGCCGTGCGTCGACGGGATGAACCTGCAGCCGGGGGACTCGTGCACGGCCTACGTCCGATTCCGGCCGCGCGCGGTCCGGTCCTACGTCGCGTCCATCTCCGTGGGCGTCGAGGGCGGTGCCGCCGATCGGCTGATCCGGTTCGTCGGATCCGGGGCACGCGAGGTGGTGGTGGCCAAGCGGGATCCCAGTGGCACCGGCGACTTCGGCGGGGCCGGGCGTCCTCCGGCGCAGGTCGTGAGCATCGGCTCGAACGGCGCGGTGCTCCAGGGGCGGGCCCCAGTGGTCTCGGGCAGCGGGCGCTACGTCGCCTTCGAGAGCCCGGGGTACGCCAGCGTCCAGAGCGCCATCCTGGTGCATGACACCGACCGGGCCGGCGATCGCTCGTACCGCCCGGGCGAGACCGTGGCAGCCTCGGTCCGCCGGTCCGGGGACCGACTGTTCGAGAACGCGGTCCAGCCGTCGATCTCCGCGGACGGGGACCGGGTCGCGTTCGCCAGCTTCGGGCGGCCGGAGGACGGGGCCAGGGTGTTCGTCCGGGATCTGAGCCGGGCAGTCACGGTGGCGGTGACGCCGCGACCGAGCCGCGACAACCCCTACTACGCAGGCCGCAGCTATTCGCCCGCGCTGTCCGCAGACGGCAGCACGGTCGCGTTCGCGTCGGACGACTCCCAGTTGATGCCGGAGACCATCGAGCTGTGCTGCAGCCAGGTGTTCGCGCGCGACGTGAACCTGTTGCTGCGGTCATCCCCTGCCCCGCTGGAGATCCTGTCCGCACCCACCGCCGAGGACGGCTCGGTCGGCGCCGGCGGCCTCCCGGCCGTGGACAGCACCGGAGCCGTGATCGTGTTCGCGTCCAATGGTGACCTCACCGGTGAGGAGGGGCAGTCCGACACCGCGATCTACGCACGTGAGCGGGCCGCCGACATCAGCGTCAGCCCCCCGGGGGTGACGTTCCCGGCCCAGGTGGTGGGGAGTGAGAGCGCCGCCCAGGTGGTGACGATCCGGAATGCGGGACCGGGGCCCGCGCGGGTACAGGTCACCGTCAGCGGCGAGTTCGTGGTCCGGGGATGCGACGGCATCGTCTTGCACCAGCACCAGTCCTGCCGGCTGCGGATCGTGTTCGCCCCGGCCCAGACCGGTCGTCACGACGGGGAGGTGCGGATCGACACCGCAAGCCAGGTGTGGGAGGGGACTCCGCTGTTGGTCGACCTCGTCGGCGTCGCCGTCCCCGAACAAGAGCCGCCGACCTCCCCGACCGCTCCGCCCACTACCCCGAGCCAGGAACCGATCGGGTCGCCTGGCCCCAGCGTCGGTCCGACGACCACGGTGGCCCTCGACCTCCGGCCGGCGGTGCTGGACTTCGGGGAGCATCCGCTCGGGATGTCCAGCCGTGCGGTGGGCGTGACCGTGACGAACCGCTCGAACGTCACGGTGACGATTCGGTCGCAGGTACTGCCCGACCTGCCCGGTGCTCCCGCGGAACCCGATACGTCGGGCCCGCCCGGCTCGACCGGTGCGATCCCGGCCGGGGTGCCCGACCTGGTCGCGGCCGCGCACGACTTCACTGTCTCGGGGACCGGCTGCGGCCGGGTGCGGCCCGACGCCACCTGCCGGGTCGACGTGACCTACCGTCCGACCGGGCTGGGCGATCGCACCGCGGTGCTGCGGGTCACCGCTTCGGCGCCCACCGAGTCGACCACGGTTCCACCCGCAGCGCCGACCACGGGGCCGACCAC
>CAZNCE010000008.1:35093-38367 GCA_964571285.1 uncultured Nocardioidaceae bacterium | reverse complement strand
AACGGGCCGACCACTGCACCTACCGGTGGTCCCGGTAGTGGGAGCACCGACCAGCCCGCGGCAGAGCCCGGCGGCCCACCCACGGCCACTGCGCAGGCGCATCTGGTCGGCACCGTTACCGCGCCGGAGCTGCGGTGGGTACCGCAGGTCATCCGGCAGGGACAGGTGGCCTTCGCCGAGGGCGAGCACTTCCTACCGGGCAAGCGAGTCCGGCTGTCGTGGAGCGGTGGTCCGGTGGTGCTGCCACGGGTGGTCCCCGACGCCCGCGGGTCGTTCAGCGCTCCGCTGGTGGTGCTGCGAGACGGCGGCCCGGGACGGCAGGTCCTGACCGTGACCATGCCCGGCGTGGGTGCCGTGCGAACCGATCCGCTGCTGATCGTGCCGGGCAGCATCCAGCCGCCCGACTTCGCCACCAGGAACTGAGCTCGCCACGGGGCCGGATAGGCCCCAGCACACGGCGCCGTCACGGGCCGGCTCGTCGGGAGATCTGGCGAAAGTGCTCGGCGAGGTGATGGTCGCCGACCCGTTCGCCGACCGCGTCGCGGACCAGCCCGTCGGCGAAGAACTGGGCCAGGTCCCGCGGTCGCTGGCCTAGGTGCGACGCCAGCCACACCCCCGAGCGCAGCACCCGGTGCGGCAGGGTCACCGTGTGCGGGGACCTCGCGACCGCCGCGAAGGCCAGCTCCGCGACGTCGGAGTAGGTGAGGATGTCCGGCCCGCCGACGTCCCAGCTGCCGGTCGCGCCGTGGCGCAGCCGGCCGACACAGAACTCGGCCAGGTCGGCTCCATGGATCGGCGCGATCCGAACAGCGGGGTTGGGCGGAAGCAGCACCACCCCGCGCCGAGCCATGGTCAGGAACTCGGAGACGTCGGAGAAGTACCCGGACGGGTTGACGATCTGGGCAGCGACAGCCGATCGCTGCAGCGTCGCGGCGAACGCCGCCTTCGAGCGCAGGATCATCGAGCGCCCCTCACGGGCGTGCATCACGTTGACATACAGGAACGAACGCACGTCGTGGCGCTCCGCATCCTCGAGCACTCGCAGGTTGGCCGCGAAGTCGACCTCCCAGGGGTCGGCCCGCTGGCGGGTGACGCCCAGGGCGGACACCACCCGATCCACCCCGGCGCAAAGGCCGGCGGTGAACTCCACGCGGGTGACCTGGCCCACCGCCCACTCGGCCACCATGCCGGTCAGCGCCGGGGCGCCGTAGGGCCCCGGTTGCTGTGCCCGCTCCCGCGACCGGACCACTGCGCGTACGCGGTAGCCGTCGTCGGCGAGAGCGGTCACCAGATGGCGACCTAGGTATCCGGTCGCACCGAGAACGAGCACGGTGTCGTTCATCCGCTGCCTCCTCAGGCGCCGGCCGGGTTGGTTGCGGGGGGCCGGTGCGACACCTACGGTACGCAATTCTTGGACCGACCGGTACATGAATTGGTTAGGCTGCTCGTCATGGCCCGACCAGCCCGGCCCGTGGATGCGGCCAGCGAGCGCGTCCTGCTGCTCGCCGCGGCGCAGACGTTCGCGCGGGACGGTTACCGGGCTGCGTCGTTGAACGAGATCCTGCGGGCTGCCGGGTGGGCGAAGAGCTCCGCCTATCACTACTTCGGCGGCAAGCGGGGGCTGCACGATCACGTGGTCGGCGTGTTGCGGGAGCGGCTGGGAGACGGCCTGACCGTGCCCGAACTCGACCGCCTGGACGCCGCTGACTTCTGGCCGGCGATGCGCCGGCTGCTCGACGACCTGGGTCGAGCCGCCGCCACGCACCCCGAGACCCGCCTGCTCGGCCTGATGTATCACCGGGACGACTCGGTCGAACCCGGCAGCGCCCTGCAGAGGCTGCGCACCGAGGTTGGCGGCTGGCTCGCCCGGGCGGTGCACCGGGGTCTGGCCCTCGGGCTGGTCCGGCGAGATCTCCCCGCGGACCTCGCCGTCGAACTGACCGCCGCGGTGCTCACCGTCCTGGACCGATGGGCCGTGGACCGCGCGCTGCATTCCCCGGCCGGCCCGGACGCCGGCCGGCTCAGTGTCGGCCTCATCCGGGACCTGATCGGCGTCCCGGACCAGCCGCAGTGATCCGACCGGGGTCAACCAGGTCGTCGACCGGGACCGGCGGGTCCGGCTACTCCTGGCTCTCTTTGGTCTTGAACTCGACGTCGGTGATCGCGACCGCCTTCGCCTTGCTCTCGGGGTACACGGAGGCCACGTAGATCTCGATCCTGGTCACGTCCTTGGCCTTCTTCAGCTTGATCACCTGGTCGTCGGACTCGTCCACCAGCTTCACGTTCTCGGAGCTCTTGTGCTCGGGATACTGCACGTGCAGCGTCGCCGGCCGGTAGTAGTGCTTGAACGCCTTGCCGACCGCCCCCGAGGACACCACGATGTACGAGATGTCCTGTGCGCCGCGGAAGGTCACGGTCAGCGCTGGTCGCTTCAACCCGCGCCTCCAGTTCGCCGCCCAGAAGGTCTGCTTGTCCCGATCGGTGCCGAACGCCCCGGGATGCTGGGCCAGCGCCCGCGTCGCGCCGTTGCTGGCAGGGGTCACCGGCACGTACGTGACGTCGACGTTCTGCGACCACCAGCGCCGGACCGTGATCGTGGGGTTCGCCACCGTGTCGTTGATCAGCCCGCGTACGGGTGGCACGAACAGGTACACCATGCCGATGCCGAGGGCGGCTACGGCAAGCAGCGCCCGCAGCTTGCGGTAACCCCCGCGGGCGCGGGTGCCCAGATCCTTCTTCGTACCCGGTTCGCCCGGCCTGGTCCCGGCGGCGAGCTGCTTCGGCCTGCGACGCCAGAACATCAGCTTGCGGTACCACGGGCTCTTCACGACCTCGGCGGAGCCGAGTTCCTCACCGCACCGGCTGCAGAACTTGCGGGTGGGTGCGTTGCCCTCACCGCACTGCCCACAGATCAGGTCGCCGGGCTGCAGCCTGCGGGTGGGCTTGGTCTTGGTGACCGCCGCCACCCGCTTCCGCACCCGCTGTGGGGTGACCTCGTTGGGGGTCTCCGGCTCGGGCTCCTCGCCGGATTCGCGTGGCGGTGGGGGCGGCGTGGCGGATCCGGACGGAGTACCTGCCTCGGGGGTTCCGTCGATGCCGACCAACAGGCCCGCGGTGCTCCTGGCGGCGAGCGTGCGCTTGGCCGGCCCGTCGGCGGACCCGTCTTGGTCCGACCCGTCCGGCCCGGGGGGCCGTGGTGGTGCTCCTGGTGGTGCCGCTGGTGGTGCTCCTGGTGGTGGCGGTGGTGTGGGGGGTCCGCCGGCGCCGGGTGGTG
>CAZNCE010000008.1:26760-34993 GCA_964571285.1 uncultured Nocardioidaceae bacterium | reverse complement strand
GTGGTGGCGGTGGTGTGGGGGGTCCGCCGGCGCCGGGTGGTGGGGGTGGGCCGGGGGGCCGCGGTGGTGCTCCTGGTGGTGGCGGTGGTGTGGGGGGTCCGCCGGCGCCGGGTGGTGGGGGTGGGCCGGGAGGCCGCGGTGGTGCTCCTGGCGGGGCCGCTGGCGCCGGAGGACCAGGTCGTGGTCCCCCCGGCGGGCCCGGCGGGCGCGGACCCCCGGCTCCGGGGCCGCCGGGGCCACCACCAGCCGGCTCCCGGCCGAAACCGGTCCAGGTCTCGCCGGTGTCGGCCCGGCCGGCCGACGGCGCCATCACGAAGCTGACGGCGTCGCTCATCCGGTCGAGCAGGCCCCGTTTCCTCGCCGGTGTGCTCTCCTCGGGCTGCTCCTCGGGCTCTTCGACGGCCACCGGCGTTGGGGCGACCTTCTCGCCGGTCCATTCCAGGAAGGACCCGCACGACCCGCAGAAGGCGTCGGAGTCGCCGTTGCTCGTCCCACACTTGCGGCAGACGATCATCGGTTCACCACCTCTATCCGGTGTGGCAGGTGTGCTGGCTTGACGCTGGCCACGAGCTCCTCGAGGGCGGCCAACCGGACTGCGGCGGGGTTGTCCACGGCCACCCGGACCACGATTCCCGTCGGGTCGGCAGATCCGCCTGTGGGCGCGTCGGTCGGGCCGGCCGACCAGACGCAGCCGCCCGGCTCGACCACCTCGACGTCGCCGTCGACGGCGAGCGCGACCTGCGCGCGGATACCCTCCGCGGTACCCCGCATCCGGTGCAGGGAGGCGGCCGCGAGCACCTCGCGACGCTGCAGCCCGTCGTCCCAGTGGTCGTCCAGCGGTGCGCCGACCCAGTCGGCCAGCCAGGCGACGAAGTCCGGCGCGGTGAGCAGTGGGTCGACGTACGAGTCCAGGCAGTCGAGCACGCAGATCAACGGAGCCAGCACGTCGTCCAGTCCCGTGGTGAGGCGCACCGTGAACTCGTCGGACTGCAGGTAGGAGGGAAGCAGGGTGCTCAGCGGGTACGGCGTCCGCGGCCCGGCTGGGGCGGTCGTGCTGGTCATCGGCCGGCCCCCCTGCGCCTGCCGGGCCACCGGGACCGGGTGTCGTGGGTCATCGCCCCTCCACCCGCACCTGATGCTCGAAGGAGAACACCAGACTGTGCTCGTCCAGATTCAGGCGCTGGGTCTCGGCGCCGCGGCGACCGGTGACCGGGTCGGCACCGAACAGCCGCAGTTCCTCCACGAGTTCGACCCCGCGGACCTGCCGCAGTGCGGCGAACAGCTCCCCAGACAGCACCGGGCGGCCGAACGGCCAGCCGTCGCCGTCCGGCCCGCCGCCAGGCAGTGGGCTGAGCAGCTGGTACAGCGCATCGGTCGCCTCCTCGGCTACTCGATCAGCGTCCGCCCGAGGCCGGGCGATCAGCCGGGCGACGACCGTGACACCTCGGTAGCGCGGTGGTTCGAGGAGCACGCGAACGCCCGCGACCCGGGCCTGCTCGATCCGGTCGGCGATCCGGGACAGTGTCTCCTCGGCGGGGATGAGGTCCTCGAGTGCGACCCGGCCCTGCTCCGCCGGAGCGGCGGGCACGATCAGCAACTTCACCGCACCGGTGGGCACAGTGTCCCCGTCGGCGGGGACGCAATGCACCCGGGCAGCCTCGGGCGCAGCCTCGCGGGCCAGGATCTCGTAGTCCTCGACGGTCACCGCGCGGTCTCGGGTGCGCAGCATCAGCGGACCTCGTCGCTTCGCCTCGTCCAGCGTCTCGCCGGCGGTGCCGCCGACCGCGGGCGCCCGATTCTCCACGCTGGTGACGAACGGGATCGCCGACCGCAGGGAGCTGATCGTCCCCGCGGCCACGTTGCCCGTCGGCCCGCCGCCTATGGCGTAGTCGCGGATGCGCACGGTCGCGCCCGACTCCGGGACCGCGCCGTACTGCCGCTGGCCGCCGCCGGGCAGCCGCACGGCCGGGCCGAAGATCACCTGCCCGGCGTACGCGTCCAGCACGTAGTGCTGGTCCTCCGGCCCGCTGGCCGCGAAGTGGTCGACCCGGTCCCAGGGCTGCCACCCGTCCGGTGAGCTCACTTCGACCACCGGGTCGCCGACGCCGCTGAGCACGGGGGCCCGCTGCACCGGGAACTGCTGCCCGGCGACCCCCTCGGCCTCGCCCAGTGTCTCCTCCCCGACGATCTCCGCGTGCAGGGCGGTCGCCGTACCCCCGATCGTGCACGCTGACAGCCCGTTCACCACCGGGCTCGCCGAGTAGGGGGGCTGGCCCTCCTCCGGCTCGATCACCCGGGCGCGCAGCCAGGCGCTGGGACGCTCGGCGACCACTCCGATGGTGTGCCCCGGCGGTACGTGGATGATCAGACTGCCGGACCGGTTCAGCCCGCCGGTGTCGTCGCCGGTCACGTCGCAGGCCACCCACTCGTCGTGGCAGAACGCCTCCCAGACCAGCGGTGGGCGCTTGGGGTTCACGCCGACGCCCTCGGCCTGTGCCGTGACATCGAGACGTACGGCGCACCGTGGCACCGGGTTGTCCAGTCCCACGTACAGGATGTCGCCGGGCTGCGGGGGAGTGGAGAACACGCCGACCGCCGTGTCGAACTCGAGCTGGGTGGTGCGGTCCTCCGGAGGGCTGTCATCCGCCGCGGCGGTGGCCAGCCCGGACAGTGAGCAGGGGACCAGCGCGAGCTCGTGCGCGGTGTTGAAGACCACCGGATCGCCGCGTTCGGTCGCCGGAGTCGACACCGCGGTGCCCTGCGTGATCGTGAACGGGGCCTCGAGCGCGGTGGACAGCCAGAAGGTCACCGGTGCCCGCGCCGCAGTGGGCGGGAACATCCGCAGGCCGATCAGGTCCAGGAACTTCACGTAGAGCCGGTCCGGCACCCGGTTGAGTCGGTAGAGCAGCTGGTCGGTCATGAACGCGAACGTCTCGATCAGCGTGACGCCGGGGTCGGAGACGTTGTGGTCGGTCCATTCCGGGCAGCGCCGCATCACCAGCCGCTTGGCGTCGTCCACCAGGTCTTGGAAGCCACGGTCGTCGAGGTCAGGGGTGGGTAGCACGGTCAGGCCTCCTCGCCGGGGATCGAGTAGAACGGCACGACGAGGTTGTGCTCGTCATTGCTGGCCAGCACGGTGTAGGAGATGTCGATGTCGTAGCGGCCGATGCCGGTGTCCGCCGGCTTGACCACCACGTCGTCGATCCGTGCCCGCGGCTCGCACTGGGTGAGGGCGCGGCGCACCTCGTCGGCGATGGCCGCGGCGTTCTGCGTGGAGACGCCCTCGAACAGGAAGTCGCTGAGCCGGGAACCGAAGCTCGGGCGCATCGGTCGCTCGCCGATCCTGGTCAACAAGATGACCCTCATCGCCTTCTCGAGGTTCGCCAACCCACCGACGGTGGCCAGCCCGCCGTCCGTGCCGACCCGAAGCGGGAAGGCCACGCCACGGCCGATGAAGTCCACAGGCATCAGTCGCACTCCTCAGTTCAGCTGGACCGGCTTGCCCTTGATGGCGGTGGGTCCGGTGCCCTCGAGCTGCACGGTCTTGCCCTTGAGCGTCAGCGCCGAGCCGCCGTCGATCGTGAGGGTCCCGGACGGCCCGGTCTTGATCTCCATCGCGCCATCGCACTCGATGGTGAGCCGGCCCGGGGGGCTGCCGTTCTTGCAGACCAGCTTGAGCTCGCCGGTGACCTGGTCCAGGGTCAGCGAGATCTTGTCTTGTGCAGTGGCCAGGACGACCTGGGACGCCGTCGGCCGCCCACCAGACGGTGGGCCGTCGTCGTGGAACACCAGGCGGTTGCCGCTCGGGGTGATGATTCCGCGCCGGATCACCGATGCGGGTCGGCCGCTCTTCACGGCCGTTCGACCGGGCTCGCTTCCGCCGGGGGCGAGCAGCGCGCCCGTCCCGGTGCGCGAGTTCACCAGCGCACCCAGCACGTACGGCCGGCGGAGGTCCCCGAACTCGAAGGCGACCAGCACCTGGTCTTCGGGTTCGGGCAGGAACAGGGTGCCGGTGTTCTGTCCGGCCGTGAGCTGGGTGACCGGCGCCCAGTCCGTCTCGTAGTCCGGCGACAACCAGGGCAGTGCGACCTTGACCCGACCCAGCCCGAGCGGATCCTCGATCGCGGTCACCACGGCGCCGACCACCCCTTGGATCCGGGCCGGTCCGCGGCTGTTCCCGTGTGCGGAGGTGAGCGCCAGGAGCGTCCGATCCTGCTGTCCGCTGGCCGTGAAGTGCAGCCGGTAGCCCAGGTCCGGCGCGTACACGTGGCGCGCCCGGGTGATCGTCCACTTGCCACAGAACTGCCGCGGCACCCGCTGGATGTCGACCACGGTGCCGGCGCCGATCCGACCATCGCCGAGCGCGATGCCCTCCGCCTCGGCGTATCCGCTGGCGGCGCGCCCGGCCAGTGCCTGGGCGGCGTCGGTCAGCGCTCTGGTGCTGTTGGACTCCACCGTCACCGCCCGGTCGTGCACGACGTAGGCGGTCGGGCTGGGAGCCGGCCCCAGCGGCCCGGCCGCCGCCGGTGGCGGTCCCGAGGACTGGAACGTCCGTGCGGCACCGGCCGCATCGCCGGCTCCGATGGTCACCGCGGCGGAGTCGATGGGCTGGCGGGCGGCCATCGCCTTGGCGTTGACGGGATCCCAGGCGCGTACCTCCACCTCCGCGACCAGGTTGGCCGAGCTCAGCCGCGGCGAGAAGGTGAGCAGGTTGCCGCCGGACCTCAGCGCAACCGTGCTGCCCGTCGCGTGGCTGGCGGCCCGGAAGTGGAAGCCGCCGCCGGTGACGCCGACCTCGTAGCCGACTTCCTCGGCCCGTGCCCGCAGGAACTCCCAGTCGGTCTGGTTGTCCTGGGCCAGCTGCGGGTGCACCTGCAGGGTGGCGTCGACCTGGTCGATGGTCAGGCCGGCGTCGCCGGCGAGCTGGCGGGCGACATCCGAGTCCTTCGCATTGACGAAGGTGCGGGTACGCCGGACCCGCTGCATCCGGTGCTCGACGCTGTAGCCGCGGATCACCGTGTACCAATCCCGGTCGCCGTAGGTCCCTTCGATGCCGGTGACCTCCGCCTCGATCACCGTGGTCGATCCGCCGTCGGGGCTGCCGGCCAGCACCGACAGCGGCGTGCCGAGCGCCAGACCGGCGTCGGTCGTCACCTGCCCGCTCGCGTCCAGGAAGGTCAACTCGACCATGTCGGGAAGGGTCAGGTGGACGTCGACCACGACCCGGACCAGCAGCGGCTGCAGCTGGGTCGAGAGCCGGGTCTTGGCGGTGCCGATCCGGATGTCGGGTTCGATCGACGTCTGCTCCAGGCGGAGTTGTTCCTCGGTGGGCGTGGCGGTCATCGTGACCTGCCGGTCTCGAGCTCGGTGTCGGACGGGAGGAACACCGACGTGCCGGCCGGGATGCGTAGCGGGTCGTCGATCCCGTTCGCGGTGGCCAGCTCACGCCAGCGGGCCGGGCTCCCGTACGACCGGGTGGCCAGCGCCGGCAGTGAGTCGGATTCGGTCATCAGGTGCGAGCCGCGGCCGGCGATGCCCCCCGAGGAGGGGTTCTGTGCGCCCTGGCCGGCTGCCTCCACGGCCAGGTCCAGCTTGACGGTGACGGATGCGCGTACCGGCTGGCCGGAACTGGCGAACCGGGTGTAGGTGGTCGAGACGTAACTGAGGAACGCCGTCTCCTGCAGCGGCCCCCAGGCGAACCTCAACGGCGGCAAGGTGTCATGGGGCTTTCCGTCGGTTCCCGTGGTTCGTCGATGAGTGGCCCAGTCGGTCAACAGCTTGATGTCCCGCTCCACGTGGTCTCCGAACAGGAGGAGGTCGTTCAACTCGTAGGTCGTGACATCGGCCTTGGCCATCTGAACGGTCGTCTGCTCCTGGGCGTCGACGGTGAACCCCTGCTTGTCGGAGGTGCGGGTGAGCTTCATCTTCTGTGGCGGGATGGGGAAGGTGACGCTGCCGCCGTCGCCCGACAGCGACGGCAGCGCCAGCTGCCCCTCGGCGGGGGCCGTGGTCGCGGTCGGGGACGTGCTGCCGGCGCTCACCGTGAAGCCCTCGTGCTGCACCTCGAGGGTCTCGATCGCGATGCCGCTCGTCTTGGCGTCCAGGTCGGAGACGCTCCACGAGACCGGGCGGGCGCCCTCCAAGGTCCAGATCAGCACCGCGTGGCTGTACGAGTCCTGCAAGGTGATGGTGGCCTGTTCGCCGAGGCCGGCCGCCTCCTGCTGCCAGCGTTGCTGCTTCAGCCAGTTCTGCAGCTTCATCGAGTCCTGGGCGGTCACCGCGCGCTTGAGGACGATCTTGGGATAGCTGGTCTCCCCGGGCAGGTAGCGCACGCGGTTGTAGTCACCGCCGGCTTTGACCTCGGTGGGCTTGTACTCGACCCTGAGTCCGGCGCAGCTCTGCCAGGCGCCCAGGGCGAGCCCGCCGAAGTGGACCTTGAAGCGAAAGACGACCCCGAACTTCGGGTTCAGCTGAGCGGCGGCTCTGCCGCCGGCCATGCTGTGGGCCAGGGCACCGGCTGCGGCGGTGATGCTCAAAACAGGCCCCCCCTGATGTCGTCGGCCAGGAAGCCGGTGTGGGCGAGCTCGAGGGTCTCGGTCACGACCGTGGCCGCCTTGGTCTCCAGGTCGGCGATCTTCCAGCCGATCGGCACGAACTGCTTCAGCGTCCACTCGCAGAGGGGGATGCCGGCCCAGCTGAGCAGCTTGATGCTGCCGCTGAACACCTTGGGCTCCTTCGCGGTCTTCGCCAACCATCGTTGGACGAACTGCGAGTCGGGGCAGGTGGCCCGGCTGAGGCTGATCGTGCTGAACTTCGGCAGCCCGGGGGCGGTCCACACGTTCGCGGAGTCCCCGGCGCGGTAGCTGATCGGATCCCAGCTCACGCCCAACCCGTTGACGCGCGACCAGGAGCCGAGGTCATATTCGGAGTCGTCGAAGACCACCAGGAACTTGCTCGAGTCACCGCGCAGGTTGAACTCGCCAGCGACCAGGCTGGTCAGGCTACGGGCACCTAGCGGCATGTCATCCTCCTGGGTGGAATCGTCAGTGGAACTCGGTCAGTACGCCCGCGCGCTCGCGGTCCACGATCAGCTCGCGCCGCAGTCGCGCTCCGATGCGCTCGTACAGCCCGGGGGTGAGCCGGTCCAGCAGCTCGGAGTCCTCGGGATCGAAGGCGCTGGCCATCGCGGCACGCACCTGGTTCACGATCCAGTTCAGCTGCTCTTGGGGGAGCCCGGCCAGACCGGGCACCGGGGCGTTGTCGCCGCCGCCCTCGTCCCCGGACAACCAGGCCAGCAGGCGGGTGCTGTCGCCCGGGTAGACCAGCGGGTGGCTCCCGTCCGCGGTCTCCGGCGACCAACCCCGGAGGAAGCGCTCCCAGTCGACCGTCGGGCCCGCGCCGTCGCCCGCCGGAGGTTGGTTGTCGAACCGGGCGTCTCCGGCGGCGGGCACCAGGTCCAGGTTCGGCGGCGTGGGCGCAGCGGGCGCCGGAGCGGCGTTCGGCGCGCGTTGCACCGGCGCGTCGGCCCGCACGCCGGAAGCCGAGCCGCTGTGGAAGCCGGCCGACGGTGACCACGACATCCGAGCCGTCCCGCGATCGCCGTCGTCTCGGGTCGGCGGTTCGACCAGGCCGATGGGCTCCCCCCGCAGCGTCTGCTCGATGGTTCGCGCCTGCTCCTCCAGCCGCCGTCCCGCCGTGGACTGCTCGCGCGGGAGCTCGGGCAGGGCGCGTTGCTGCAGCACGTGCGCCAATTCGTGGCCGAGCAGCGCGTGCGTGTCCGAGCGATCCGCCGGCCCCGCCGAGGTGGGAAGGTAGACCGTCCCGTCCTCGGTGAAGGCCTGCGCGTTGCGTTGCCGAGCAGCGTCGTCGGCGTAGGGTCCCCGCACCATCGGGACGAAGCCGAGATCCACCCCGGTCATCCGCTCGAACGAGGCGATCACCGGCAGCGGCACCGCCTGTGTGTGCCGCATCGGCGGCGGCGGTGGCTGCGGGGCGGGCTCGGCAGCGGGTCCACTCGACGTGGGTCCACCCGCGCCGGCAGAGCCGGTCGCCGCAGCGATCCGGTGCGGTGCGCCGCCCGGTGGCGTCGTGCCCGGTGGCGCCGGAGCCGGTGGCGCCGGAGCCGGCGACCCGCTGCCCGGCGACGCCGGCCTTGTCGGCCCTTGGGGTGCGGTGCCTTGCGGTGACTTCTCCCGGGGGGACGTGTCCTGTGGTGCGGTGTCCCTGCGCGCGG
>CAZNCE010000008.1:13000-26660 GCA_964571285.1 uncultured Nocardioidaceae bacterium | reverse complement strand
GCGCGGTGTCGTGGACTCGCGAAGGACTCGCCGGCGGGTGGCCGGAGCCCGGGCCCGTCGCTCCGGGTCCCGGCGCGGGCGGCTGCACGGCCGACGGTTGTTCCCCCTCTGCGGGGCCGTCCTCCGCGTCGGTGGTAGCCGACGTGCTCGGCTCCTCGACCGGCGGGTGGGCTGCTTGCTCGTCGGCGTCGGGCCGCTCCCGGTGTTCGGCAGGTTGCCCTGCGGGTTCCAGGTGGTCTGCAGGGGCCGCGTGCTCTGCGGGTGCCCGGCGGACGCCCGGCTCTTGATCGGCTGCCGGACCGGCCGAGATAGGCGGCGGTGCGGTGGCGCGGTCGTGCCGTCGCGCCGTCGGCGGTCCGGGTGGCCGGTGGTCATTGTCGGTGGGCGTGCCGGTGTGCGGCCGGGGCGACGTCGGTTCAGCCCCCGTTGCTCGGACCGGCCGAGCCGGGTTCGGCGAAGGCCGAGTGGCCGGCCGGTCTCGCCCGGCCGGGGTTTCCCGCGGAGCCGAGGTCGGCTCGGTCTCCCCTCGGGGGGTGGTGCGGCCGCTGACCGGGTTGCTTGTCGTGCTCGGGTCCCCGCCCCCCACGGTTCTCGTGCTCGGGTCGCTGGCCGGGTTGTCGACCGGCCCTCTGGACGGCCTGCGGCGGGTCTCCGGTGGGGACGCGGCCGTTGCCCGACCCGGTTCGGGTGGGGCCGCGTGCCAGTGCCCCGGGCCCGGAGATCCGGGCGGACGGATCGTCGGCGGGATGCCCGGCGCAGCGACAGGGCGGTCGGTGTCGTCGCCGGCGTGCGGACCCGTCCCCACCGGCTCGTCGTGGGCGGTGGACCAGTCCCACTGCGACGGCGGTGGCGGGTTCGCCGGGTCGGCCGGCGCGGGCGGCTGGGCGTCGTGCCGGCCGGGTCCGGACGCGCCCGCGGCGACCGCCGGACCGCCGGTGAGACTGCCGTTCTCTTCACTCGTGGGCACGGAGCGGTCGGGGGCGGACTCGTGGCGGGTGCCACCAGGCGCGGCCGGTTCGCGGTCGGTGGCTTCGGCCGCTGCCGGAGGTCGCTCCTCGCCACCGCGGCCGGGTGGGGCGGGCACCTGCCGTGGCTCCACGGCGGGCGATGTCTCGGGCGGTCGGGGCAACCCGTCGCCGACCGGCCTGGTCCGAGCGTCCGCGGAGGTGTCCGTCGCCTTCGCCGGTCGCCGGGTCGCCGGTTGCGGACGAGTTGGGGCGACGTCGCCGGTCGGCCCTGGGTCGATCTCGGGTGCCGCCGAAATGCGGGCGGCACCGCCGGTGCGGACTGGGAGGTCACCGGGTTCGGCCGGCCGCTCGGCCGCGGTGTCGCCCACGGTGTCGCCCGGGGTGTCGTTATCGGTGTCGTCCGGCCCGTCTGGCGGCGGGGCCGTCGGGCGGGAGCCGATGCCCACACCGCGCCGGCGGCTGCTGGCGAGTGTCGGGCGGAGCAGCGTCGGGTGCGGGGGTGGCGCGGGGGCCACGTCGCCCGCGGCCGGCTCGGCGGCGCGTCCGGTGACGTGCGCGTCGAGCATGGCGATGATGCTGGACAGATCCTGACCGCCCGGCTCGGCGATCTCGCTGCTGACCGGTCCTTCGTCGGGTTCGAGCTCGGTCGGCGGCGGCTGCTCCTCCGCGTAGCCGGGCTCGGGTGGCTCGGCCCGAGGTGGGCGCTCCCACGCCTTCCCCTCCGCCACCGGCCGTTCGGCCCGGGGCCGGGCGGAGCGGCTCGGCCGGTCCGCAGGTGGCTCGTCGCGGCCCGGTGGGGTCGTGCCCAAGGGCCCCGCGATGGCCAAGTGGCGTGCGGGTGGTGCGGCTGAGTGCACGAGTGGCCCGGTACCGGTGACCTGCGGCAGCCTGCGCTCGGGGGCCGCGACGAGTGGTGGCCGGGGTGCCGTGACCGGGCGCAGCGCGGACAGCGTCCACCAGCCCGGGTCGCGTGCCGAGCCTTGCCTGGACCGCCGGAAACGCCACCGCACCGTCGATCACCACCCCGGTCCGGGGGACATCGCAGCCGGCCGCGGTGCGTCCGGCCGGGCCTCAGCGTGCGCGATTGCCTCGACGTGTGCCAGCACCCGCTGTCGTACCGGGTGCTCCAGATCCAAAATGCTGTCCAACTGCCAGTGCAGGTTGCTCGCGATCCGCACCACCTCGGACCACAGTCGCTCCGAGGGGTGCGTCAGCATTCCCCCACCGCCTCACCTGCCACGTCCACGTCGAAGTCGTGACCGCACCGCGGGCAGTGCGCCGGTGCCTGCGCATCACCGCGCTGGTTGATCCGGCGGTAGAGGTCCTGGAGGAACGCCAGGTCGCAGGCGAACATCTCCTCGACGACGTCGGTGCCCACGTCCTCGACCGGGCCGATGCGGGTGATGGTCCGGGCCAGCAGCAGCACCGTCAGGTAGGCGGGATTCTCCCTGACCCGTGGGTCGGCCTGTGGGGCGATCTCGTCGCGCGCGGTGGCCATCCGCATGGACCCATTGCGGTGCGTCCGGCCCCGGTCGTCCACATACCCGCGCGGCAGCACGAACGGGAACTCGGTCTGCAAGCCGGTGTCGGCCCCCCGGGTCGCTGCCCCGCTGCGGGCGATGGTCATGCTCACTCCTTCGCAGTCGTTGCGGACTCACATCACGTTGGGATCGAGTAGGTCGTCGCACTGCAGGGTCAGCGTCTGGATCAGCACCTCGGTGCCGCCGGCCTTGACGCCGGCGATCTCCAGCTTGGTCGGGAACGCGTTCATCAGCAGGTACGTCATCCGACCGGACCCGCCGGGATCGTCACCGGGGCCGAACAGCGTCAAGGAGCAGTCGCGGTACATCGTCGGCAGTGACTGCCGGGCCGACTGGTGCCAGCTCCACAGCCAGGTGGTGCTGAACCCGGTGCGCAGTGCCCGTTGCAGGGTGACGGTCGGTGGCTTGGACCGCCCGGCGTGCCGCGAGAACATGGCCCCGAGCGGGCCGGCCTCCATGTACTCCGTCTGCTCGACCTCGCTGACGATGCCGCCGAGCTGCGCGAAGTCGGCCGAGCCCTGCACCGTCCAGATGCGGAAGATCGCGGAGTGCAGGATCGTCTCACGTTCCTCACGATCCAGGGCGATCTGCCGACTCGACTTCAAGGTTGCGGTCATCGGTGTGCTACTGGTCGATGATCTCGTCGCACATCATGGTGAGGGTCTGCAGCACGACCTCGGTGCCACCTGCTTTCATCCCGGCGATATCGACCTTGGTGGGGATCGCGTTGACCAGCGTGTACGACTTGAGCGGCTTGCCTGGGTCCGCACCGGCGCCGAACAGCTGCAGCGTCGTGGTCCGGTACGCCCCCGTGGCGCCGGTCCTGGCCATCCCGTGCCACTCCCAGATCCAGCTGGTGTCCTGGCCGGTGCTCATGGCGCGTTTGAGCGTCACGGTCGGGGGCTTCGCGCGGCCGATGAACCGGCCGAACATCGGGCCCTTCTCGCCCGCTTCCATGTACTCCGACTGCTCGACCTCGCTGCTGATGCCCCCCAGTTCGGAGAACATCGCCGCACCATGCTCGTTCTCGATCTTGAAGACCGCGGAGGTGAGTGTCTCGCCGCGCTTGGCGTTGTCGAAGGCCTGCTGGCGGCCCGTACCCATGATCGTCATCTGTTGCTCCTAGTGATGGGGAATGGTCACTCGGCGAGCGCGGCGCCGTCGGCCAGCTGCGACAGCCGGAACACCACGAACTCGGCGGGTTTCACCGGCGCGATCCCGATCTCGACGGTGAGGATGCCGGCATCCCGGTTCTCCGGTGGGTTGTTCTCCTCGTCGCACTTGACGAAGAACGCCTCTTCGGGTGTCTGACCGAACAGCGCACCGGTCTGCCACACCCGGCGGAGGAACATCATGATGGTGCGGCGCACCCGGTCCCACAGCGCGGCGTCGTTGGGCTCGAACACCACCCAGTTGGTGCCCAACAGGATCGACTTCTCGACGAAGTTGAACAGCCGGCGGACGTTGAGGTAGCGCCACTCCGGGTCGCTGGACAGGGTCCGCGCACCCCAGATCCGGATTCCCTGGCCGGGGAAGGACCGGATGCAGTTGACGCCGATCGGGTTCAGCGTGTCGTGCTCGCCCTTGGTGATGTTGAGCTCCAGCGAGATCGCGCCGCGGACGATCTCGTTGGCCGGGGCCTTGTGCACGCCGCGGGTGTCGTCGCTGCGTGCCCAGACGCCGGCGACCGAAGCGGACGGAGGCATCATCGTCGGCTTGCCGGTGGCCGGATCCATCACCTTGATCCACGGCCAGTACAGCGTGGCGTACTTCGAGTCGTAGCCGGCGAAGTCCATCCGCCAGTCCTTCAGCTGCTGCGCGTTGAGGCCCGGTGGGGCGTCGAGGATCGCGACCCGGTCTCCCATCAGCTCGCAGTGCGCGATCATCGCCAGCTGCACGGCCTTGAGCCCGTCGTCGTCCAGCACCCCGTGCTGGTAGGCCGAGACGGCATCGGGCACCACCAGCATGGTGACGTCCTCCAGCGCCTCCAGTCCGCCGAACCCGGTGCGCTTGCCGACGTCACCGGTGTAGTCGTCGGGAGTGACCTCGGGCACGGCGGGCACTGCGGCCGGTTCCTGGGCGGCCAACGTCGCCTTTCCCTTCTCCGGAACGGCGAGTGCACTGCCCGGCTTGACCTCCTCGATGGTGATCAGCTTGGACTGCTGCTTGACCGCCGTCGCCACGTTGTTGGCGCCGCGCTTGACCCCGACGTTGTCGAAGGTCTCGGCCACCTTGCCGTCCTTGAGCACCTCGAGCTTGAACGTGTCCTCGCCGCCCTCGGAGGCATCGCTGACCTGGATCGAGAGGTCCCCGGCCTTCTCGGCCGGCTGGACCGACCGCACCGTGAGGGCGGGCTTGCCCTGGCCGCCGGGCAGGCTGACCGAGGCGAACTGCTCGTGCTTCTCCTCCGTGGCGCTGCCGTTCGCACTGCTCCCGTTGGCCCCGAGGCGGACCACATATGCGTTGCCACCACCGTTCAGGAAGTAGTTGAACATCGCGTTCGGCAGGTACGCGCCCTCGATGAAGCCACCGAAGGTTCGGTTGTACTGCGGCCAGCTGGTGACCAGCGTCGGCGTGTTGACCGGCCCCTCCTCGGTGAAGCCGACGAACGCGGCGGTCGCCGTGCCGACGGCCTCGATGGGCTTGGGACCCGCCGACACCTCTTCCATGTAGACGCCAGGGGACAGGTAAGTCGGCATGGGACCTCCTCGTACCGGTTGCACAGGTGGTGATCAGCCCCACCATCACACCGGTGCGCCGCTTGTCCCATTGGCTGACGTGCGGCGTGCAGGGCAGGACGGGCTGCCCGAAAGGGCCCCGGCCGTGACACCGGGCGGTGCCCCACGGGGGTCGCGGTTCCCGCCGCCTGCGGCGGACAGTGGAGTGGTGATCGCCGACCTCGATGCCTCGCTGGCGTCCTGGCTGGGGGAGTTGCTGACGGAGGTGGACGTCAGCTTCGACCCGCCGGAACAGGGCGAGGACGAGCCTTGCCTGTGGCTCTACCTCCACCAGGTGCGCGAGGAGCCGGACGGGGGGCTCGCCGGGTGGGGCACGCTGCGCAACGACGACGGCGTGGTGTCCGGACGGGTGCCTCCGACCCGCCGCTACCGGTTCACCTACCTGATGACGGCCCAGGCGAGCGGTGCGATCGCCGAGCACGCGATCCTGGGCGATGTGCTCGCCGGCACCGCCATGCACGAGGTGGTGCCGGCGGCACACTTGCAGGGGTCGTTGAAGCACGCCGAGCAGGCGCTGATCGTGCGGTGCGCCCCAGAGACCGTGTTGGCCGACGGCCGGGACCTGCGGGACCTGTGGAGTGCCTGGGGGTCGGTCCCGCGCACCGTGCTGGTGCTGTCGGTGCTGGCCCCGTTGTCCTTGGACCTGATCCAGGAGGTGGCCGCTCCACCATCGCGGGTGGAGCTCGGCAGCAGACGTACGAACGGCGCGGCCGGGGCACCGGGCACCGCAGCCCCGGACCCGCCAGAGACCCGCCGCCCCGCGCACGCGATCCGGGAGGAGTGACCGACGGTTCCGCATCGGCTCGGGTGCGCGGCGCCGGCCGCCCCGGTGGCCGTGCTCAGATCAGCCCCTCCCGCATTGCGTACGCGACCGCCTGGGACCGGTTGCGCAACTGGAACCGAGTGGTCACGTCGTGCAGGACGTTCTTGACGGTGCGCTCGGAGTAGCTCAGCTCGTGGGCGATCTCGCGGGTGTCCTTGCCGTCTGCGACCAGGCGCAGCACCTGCACTTCGCGCTCGGCCATGCCGGAGACCCGCAGCCCGCGGGGACGCAGCACGTCATGCTGGATCTGCGCCACCCCGTCCAGCAGCCGACCGAGCAGGTCTGCGGGCAGCGCGGCCTCGCCGCTGGCCACCCGCAGCACGGTCTGCGCCAACCGTTGTTGCGTCGTCTCCCCCCGCGGCAGGATCGCGTACACGCCGAGTTCGACCGTGGCGAACAGGTCGAGACTTTGCGGTGCGGAGCAGATCAGCACCACGCGCCGGCACCCGTAGCGGCGGGTCCGGCGGATCAACACGGTCGCCGCCTCGGTCAGTGTGTCCACTGCGACGACAGCGACGGAGTCGGCATCGGCGAGCTCACCGAACTCCACGACGTCGATCTGTGGATGTCCCCTGAGGTACGACGCGAGACCTGAGATCGAGACCGGGTCGACGGCGTGGACGTGTGCGCGGCGACGGACGGACATGGATTGCCTCCCCGAGTAGTCTGCGGAGGCAGCAGGAGCCTCCCTGTCGTGCACGGTAGGGCAGCGCGGGCGGTCCGTCGTCCGTAGCCGTACGGCCCTGCGGCCGCTGCGAACGGGGTCCGACGCGGCTACGGTGGGTGTTCGATCGACGCGCCGTTCACCAGTCGGGTAAAGCACCGACGGTATCCGTACGAATACGTAACCCCGGACGTCGCAGGCACACTCCCGCCGAGATTGACTACGGACAGTAGTCCAAAAGGACTACTCCTGATCCGGGATGCGGCCGTGTCTGGCCGCTGACACGATCAGTGCCGACCGGGACCTTATCTGCAGCTTGGCCAGGATGTGCGAGACGTGGCTCTCCACGGTGCGCCGCGAGATGACCATCCGCTCCGCGATCTCGGCGTTGGTGTGACCGAGTTCGACGTACCGGGCCACGACGCGCTCGGTGGGCGTCAGCGCGTCCCAACCGGTCGCCGGACGGCTGGCACGCCGCCGTCGTTGCCGGGTGCCCGTCGAGCGCAGCATCGAGCGCAGTTGGCGGGCCCGGTATCGCGCCCCCATCGCCTGGTAGCTGTTCATGGCCCGGTTCGCCAGCTCGCGGGCGGCCGGTCGCTGGCCCAACTCCGCCAACCGCTGCGCCGACAACTCCTCCGCCCGCGTCGCCAACAGCCGCCGAGGCGACCCCTGCCATCTGCCCGCGGCCTCCAGCAAGGTGCTGGGTTCGTTGTGGACAAGTCCTTCTGCCGTTCGAGCCGCAGCCGCCAGGGTGCGCACGTCCCGATTCGCCGCGGCCAGCTCGGCGAGCATCCTGGCCGCCTCCGCGGCATGCTCGACCGCACCCGCAGCGGACGCCGCGTTCACGAGCTCGAGGCCGATAGGTACCAGGTCGAGACTGAGCCCCGAATCGACCGCAGCGGCCCAACCCGCGGTCAGTTGCTCCAGGGCACCCGTCACGTCCTCGCGGGCAGCGAGCAGGGCTGCCAGCACCAGCGGCAGGCGGTGCAGCCCGACCTCGTTGACGCAGTCCGGTTGGCCGGTTTCGGCCAGCGCGTTCGCGAGCTCGCGTTCGACCACCTGGTCGCCGTCGCGGTAGACCAGGACCTGTGCCCGGGCCAGTCGGCGAGCGGTCTCCCAGGCCCCGCCGTCCGGAACTTGGCTGGCATCCACCGCCGCCAGGGCGTCATCCAGCCGTCCGCTCTCCAACAGAAGCCGAGCGCGCACCAGGCAGGTCAGCACGTCGGTGCGGGGACGGCCTTGCAGGTAAGGCACCGCCGCCTCGGCCACTGCCCGGTCGAGCTCGTGCTCGGCGTCCGCTCCGCGGTCGCTGTCGAGCAGGGCCATCGCGCGGAACGAGGCCGCCAGCGTGCTCCGGGTCTCGGTCGTCGGCTGCTGCCGGCTGAGCCTTACGGCGTCGTCCAGCCGGGCCGAGGCTTCCCCGAGGTCCCCTTGCCGGTGCGCGAGATGTCCGCCCAGCAGCTGAACCCGAAGCCGGCTGATCAGCGTACTGTCGTCGCCGAGCGCCTCCTCGGCGCGCCGCAGCGCCGACACGCCGAGCGCCAGGTCGTCCTTGAACAGCGCGGCCAGGCCGACGAACGCCAGCGCCTCGGCACGGTCGGAGCTGGACAGGCCTTCCCCTCCCGCGGCCTCCTCTGCGGCGGTCAACAGGTCGGCCCAGCGTCCCTGGAGGAACAGCGAGGTGCACAGGTGGAACGGCAGGCGGCCGACCCCTGATCCCGCCCGCTCGGCCAACGCCTCGCGGGCCAGTTGCTCGGCGCCGCGGAGCCGCCCCAGGGCCAACTCCGCCGTGACGATGCCGGTCCGGGCGTCGAGGCGCCGCGGGTCGCCGACACCCAACAGGTCGAGGTCTCGGCTCCAGAGCTCGGCGGCCAGTGCCGGAGCGCGTTCGGCCAGACGTCCCGCCACCTCACCGACCCAGCCCACGTCCACGGCCGCCCGGCTGCCGCGGAGCAGGTGATGGGCCACGACCTCGGGTTCGGCGTCGCCGGCGTCCAGGGCGCGTGCGAACCCGCGATGCAACTCTCGGCGGACCGGTTCGCTCAGCGCCGCGTACAGGCTCTCCCGGACGATCTCGTGGCGGAATCGCAGCCGATCTGCCGACGCCTCCTCGAGCAGGTCGGCGTCCAGCGCGGTCTGCACCGACGGGAGCAGCTCGGGGAGGGTGGTGGCCGCGACGATGCTCAGCTCGCGGGGCTCGAACCGGGGTCCGAGCATGGCCGCGAAGCTGAGCAGCCGGCGAACGGGCTCGGGCAGCAGGTCGACCTCGCAGACCCGGCGGATGCTGGCAAGGGCCTCGCGCTGCCAGCCGGTCGGCGTGCCCGTCGGCCACGCCGGCAGTGGCTCGTCACCGGTGGCGAGGTGGATCGCCGTGAGCAGGGTCAGCGCATAGCGTGGGTTGCCGCCGGCCGCGGACAGCCAGCTGAGCACCGCATCGTCCGGTTCCCGGCCCAGCACCGACCTGGCCAGCGCACGCAGTCCCTCGCCGTCCAGCGGCCGCACCTGCTGCACGCTGAGCGCTTCCTGGCGGGACAGCTCGGCGAGGAGGCGATGCACCTCCCCACGGCACTCGTGCGGCCGCACCGCGCCGACCAGCAGCAGCGGCAGCCTCGGCAACTCGACGGCGAGTCGCTGGAGCACCGCCAGGGTGCCGTCATCGGCCCAGTGCAGGTCGTCGATCGCCATGGTCGTGGGCCCGGCGGCGCACCTGTCCACGATGAGCCGCCTGAGCAGCTCCCCGAGCTCGGCGTTGTCGACAACGGAAACCGCAGGAAGGTAGTCGTGCAGCATGTTCAGCAGCACACCGAACGGCCGCTGGCTGCTGAGTCTGTCCGCGCGGCCGAACAGAACTCGTGGCAGCTCCGCCACGGCGGCATGGAGCAGGGCGCTCTTCCCGATCCCGGGCCCGCCTTGCAGGACCACCGCCGTCCCCGAGCCCGCACGAATGCTGGACCCGGCTTCCCGCAGCATGCGCAGCTCGGCGGCCCGATCCACCAGCGTCGACTCGTCGGGCACGCGGTGCAGCCGGGATCGGCTGGGCTCGGGGTCGGCGGAATCGCTGATGCCATGACCCGGCTGGCCGGCTACGGACATCACATCCCACCATCAGCTGCCCTGGACTGAAAGCCTCCCCGTCGGGCCCAGCGGCAGTCGTCCCACCCACGGCGGGACCCGATAGTCCCAGGGGGCCACCATAGTCACCGGCCGTGTCAACTGTCGCAGAACACTTGCGCTAGACGAGTTCAAGCGTCTTGTTGGAGACCGTTCGACCGCCGACTCCATCCGCTGCAGGCTCGGCATGGCGTCCCGGGGCCTGGTCGGCGGTGGCCCGGCGCGCCGGCGACTCCTTCCACGCGAGGAAGGCACGGGCAGGGCAACAAGAGATCGCCGGCGCAAGATTCCTGCCCGCCGTGCCCCAGCAAGATGTATCCCATCCCGGGACCTCCTTCGGCCGCGTTGTTGAGGACGCGGCCTCACTGTAGGGAGGGCGCGGTGGCGTCCGCGCCGGGTGGGCGGTCAGCGTTGCGGGCACACCGGGATGCCCGTTCGGGTCGCGCGGCTAGCCCGCGGCGAAGCCGAGCCTTCGAGCGGGCCCTGGACAGGCCGGGAGCGACCGGGCCACGTGCTCCGGCCGGCGGCAGCACGGCCCCAGGCCGGCGTCAGGCCGGCGTCAGGCCGACACCGACACGGCACGCTGCCTCCGGGACATCAGCCTGCCGGCCAGCGGCGCGACGATCACCAGCAGGCACACGATCACCAGCACCAGGGAGGCGGGGCGGGTCACGAAGGTGGTCAGGTCGCCACCGCTGATCTGCAGCCCTCGGCGCAGGTTGGTCTCCAGCAGCGGCTCCAGCACCAGCGCCAGCACCGCGGGCGCCAGCGGGATGTCGAACTCCTCCATCAGGAACCCGATCACCCCGAACACCAGCAGCACCAACATGCTGAACAGGCTGAAGCTCAGCGCGTACGAGCCGAGCACCACGAACGCCAGCACGCCGGAGAACAGCAGCGGACCCGGGATGGCGAGCAGCTTCACGAACACGCCGACCAGGGGCAGGTTCAGGGCCAGCAGCACGGCGTTGCCGACGTACATGCTGGCGATGATCGCCCAGACCAGGCCGGGGTTGCTCTCGAACAGCAGTGGGCCGGGCTGCAGGCCGTACATCATGAACACGAACAGCAGCAGCGCGGTGGTGGCCGAACCGGGGATGCCGAGGCTCAGCAGCGGCACCATCGCGCCGCCCACGCCGGCGTTGTTCGCGGCCTCCGGTCCGGCCACGCCCTCGATGGCGCCCTTGCCGAACTCGTCCTTGTGCTTGGAGATCTTCTTCTCCAGCACGTAGGACATGAAGGCAGCGAGCGAGGGACCGATCCCGGGCATCACGCCGATCAGGAAGCCGAGCACGGAACCGCGGGCGTACGGCCCGCGCGAGCGACGCCAGTCCTCGCGGTTCATCCACTTGCGACCCTGGATCTTCATCGGGGCGGCGGCCTTGCCCCGGTCGCACAGGCTGTTCAGCGCCTCCGGGATCGCGAACAGGGCCATCGCGAAGATCGCGAAGTCGATCCCGTCCTGCAACTGCAGCAGCCCGAATGTCTCGCGTGGGGTGCCGGTCTGCGGGTCCAGCCCGACCACGCCGACCGCCAGCCCCAGACAGGTGGCCAGCCAGGCCTTCAGCCGGGACCCCGTCGTCAGCGTCGAGGCCATCATCAGCGCGAGCACCATCAGCAGGAAGTACTCCTGGGCGCCCAGGAAGACGGCGAGCTTGACCAGCAGCGGGGAGAACAGCATCAGGCCGACGACCGCCAGCGTGCCGGCGATGAACGAGCCGATGGCGGCCGTGGCCAGGGCGGGCCCGGCCCGCCCGCGGCGCGCCATCTCGTAGCCGTCGATCGCGGTGACCACGCTGGCCACCTCGCCCGGGGTACGGATCAGCGTGGCGGTGATCGAGCCGCCGTACATCGACCCGTAGTAGATGGCGCTGAGCAGGATCAGGCCGTGCACCGGCTCCATGCCGAACGACAGTGGGATGAGCAAGGCGATGGTGGTGATCGGCCCGATGCCAGGGAGCACTCCGATCACGGTGCCGATCAGCACGCCCAGGAAGGCGTACATCAGCGCTTCGGGGGACAGCGCGGTCGCGAAGCCTTCGGCGAGCCCGTTGAAGATGTCCATGCGCGTCCCGTCCTATTCCAGGATCCCGGCCGGCAACTGCACGCGCAGGACGTCGGTGAACACGTAGTAGACGACCACGGCGAAGGCGACCGCGAAGATCGCGTTTCGCAGCCACTTGCCCCGGTCGATGAAGGTGGTCAGCAAGAACAGGAACACCGCCGTGGACACGATGTAGCCCAACGGGATGAACACCAGCACATAGCCGACCAACAGCAGGAACGAGACCAGCAACCGGACCAGCGAGCGCTGCTGCTGGCCGGGATCGGCCTCCTCGATCAGCTCCTCCATGGAGCGTTCCCCGTCGGGCTCGGGCACCGGCCCGTCCGCAGACGTCTGGGACGCCTCCGGACGGGCCGCATGCCGCAGCCCCTGGACGATGAGGATCGCCGAGATGAACAGCGTGACGAAGCCGATCGTCAGCGGTGCGACCCGTGGACCCAAGACGTTGAACGCCGACGGGTCCTGGGTGATCTGCGTGGCGCCGATGATGAAGACGATCCCGAGGATCGCACTGACCACGCCGACGCCGACGTCTCTCGACCAGGCCAAGCGGTTCATGGGGTGCCTCTCAGTCTGCCTTGACCTGGATGCCGATGCTCTTCAGGCCGTCGGAGATGTTCTGGTACGCGTCGTCGAGGTACTTGTCCATCTCGCTACCGGTCAGGAAGAGCTCCTGCCACTGGTTGCGCTGGGCGAGGTCGTCCCAGGTCGGGGTGTCGAGGGTCTCCTTGAGCTTGTCCTGCCAGTACGTCACGGCGTAGTCCGGCATGTCCGGCGGGCCGTAGATCCCGCGCCAGTTGCCCAGCGTGACGTCGTAGCCCAGCGACGGCGTCGTCGGGATCGTGTCCAGCGGCGGGTCGAGCGGCTTCTCGCGCAGGATCGCCAGGCCCCTCAGGTCACCGGACTCCAGCTGCCCGCGGAACTCGCTGACGCCGGCGACGGCGGCCTTGACGTCACCGTTGAGCAGCGCGGTGATCTGCTGACCGCCGCCCTCGTACTCGATGAAGTTGATCTGGGCGGGGTCGCCGCCGGCCGCCTTCACCAGCAGCGCGAACGGCAGCTGGTCGTCACCGGAGGCCGCGATCGGGACGCCCTTCGGGTCGTCCTGGATCGCCTTGAGCAGGTCGTCCGCGGTCTGGTACGGGGAGTCCTTCGGGACCACGAGGATGTAGTTCTCCACCATGATGGTGGCGATCATCGTGACGTCCTTGTAGTTGTAGTCGCACTCGCCGCGCAGGTACGTCGACATGATCGGGGTCGAGGTGACCGCGATGTTGTAGGCGTCGCCCTTGTGGTTGTTGACCATCTCGCCGAGCCAGACGCAGCCGGTGGCACCGGTCCGGTTCTGGACCGGGATGGCGGTGTCGGTGAGGTTCTCCTTCTCCATCGCCTCGACCAGCGCACGGGCGGTGGTGTCCCAGCCCGATCCTGGGTCCGCCGGCGCGGTCAGCGTCACCGGCTTGGTGGGGTAGTCGGCCCCCTCGTCGCCGCCGGCGTCCGAGCCGTCTCCGCCACCGCCGCCGTTCGACCCGCACGCGGCGAGCAGGGCGGCGGCTCCGGCCAACGCCACGAACCGGGCGAGGGTGCGGCCGTGCCTCCTTGTTGCGATCTTCACCACTGACTCCATTTCCGCTCCGCCGGGCGGCGGTGCACTTCTCGGGGGCTTCGTTTTCCGGCCTGGTGGTGGCAGGCAGGTTCGGGGGACGGGGTGGGTGTGGGGTGGGTGCTTGGGTCAGCCGGCCAGTTGCTG
>CAZNCE010000008.1:3434-12900 GCA_964571285.1 uncultured Nocardioidaceae bacterium | reverse complement strand
CCGGAGGTGTCGGCCGCGGTGATGTGGCGCACGCCCATGTCCTGGTACGCCTCGACCACCCAGCTGACCCGGTCGTAGGGGATCCGGCCCTCGAACGGGCAGCCGAGCGCGGTCGCCATGCCACCGACCACCTGGACCCCGGCATCGTGGCCCATGGCGGCCACGTCCTTCATGCCGGCCAGTGCCTCGGCAGTGTTGCGGTTAGCGTTGGCGCGGCTGTGGGCGTCGCTGACCGAGAGCATGGTCTCCCACACCTCTGCCTGGTGCTCCAGTGCCCGTTGGGCTCCCTTCACGTTCGGCACCAGGACCGCGTAGCGCACGCCGGGCTGGCGGGTGATCCGAGACATCACCTCGGCGGCGTCCTGGAGCTGCGGCACCGCGGCCGGGCGGACGAACGAGGTGACCTGGACCCCTGGAACGCCGGTGCGGGACAGCGCGTCGATGATCTCCACCTTGCGATCGGTGGGGATCAGCGTCTTCTCCAACTGGAAGCCGTCCCGCGGCCCCACCTCGTTGATCCGGACCCGTTCCGGCAGCTCGAACGGCAACCGTGCGGGCGTGCCGACGTACTCGTGGGGAGGAACCGTTCTCATCAGATGACTCCCTTCTCCTTCAGGGCCGAGACGTCGTCGGCGGACAGCCCGATCTCGGCGAACACCTCGTCGTTGTGTTGACCCAGCTCCGGCCCGGCCCGGCGGATCGAGCCCGGCGTCTTGCTGAGCTTGGGCGTGACCCCCGGCACCCGCAGCGACCCGAGGGTCGGGTGATCGATCTGCACGAGCATGTCGCGGGCCTTGAAGTGCGGATCCTCGAAGATGTCGGCCACGCTGTTCACCGGGGACACCGGGACCCCGTTGGCATGACAGAGCTCGGATATCTCCGCGGTGGTGTGCGATCCGAACCAGTCGGACACGATCTGGTTGACCTCGTCGCGCCGCTCCACGCGGGCGTGGTTGGTCGAGTACCGCGGGTCGGTCTTCATGTCCGAGCGCCCCATGGTGTCCGCCAGCCGGTTGAAGGTGCGGTCGGTGCTGGTGGTCAACACCAACCAGTCACCGTCGGCGGACATGAACATGCCGGCGGGCACCGAGGCGGACAGCTGGGTGCCGGAGCGCTCCCGCACCGAGCCGAGCTTGTCGTACTCGGCGACCACGCCCTCGAGCAGCCGGAACATGGACTCGTACAGCGCCGCGTCGACCTCCTGCCCGGGACCACCCCGGACGTCGCGCAGGTAGACCGCGGCCAGCGCGCCGAGCGCCCCGAACATCCCGGTGATGTAGTCGACGAGCGAGATGGCCGGCAGCACCGGCGGGCGGTCGGGGTAGCCGCTGATGTAGGCATATCCGCTGAACGCGGTCGCCGGGGTGCCGAACCCGGCCCGGTCGCGGTACGGCCCGGTCTGGCCGAACCCGCTGACGTGCACGACGATCAGGTCGGGGTTCGCCTCGCGGAGCCGCTCCATGGTGAGGCCCCAGCGGTCCATCGTGCCCGGCCGGAAGTTCTCGATCAGGATGTCGCGCGAGGCCACCAGCTTGCACAGGATCTCCTGGCCCTCGTCGGTGCGCAGGTCGAGGGTGATGCCGCGCTTGTTGCGGGCCGAGGCCGCCCAGGTGAGCGACTGGCCGTCGGCCAGCGGCTCCATGCCGCGCAGCGAGTCGCCCGGACCGGGCATCTCCACCTTGACCACGTCGGCGCCCAGGTCGCCGAGCAGCGCCGCCGCGAACGGGCCGGCATACACCGTGGCGATGTCCAGCACCCGCAGCCCGGCCAGCGGTCCGGACGGGAGCTCGCCGCTCGGGGCGCGGGCCTCCGTCCGGTCGGTGCCGATGCCGTCGGTGTCTGTCATGCCAGTCTCCTCGTCGTGTCGATGTCGGCGCCGATCGCCTGGGACAGCCGGTCCGCGGCCGCCACCACCTGTCGGGCGACCTTGCTGCGAGTGGCGGCGCGGCCCAGCCGGCTGGTCGGTGCGGAGGCCACCATCGCCGCGGCCACGTGACCCGTGCGGTCGTACACCGGGGCGGCGACCGAGCTGACCCCCTTCTCCCGCTCCCCATCGCTGCTCGCCCAGCCGTGCTCCCGGGTGCGAGCCAGCTCGCGCTCCCAGGCCTCGACGTCGAACGTCCGGTCCGGCGGGTTGGCGGCCAGGCTGGCCCGGATCAGGTCGCGCCGCTCCGCCTCGGGCAGCCAGGCCAGCAGCACTTTGGAGCTGGCTCCGCCGTGCAGCGGCCACGGGACGCCGACCTGCCCCATCGGACGGAGGTTCTGCGGGCTGGTCATCACCTCGATCGGCACTCGCATCGCCCCGTGACGCAGGTGCAGCTCGGCGTTCTCGGCGGTGTCGTCGCGCAGCTTGACCAGGTGCCGCCGGGCCATCTGCGCCAGATCGAGCCCATCCGCGACCCGGGCGCCGAGATTGAGCAGGGTCATGCCCAGCCGGTACCCGTCGGTGTCGTGGTCGAGCAGCCCGTGCTCGGCCATGCTCTTCATCAGCCGGTAGGCGGTCGGGGGAGCGAAGCCGAGCTGCTGCGCGACCGTGGGCGGCTGCAGCCTGGTGGAGCCGTCCCGGAAGGTGTGCAGGATGGCCATCACCTTGTCGAGCACCCCGACTTCGCTCATCGCGTGGCCCCTGCCCTCGAGGACCCGTCTCCAATATATGGAGATGAATCCGAATGACGGAGGAAAGGTCTAGCCGCGTGACTGTGACCCACGCAACACCGGTGTCACGATGTGAGACCCGGAGTCCGGGGCAGGGGAGGTCTCCGCGCACGCCTGCGAGGGCGGAAATCGGGCCTGGCAGACAGTCAGGAGCGCGTCCTTGGGGGACCGAGTCGCCTGCTCAGCTGGAAACCGCGGGCAGGCTCGAGCAGCGGTGCGCGCGGGGTCAGCGCGGTTCGACCTCGATGATCGCGACCCCGGCCGAGCTCATCTCCTGGATGGCCCGCTCGGTCGTGTCCGCGGCGACGCCCACCGCCAGGTTCAACAGCAGCCTGGTGTGGAAGCCCTCCTGGCGCGCGTCCAGTGCGGTCGCCCGGACGCAGTGGTCGGTGGCGATGCCGCAGATGTCGACATGGTCGACCCCGGCGTCGCGCAGCCAGGCCGCCAGCCCGGTGCCGTGCTCGTCCAAGCCCTCGAAGCCCGAGTACGCCGCTTCGTACTCGCCCTTGAGGAAGACCGCGTCGAACGGCTGCGGATCCAGATTGGGATGGAACGCCTCCCCGCTCGTCCCCACTACGCAGTGCGGGGGCCAGCTGGTGACGAAGTCCGGCCGCTCGTCGAAGTGGGCACCGGGATCGATGTGGTGGTCGCGGGTCGCCACCACGTGCGAGTAGTCGGTCCTGGACCGGTCACCGGCGTCCGACCAGGCGCGGAGCAACGTGCCGATGCGCAAGGCCAGCTCGGCCCCACCCTCGACCGCGAGACTGCCGCCCTCGCAGAAGTCGTTCTGCACGTCGACCACGATCAGCGCCCGGCTCATGGCCCGTCCTCCCTTCGCTCGACCACTCCGGAGCGGCCGGCGGTCAGCTGACGTCGAACGGGGTGGTCGATCCCGGTCTGTCGTCCCCAAGGTAGTCGGTGGGGATCGCCGGCTCACCGCGCGAGAGGTGCTGGGCGACCAGGGGGAGTTCCGAGCGCGCCGCCAGGTGCCGGTCACGCGCGGCCTGCAGCGGCTCCTCGCCGACAACCTCCCCGTCGCGCACCAGCGGCACCAGCAGGTCGCGATCGTCGGTGTCGCCGGAGGGCACCTCGCCGACGCCGATCACCTCGCACGCGGCGAACCCGCGGCGGTCCAGCCGCCGCATCGCGAACTTGCGGCCACCGCGCGACATCTTGTCGGCGCTGCGCTTGGCCACCGAGACCAGCGGCTCTCCGGGGCTGCCCGTACCCCGCGCCACGAGCTTGTACACAAAGCCGCAGGTGGGGGCACCGCTGCCGGTGACCAAGGAGGTCCCGACGCCGTAGCCGTCCACCGGGGCGCCGCTCAGCCCGGCGATCGCGTACTCGTCGAGGTCACTGGTGACCACGATCCTGGTGTTGGTCGCACCCAACTCGTCGAGCTGCCGCCGGGTGCGCTGGGCGAGCACAGCCAGGTCCCCGGAGTCCAGCCGTACGGCGCCCAGGGACGGCCCCGCGACCTCCACCCCGGTGCGCACCGCCTCCTCGATGTCGTAGGTGTCCACGAGCAGCGTGGTGCCGTTGCCCAGGGAGTCCACCTGGGCCTGGAACGCGTCCCGCTCGGTGTCGTGCAACAACGTGAACGAATGCGCGCTGGTGCCGGTGGACGGAACGCCGTACCGCTGCCGCGCGGCCAGGTTCGACGAGTGGGTGAAGCCCGCGATGTAGGCGGCGCGGGCGGCGGCGACCGCGGCCTCTTCATGGGTACGGCGCGAGCCCATCTCGATGCAGGGACGCTCGCCGGCGGCGAGTGTCATCCGAGACGCCGCCGAGGCGATGGCCGAGTCGTGGTTGTAGATGGACAGCAGCAGCGTCTCGAGCACCACCGCCTCGGCGAACGACGACTCGACGATCAGCAGCGGCGAGCCGGGGAAGTACGCATCCCCCTCGGCATAGCCCCAGATGTCCCCGGTGAAGCGGAAACCGGCCAGCCACTCCCGGGTCGGCTCGTCCACCACCTCGCATTCGGCCAGCATCGCGAGCACGCCGTCGTCGAACCGGAAGTCCCGCAGCGCCTCGAGCATCCGCCCGGTCCCGGCCACGATGCCGTAGCGGCGCCCCTCGGGCAGCCGCCGGCCGAACAGCTCGAAGACGGCCCGGCGGCCGGCGGTGCCGGCCCGCAGCGACGCCTGCAGCATGGTGAGTTCGTAGTGATCGGTCAGCAGCGCGGTCGACGACCGCGGCTCCGGACGCGGGCTCTCGGGCGCGTTCACACAGGACACACTAAAGCGACGCGACCTGGCCTGGTCGCGTCACCCGACGATCTTCCAGTACGAGTCCTTGCGCTCGATCCGCCCGTCCGGCGCGATGTCGAACAAGTCGCAACCGCGCACGCGGATCTGTTCACCGGTGGTGGACGTTCCGGTGAGCAGCCAGCGTGACACCGCGTGCGCGCCGCAGGGCCAGTGCTCGTCGTCGCCGTAGTGGACGTCGGGGATGCCCGCGAACCTGCTGGCGAGCCCGACGCGGACGGCGGAGCTGCCGACGTACCGGGTGCCCCACGGATCGGGACCACGTGGCGTCTCCAGCACGCAGCCCTCGGAGAAGAAGGTCATGATCCGGTCGAGATCGTGCGCGTTGAACGCGTCGAGGAGGTCCCGCAGCGCCTGTTCGGTGGTCATGAGGGCAGTCTGTACCGTCGTGCTCGAGGTGGGCGAGGACGAGGTCATGTGGCGACTGGCCAGTTTCGACCTGCGCACGGTGACCCGCCCGGCCACCGAGGCACGACTGTGCCGGCTCGCCGGGGCCGATCGACCTACGTCCTGACGGTCGCCTGGCCGCCGGGCGCGGACCGTCCTCAGCCGCGGGTGGGAACCAGTGACGCGACGCGCTCCAGCGTCACCTCGTCCAGGTGGTGCACCACCACGTCGGCGAGTGCCAGGGCATCCTTCGTCGGCGGGAAGTCGGGTCGGGGTACGGCGATCAGTCGCATGCCGGCCCGCGATGCGGCGCGCAGCCCGTTGCTGGAGTCCTCCAGCGCCACCACGGCCTCCGCTGGGACGCCCAGCCGCTCCGTGACCGCCAGGTAGACCGCAGGAGACGGCTTGCCCTCCTCAACCTGCTCGGTGGACATGGCCACCGAGAACGCGTCGGCGAGCCCGGAGGCGCGCAGCACCGCGTCGATCAGCCGGCGCGGGGACGACGAGGCAAGCCCCAGGGGCCACCGCTCGGCCAGCCGCCGCACCACCTGGACCGCTCCGTCCAGCAGTGGCAACTCGGCGTCGTACCGCTCGGCCATCCGGTCGATCACGGTGGCCGCCACCGCCGTCGCGGGGCCGGGCACACCCACCACGTCGGTCAGATAGCCGGACCACTCGGGGGTGCTCATGCCCTGCATGGCACGGGTCGCCTCGTCCGGCCAGCGTCGTCCGGCATCCGCCGCCAGGCCGCGGCGCACCTCGTCCCACATTCCCTCGGAGTCGACGAGCACGCCGTCGAGGTCGAACACGACGGCCCGTACGCCGCTCGCTGCGGCTGCGGAGCCGGGCGGTCCGTCTGCCATCGCTGCCCTCCCTCGGCGGGCTCCATACCGTACTCCGGGTCGGCTGAGGGCGGCGAGTCAGCGGCTGAGCAGGATCCCCAGCACGATCGCGGCCAGGGCCAGGGAGATGATGGCGCCGGTCGCGCCCGCGGCCAGCAGCAGCGGCACCGTCAGCAGGACCAGCACGTCGAACCCCCGGGCGAGGCTGATCAGCAGCGTGCTGGGGATCGCGCCGGCGGGCGAGGACACCAGCGGCTGCGAGTAGTTGGGGGGTGCCGCCGTCATCCACCGGGTGACCGCCGTGGCCGCCGCCCCTCCGACGGCGAGCCCCACCACCACGGCGTCCGACCAGCGGATCGCCATCCCGGTGTGGACGGCCGGCACCACGGCCAACCCCCAGGCCACCAGCACGGTGGCGGGTACGGCCAGGGAGGCCGCGCGCACCGTCGCCGCGGAGAGCCCGAGGCTGCGCGACAGTCCCGGCGTCCGGCTCACCACCCGCAGGCCAGCGCACAGGCCCAGCCCGGCGATGAAGCCGGTCAGCGTGGACAGCGGAACCACCGCGCCACCGGCGCCGATGGTGACGGCCAGGTAGGGAACCAGCACCGACGCGGCGACCACGACCAGCGGCTGCGGGGCGCGACGCAGCCGGAGCAGGTCCCGCCACACCAGCGCCCACGGGCCGCGCGGCCCGCTGCGGACGGGCCGGACCCGGCCGCGGGCACGCCACCGGCGGGCGAGCACGATGTCGTACACCAGGGCCAGGTCCAGGGTGGCCAATGCACCGGACATGCTGGACAGCAAGGTCCCGCCGGCGACCAGCCGCGAGCGGCCGGCGCGGTGGAGAGCGCCGACGACGCGGACCGACAGCCCCACGGCGAGCGCCGCCGCGACCGCCGCCGCGACCGCCCAGCCGAGGACGCTCGCCGGGCGGTTGGCGACGAGCGGCACCAGGTCGAGGGTCAGCGCCAGGCAGGTCGCCCACACCAGCGCCCACAGCAGCCAACCCCCCACCTGACCCGCCCGCCCACCCGCCACCTGGACCAGTGCGGCGAACGCCACGACGCAGACCCCGGCGGCAGCGGCGGTGACCGCGAACAGCACCGCGGCCGGCATCGTGAAGTCGGCCGTGGCCGCGATCACGCCGGTGATCGCGCCGGTTGCGACACCGCCGAACAGGGCGGCCTTCGCGAGCTGCGGCCGCAGCAGCGCACGCCGGTCCACCGGTGTGGACAGCAGCCAGCTCGCCACCGCGGGGGTGGCCAGCAACGGACCGAACAGCCGGGCCACCGACAGAGTCGCCGCGAGGACCACGACCGGGAGCCACCACGGCAGCAGATGACGGGCCGCTTCGCAGGCGGTCGTCGGACAGGCCGCGAGCGTGGCCGACCGGGCCTGCACGATCAGGTTCACCGCCATCGCGCCCAGCATCAGCGTGGCGAACACGGCGATGTAGGCGTCGCCCAGCACCTCCAGCAGGCTGGTATCGGCCCGGGACCGGCGCCAGTGGCGAACCTCCCCGCGCAACTCCTTGGCGGTCGGGATCCCCGCGGCGACCGGTTCCTGCTCCGCGGCCGGAGCGCCGCGGGTCACCGGGTGCCGATCCTCACTGCGGCTCGCCCAATTGCACCCGGCGGTCGGCCACGGTCTCGACCAGTGCCGGGTCGTGGCTGGCCATCAGCACCGCCAGCCCCTGCTGCTTCTCGCGCAACAGCCGCTGTCCGAGCCACTCCAGGCCCGGGGCGTCCAGCCGCTGCTCGGGCTCGTCCAGCACCAGCAGCCGCCGCGGGCGGACGAACGCGCTGGCCAGTGCCAGCCGGCGGCGCTGGCCCGACGACAGCGTGCCCGGCAGCTGGGCCGACTGCGGCACCAGCCCCACGTCGGCGAGCACCTCGTCGACCAGTGCCTCGACCTCCGCGACGCCGTGCGCGCGGGCGAACAGGTCCAGATGCTCCACCACGCTGAGGTCGGGGAAGAAGTCCAGGTCGTCCATCACCACAGCGAGCTCGCGGCGGACCTGCTCGCTGCGCTCGTCCACGGGGTTGCCGTTCAGTTCCACGGTGCCCGCGGTCGGGGTGTCCGCGCCGGTGATGCAGCGCAGCGCCGTGGTCTTGCCGGAGCCGTTCGGCCCGACCAGCGCTGCCGCCTGCCCGGGCTTGAGGTCGAGGTTCAGGCCGTGCACCACGTCGATGTCGCCGAACTGGCGACGGAGGCCGCGTACACGCAGCAGCGGTGCAGCCTTCGCCATACTCCCAACGTAGTGCGGATGTCGTCGTGCGCCCGTACCGGGCACGGCCGCCCGCCTCGAGCGGCCGCCGGCCACGGCGCGCTTTGCCGCGCGGAGTGTGCTCGTGGACACTGGTGGGGTGGGAACGGCACCTGCGCCGACCGAGGTCGAGCGCCCCGAGAGCGACGTCGAACGCGACGAGGTCGTGCTCCCTGCCGTGCCGTGGATCACCGTGGTCTGGAACGACCCGGTCAACCTGATGTCGTACGTCACGTACGTGTTCTGCGAGTACTTCGGCTACCCGCGCAAGAAGTCGGAGAAGCTGATGATGCAGGTGCACACCGAGGGACGCGCGGTCGTCTCCGACGGCAGCCGCGAGGAGATGGAGCGCGACGTGCAGGCGATGCACGGGTACGGCCTGTGGGCGACCCTGGAGAAGGCCGACTCGTGACGACCGGTTTCCATCGCGCGCGGGGCGGCCGGGTGTATGTCGAGCTCCGGCCGATCGAGGCCGACCTGGTGCGCACGCTGGTGGCCCAGGTGATCGAGCTGGTCCGCGACGAGGCGCCCACCGGGTCGGCCAACGACCCGCTGGCCGAGCTGCTGGAGTTCCACGGCCCGGTGAAGGCGCCCGAGGACCCGGTGCTGGCCCGGCTGTTGCCCGATGCCTACCGCGACGACGACGAGTCCGCGGAGGAGTTCCGGCGCTACACCGAGCGTGGGCTGCGCGACCAGAAGGCGCGCAACGGCGCCGTCGTCTTGCACAGCCTCGACGCCGGCACGCCCGACCTCGACGAGTCCGCCTCGACAGGTGCCGCCGGCGCGGAGGGCGAGGATGAGGACGACGAGGGCGAGCCGATCGAGGTGGAGCTGGACCGGGAGCAGGCGCAGGCCTGGCTCCGTTCGCTGACCGACGTCCGGCTGGCCCTGGCCGCTCGGCTGGGCGTCGAGCAGGACGACGACGAGAAGTGGGCCGCGCTGCCCGACTCCGACCCGCAGGCCTACCTGCACAACGTCTACAACTGGCTCGGCTTCCTGCAGGAGACGCTGGTCGAGGCAGTCTGGCGCTGACCGCACCCCAACCC
>CAZNCE010000008.1:0-3334 GCA_964571285.1 uncultured Nocardioidaceae bacterium | reverse complement strand
GCTTCCTGCAGGAGACGCTGGTCGAGGCAGTCTGGCGCTGACCGCACCCCAACCCCGCCCCACCCAACCCCGCCCCACCTCCACCGCCGTCGCGCCGAGCCCGCGCTCCGGTACGCGCCGGCAGCGGGGACCCAGCGCGCTCGGCGACCAGCATCACAGCCGATGCGACCAGCATCACGCTCGCAATGCCCGGTCCTGTCCGCTGAGGCCACTAGTCTGTCCGCGTGGCAGACGCACCCATCGGCATCTTCGACTCCGGCTTCGGGGGTCTGACGGTGGCCCGGGCGGTGCTCGACCAGTTGCCGCACGAGCCGGTGCTCTACCTCGGCGACACCGCCCGTCAGCCCTACGGGCCCCGGCCGATCGGCGAGGTCCGTGCCTACGCGCTGGAGTGCCTCGACCACCTGGTCGACCGCGGCGTCAAGCTGCTGGTGATCGCGTGCAACTCGGCCAGCGCGGCGATGCTCCGCGACGCTCGTGAGCGATACGACGTGCCCGTCGTCGAGGTGATCCTGCCGGCGACCCGTCGCGCCGTCGCCGCCACCCGCAACAACCGGGTCGGCGTCATCTGCACGCATGCCACCGCCACCTCGATGGCCTACGAGGACGCGTTCGCCGCGGCCACCCAGGTGCAGTTGACCACGCAGGCGTGCCCGCGGTTCGTCGAGTTCGTGGAGGACGGCGTCACCGGCGGGCCGGAGTTGCTGGTCGAGGCGCAGCACTACCTCGACCCGCTGGTCCGTCGGGGCGTCGACACGCTGGTGCTCGGCTGCACGCACTATCCGCTGCTGACCGGAGTGATCTCCTACATCATGGGCGATGGCGTGACGCTGGTGTCCAGTGCTGAAGAGACCGCCAAGGACGTCTTCGGCATGCTGGTCCGGCACGGGCTGGAGCGGCCGCGGCGGCTGCCGCCGCCGGTGCACCAGTTCCTGACCACGGGCAGCCCGCAAGAGTTCCGCGACGTCGGCCGGCGCTTCCTGGGCCCGGAGCTGGACCTCGTCGACCAGTTCGCCTGGGTGGGTGCATGAGGCTCATCCCGATCGGCGTCTCCGGGTCGTTCCCTGGTCCGGACTCGCCCGCGTCGTGCTACCTGGTCGAGCTCGACGGCGGGGACCGGGTGCACCGGCTGCTGCTCGACCTCGGCTCCGGCGCTCTCGGCCCGCTGCAGCGTCATATCGACCTGGCCGACATCGACGCCGTGCTGCTCAGCCATCTGCATCCGGACCACTGTCTCGACCTGTGCGGCCTCTACGTGGTGCGCCGCTACTACACGCGCGCCATGGCCGAGCCCGTACCGCGGGTCCCCGTGTACGGCCCGGCCGGCACCGCGAAGCGGCTGGCCCAGGCGTACGGCCTGCCGGCCGACCCCGGGATGACGGGCGAGTTCGAGTTTCACACCTTCCCCGAGGAACCGTTCCGGGTCGGACCGTGGGCGGTGTCGGTGCGGCGCGTGCAGCACCCGGTGGCGGCGTTCGCGATCCGGCTGCAGCCGGCCGACGCCGAGGGGCCGGTCCTCGCCTACAGCGGCGACACCGGACCGTGCAGCGCTCTGGTCGACATCGCCAAGGGGGCGGACGTGCTGTTGTGCGAGGCGTCGTTCGTGGAGTCCGACGACAACCCGCCGGGTCTGCACCTGACCGGTCGGGACGCGGCCGAGCACGCGACCCTCGCCGGGGCCGGCCGGTTGCTGCTCACCCACGTGCCACCGCGGATCGACCCTCAGCAGGTGCTGGCCGAGGCGCTGCCGTCCTTCGACGGACCGATCGAGCTGGCCCGGCCCGGCCACACGTACCACCTCGGCGGCTGAGTCGAAGCGGGTCGGTCCACGGCGAGCCGGCGTGTCGCACCGAAGACGGCCGCCCGCCGCCTGCCCAGGCTTTGCGCAGCCGGCGCACATCCGCGGCGCATGTGGTCGGTTCCGACACTAGGGTGGACGTATGACGCGCACCGACGGCCGGAAGACCGACGACCTGCGGACCGTGCGGCTGACCCGGCACTGGCTCGACCATGCGGCGGGTTCGGTGCTGGTGGAGTTCGGCCGGACCCGCGTGCTGTGCGCGGCGAGCGCCAGCCGCGGCGTACCCAGGTGGCGGCGCGACAGCGGGCTCGGCTGGGTGACGGCGGAGTACGCCATGCTGCCGAGCTCCACGCACACCCGCTCCGACCGGGAGTCGGTGAAGGGCCGGATCGGTGGGCGTACGCACGAGATCTCCAGGCTGGTCGGCCGGTCGCTGCGCGCGGTCGTGGACTACCAGGCGCTCGGCGAGAACACCATCGTGCTGGACTGCGACGTGCTGCAGGCCGACGGCGGGACCCGTACTGCCGCGATCACCGGGGCCTACGTCGCGCTGGCGGACGCGGTGGCCTCGTTGCGGTCCGAGGGAGCGCTGCCCGGTGAGCCGCTGCTCGGGAGCGTGTCCGCCGTCTCGGTGGGCATCATCGACGGCGAGCCGATGCTCGACCTGTGCTACGAGGAGGACGTCCGCGCGGGGACGGACATGAACGTCGTGATGACGGGGGAGGGTTCGTTCGTCGAGATCCAGGGAACCGCTGAGGGAGTTCCGTTCCACCGAGCGGAGCTCGACTCCCTGCTGGAGCTCGCCCAGCGCGGCTGCGGCGAACTGACCCGGATGCAACAGGAGGCGCTCGACTCATGACCGATCCTCGTTTGGTGATGGCCACCCGTAACGCGGCCAAGCTGATCGAGATGCGGCGCATCCTGGAACCGCTCATCCCGGGGATCGAGGTTCTGGGGCTGGACGACGTACCGCGGTACACCGAGCCGGCCGAAACCGAGCGCACCTTCGAAGGCAACGCGCTGATCAAGGCTCGGGCGGCGCTGAAGGCCACCGGGGTGCCGGCGCTGGCCGACGACAGCGGGCTGACGGTGGATGCGCTCAACGGGATGCCCGGCGTGCTGTCCGCCCGGTGGTCCGGGCTGCCGAAGGACGACCGGCGCAACAACGAGCTGTTGCTGCAGCAGCTGACCGACGTGCCGAAGTCGCGTCGCACCGCCGCCTTCCGTTGCTCGGTGGCGTTCTGTGTGCCCGGTGAGCCGCCGGCCGTACGCGCCGGGGTGATGCGGGGCGAGATCATCCGCGAGCAGCGGGGCAGTGGCGGCTTCGGGTACGACAGCGTGTTCGTGCCCGAGGGGATGAAGAAGACCAGCGCGCAGTTGACCGCCGCGCAGAAGGACCGGCTCAGCCATCGGGGCAAGGCCCTGCGGGCGATCGCGCCGGTCGTCGCCGAGATGCTGGGCGGTTGACCGGGCAGCGCACCGCGGGGCGGCCGACCGCCCACCCGGTAGGGCCGGTGAGATTCGAACTCACAC
>CAZNCE010000007.1:39241-51327 GCA_964571285.1 uncultured Nocardioidaceae bacterium | reverse complement strand
TCAGAGATCCGGCGCCGGCTTGGGGAGCGAGTGGATGGGAGAGTTCGTCGCGGTTGGGGCGCCGTTCTTCACGTCGCCCGCCGACGAGACGCACAGGCCGTCCCCTGATCCGATCGTGTAGTGGGCGGGCTCCGGGTGCCGCTGGTGGATCCTGACAGGGGAATGGATCGTCCTGCGGGAGTCACTGCGCAATCGGTCCGCCGGTGGGATGCTGAAGGGCATGGCCGGCTGGCCAGTGGGACCGCGCAGCATCAAGCGCGAGCCATGACTGTCATCAAGGCGGCCATGCGGCCGGGCCTGCTCGGCGGCCGCCTGTTCCTCCTCGTGAGCATCGGGGCCGGCGCCGTCCTGGCTGCCATTGCAGCCGCGCTGGCAGCGACGCTGCCGGTCGGGGAAGCAGTCACCACGCTGTTGGTGGCGGTCGTCTTCCTGCTGATCTCGGGCACCGGCTGGGCAGTGGAGCATCGGGTGCCGGGCAACGCCGTCGGACGGCTGCTGGCCTTGAGCGGGTTGCTCCTGCTGCTCTCGGCCACCGCCGAGCGCTATGCCCGGCACGGCGTGCTGACGCAGGGGGATCCACTTCCCGGTAGCCCGGCCGTCGCGCTCGTGGGCGTGGTGGCGTTCGGGCTGGCCCCGCTGGCGTTCCTGCTCTCGCTGGCGACCTTCCCGGACGGGCGGACGGTCGGTTCCCGCCTGCGACGCGTGCTCGAAGTCACGGCGCTCGGGTACGTGGCCTGCGGGCTGGTCTCCATGCTGCACGGCGGGCACATCGAGGGAATCCTCACCGGCGAGGCGGCCCCGTCGAACCCGCTCGCGGTGCCCTCCTGGGACACCGCCTGGACGGCCGCAGCCACGATCGGTGCTGCGGTGGCTGCGCCGGTGCTGGCCGTGTGTGCGCTCGCGAGCCTGGTCGTGCGCTACCGCCGCGCCAGCGGCGACGAGCGCCTTCAGGTGATGTGGGTGCTCCTGGCCACCGGCCTCGCCGTCGTCGCGTTGCCCCTCGACCCGGTCCTGGGCGCCGACGGGATCCTGTTCGTCGCCGGCCTGCTGTCCCTCCCCCTCGCCATCGGCACGGCGATGGTGCGCTGGCGGCTGTACGCCGTCGACCGGATCGCCAACCGCACCCTGGTGTACGCAGGCGGCAGCGCGCTCGCGGCCGCGGCGTTCATCGTCGGCGTCTCGGTGAGCAACGCCGTCCTCAGCAAACGGGCCCCGGTGGCTGTCTCGGCCCTGGCAGCGGGGCTGGTCGCGCTCTCCCTGCTGCCCGTGTACGTGCGCCTGCAGCGCATGGTCAATCGGTTCACGTTCGGCAGCCCGGACGACCCGCGGCTGGTGCTGCGCAGCCTGGGCCGGCTGCTGGAAGGCGGCCGGTCCGCCGACGACCTCATGCCGGACCTGGCCGACCGTCTGGCCAGGGACCTGAGGCTCGGGTTCGTCGCCATCGACGTGAACCGGACCGGCGGCCCGGTGCGCGAGGCCCAGCGGGGCGTGCCAACGCCGGTGACCACGACGCTGGCCCTGTTGCACAAGGGCCACCCGGTGGGCAGCCTGGTCGTTGCCGGAGCGTCGGGACACGAGCTTCGCCCCGACACCCGGGCAACGCTCGAGGCGCTGGCACCGCAGCTGGCCGCGACGCTGGCGGCGGTCAGCCTGGAGCGGGAGCTGAACCGGTCGCGCGACCGGCTGCTCGTCGAACGCGAGCAGGAGCGCCGCCGGATCCAGCGCGACCTGCACGACGGTCTCGGCCCGCTGCTGGCGTCGATCGGTATCCAGGCCGACCTCGCCCGCCGCGCCACCCGGCCGGGCGGTGACCCGGAGCCGGTCCTGCGGGCGCTGAGAGAGCAAAGTGCCGAGGGCGTCGCAGAGGTACGCCGGATCGTGCGAGGGCTGTCGCCCGCACCCCTTGAGAGGCTCGGCCTGGACGGCGCGCTGGTCGAGCAGGCCAGAGTGCTGTCCGGGCCGGTGACCGCGGTTCAGGTCCGGGTCCCGCAGCCGCTACCCCCCTTGTCGCCCGCGGCCCGGCTTGCCGCCTACCAGATCGCCGCCGAGGCCATGTCGAACGCAGTCAGGCACGCCCACGGCAGCTGCGTCGTCACCACCTTGACCTGGGACGACGACCTGCTCGTCGAGGTCACCGACGACGGGTGCGGGATCTCGGCCGCGGCCACGCTCGGCGTCGGGTTGGTTTCGATGACTGAGCGCGCGTCCGAGGTCGGCGGCAGCTGCGCGGTCGAGCAGGCCGCGGACGGACGCGGCACCCGGGTCCGCGCCCGGCTCCCCCTGGACGCACCATGACCCGCCCCGATCCGGTCCATCTCCTGGTCGCCGACGACCATCCGGTCTTCCGGCACGGGCTGGCCAACCTCTTAGGGCAGGAGGAGGACCTGGAGGTGGTGGCCGAGGCGTCGACCGGGGCGGAGGCGGTCGCTGCCGCCGGCCGCCTGGTGCCGGACGTGGTGTTGATGGACATCGCGATGTCGGATCTGAGCGGGATCGCCGCCACCCGGCAGATCGTCGAGGCGAACCCGCACATCGCCGTCCTGATGCTCTCCATGCTCGACGACGACGAGTCCGTGTTTGCCGCGATGCGCGCCGGCGCACGCGGCTATCTCCTGAAGGAGGCCGAGCACGAGGAGATCGTCCGGGCCGTGCTGGCCACCGCCCACGGTGAGTCCGTCTTCGGCTCCCGGATCGCCCAGCAGGTGCTCGGGTTCCTCACTGACCGTGGCCGCGCCGACCGCCGGGTCTTCCCCGGGCTGAGCGACCGTGAGCGCGAGGTGCTGGAGCTGATTGCCCAGGGTCACCGGAACGCCGAGATCGCTCGCAGCCTGGGGATCGCACCCAAGACCGTGCGCAACCACGCCTACAACATCTTCGTGAAGCTGCAGGTCGCCGACCGGGCCGCCGCCATCATCATGGCCCGTGACGCCGGCCTGGGGGTCGCCCAATCGCCCGGCGTCACCGGGACTCCGGCCTCATGACACTGGGACTCCTCAGGCCGGATGCTCCCTGGCATGACCGCGAAAGACATCTGGCACCGGCTGGCGGCCGGCGCGATGATCACTGCTCCCGCCTGCATCGCCGTGGGGAACCTCACCGGGGTCAACCAGAACGGCACTGACTCGGCGACGCTCGAGTGGGTCGGGAACCACCCGGGACAGTACTTCGCGGCCACCGCGGTGTTCCTGGCCGGGATGGGGCTGCTGCTGCCGGCCGGGCTAAGGATGGCCGGGGCGCTGACGGACCGGGGCTCGCGGCTCGGTCTCGCCGGTGGCGTCTTCGTGGTCATCGGTTGGGTCGCGTCGCTGATCACCCTGTCGACGTACCTACTGAGCGCGCGGCTGATCACCCTGCCCGGCGTGGACCCAGCCGTTGCCCTGACCATCAAGGTGAAGGGCGACGAGGACGGCGGGCTTGGCCTGTTCATCCTGCTCAGCCTGTTCGCGTACGTCGGCTTCCTGCTGCTCGCCGTCGGCCTGGTCCGCGCCCGGATGCTGCCCCGCTGGGCCGGCTCCGCCATCGCATTCGCCATGGTGGCGCTGGTCGTCGTCGACGTGGTCGGGGCCGCGACCGTGGTCGTTGTACTGCTCAGCCTGGTGCTGCTCGCCGGCTTCTGCGAGGCCGCTCGGCGCAGCACGACGGAGTGGCAGCAGTCGGCCGGCGCCACCTCGGCTGGGCTGCCTTCCGCCGGACTCAAGGAGACCCGATGATGCAAGTTCTGCGGGGCCGCCGGCTCGACCCGTACGGACGTGACGGAGGTGTCCGGCACCGAACCGCCCGACCCCGAGCTCGGATCCGACAACACCGGCTGAAAGGAGGACCAGAGTGCCAAGGAAATTGGCCGGCCCCGGAGACTGGGCCTGCAACCTTCGTGGACGCAGCCACGAAGTACCTCGTCCTCTCGGCAGTCAAGGGAAACGTGCAGCCGTACCTGACCTCTGGCGACCTGAGCGCCGACCAACTGGTCGACCGGCCGCGGCGAGTAGCCAGGTTCGCGACGCCTGAGTCGTCTTTACCGGCATCGTCCCGCGAAGGATCCTCAGACGGGAGGGCCGACAACCTTGGCGGAGGTCTGCTATGGGCAGGCTGCGCTGGGCGCGTAGGGCCCGCGTCAGGATCGGCGCCGTGAGCCGTCAGCCACTCACACCTGGTCATTGGCGACCTAATGCCGGGTGTCGGTGCCCTGACCTGCCCGTCCGGGGCCACCCGCCTTCTGCGGATAGATCGTCTCGCCGCGGGCCAGCATCTCCACCAGCTCGGTGATCTTGCGGGCCCGACTCTGCGTGCGCTTCATACTCTCGACGCGATGGATCAGCGCGAACCGGTTGGCGCTGGTGAGCACGTCGAACATCGCCTGCGCGTCCGGCTTCGCCGCGATCGCCGCGGCCAGGTCGTCGGGCGTCTGACGGGTCGCCGGACCGGCGTACGCCGCGTCCCACCGCCCGTCGGCGCGCGCGGCCTCGACCGCGGCGCGCCCGGCGTCGGTCATCCGGCCCTGCTCCTCCAGCGTCGCCACCAGAGCAACGTTGCGCTGGGACCAGCTGCCCTTGGGGCGGCGCGGGGTGATGCGCACGGTGTAGCTGCCCTCGTCGCGCTTGTCAGCCTGGCCGTCGATCCAGCCGAAGCAGAGCAACTCCTCGACCGCACTCACCCACGTGATCGTGGTGTCTGAGCCGCCCTTCTTGGTGAGCACCAGCCGCACGCCTGGCGACGTCGCGTGGTGCTCTTCAAGCCACGCCCGCAGCGCGGCCGGGTCGGTCAAGAGCAACTCGGGCAGCACGGTTGCCATGGGTCCAACGCTAGCCGCGGCCGCTGACACCTGCATCGCTCAGGGCGCGAGGGACGCCATCGCATACGTCTATGCGCCAGCCAGCCATCAAGAGTGGGCGGCTTCCTTTGTGCCTTGACCTGACGGCGCCGCCACGACCGACCTGATCGACCGCGTGCGCAAAGCGGGATCGGTGATCCGAGTCGCCGGGAGGCGATCCTCTCCCGCCAGGCCCACAGCCTGGCCGATCAGGATGTCCACCGAACGGGGGCAACCTCACAGTGGAGTCGCGGACGGCGACGGGTCATGGTCGGGCGCGGTCCGTCGAGTCCGGTCCCCACTAGCAGATCCCGCATGGCACGGTCCGCTTGACCATCGGAACTGCGTCTGCCCCGCTGATGCTCGTTCGCGCTGCTGACTGCGGTCTACTCGATGCGCAGCACGAGTTTGCCGCGGACGTGGCGGGTGCGGACCCGCTGGAGTGCCTGGAGGGCCTGGTCGAATGGATAGACCTGTTCGATTTCGAGGTGGATCTGGTTCTTGGCGACTTCGGCCATCAACTGGGCCAAGTCGTCGCGCACGTCCGCCTGGTAGTCCACCATGTCTACCCGGATGCCGCGCTGGGGTGTTACCGAGTCCCCGGAGACGGTGATGGCGGTGCCGCCGTCCTTGACCACGGGCAGGCACTCGGCGGTCGTTCCCGGTTGCACGGCCACCGCTGCGTCCACCCCGCTGGGTACCCAGCGGCGGACCTGCTCGGGCCAGTGCGGCTGGCGGTAGTCGACCGTGGCTGTCGCACCCAACGAGCGCAGGTAGTCGTGGTTGCGGGTGGAGGCCGAGGCCGCCACGCGCCATCTGCGGCGATCGGCGAGCTGGATGGCCAGGGTGCCGATGGCTCCGGAGCCGCCGGCGATGAAGACCGTGCTGCCCGCAGGCAGGTCTGGAAGTGCTGCGAGCGCTCGAAGAGCGGTGTTGCCGGCCACCGGCAGCGCTGCCGCTGACACGAAATCCAAGTCGGCGGGGACGGGCAGGATCAGGCCGTGAGCGGCGACCACGGCGTACTGCGCCCAGGTGCCGCCCTTGGGCTGCAGGGAGCTGACGAAGGCGATGCGCTCACCGGGCCGGTACCGGCTGACGCCGCTGCCGGTCTGTTCAACGACGCCGGCGCCCTCGATGCCGATCGGGTATGGATAGTGCGCATCCGGTGGCAGAAAGTAGGCGTCGTGGACGCCGACCCCGACCGCGTGCACGCGCACCAGCACCTCGCCGTCACCGGGTTCGGGGATGTCGACCTGGGCGAGTTCGATGCGGTCCGCGGCTGCCGGTTTGACGAAGGCCCTCATCGTGGCCACGCTACCCAAGCCAGGCCGGCAGCAGGCATTGGCGACCGCCATGCTGGCACCGACCGCAGCTGTGGAGCCACCGCCGTGCCCCACCGGCCCGGGCCCGTTCGTTGAACCGCTGCTCCGCATCCAGGACCTCGTGGGCCCGCTCCGCCACTAGCAGCCCGGCCGGGTGGGACCGAGCCGCGCGGCCGCCTTCCAGCAGCGTGGTGTGTGCATGCGCCTCCAACTACTCACCCATCCCCACCCGCGAACCCCCTGCACCCGCTACCTTCCTGGCGTGCTGCGATGCGCCACGGCCATGGCCCAGGCGATGACGGTCAACCGGTTCTTTCCCGGCATGAGTGCCCCGATCGTGGCGGGCATCGCCGTGACCAACCCGTCGCCCAGCCCGAGGCAGGCAGTCACGGCACACCATCACCGCCAAAGCTGCTGCGGGCAGGCATCGGTTGTTCGGCCTGAAGCTGGTGGTATCCGACATCATCGGGCTGGGCGCGCCCATTCTGGACGTCCACCGACGCCGACGAGGAGACGCGTCGCATCACCGCATCGAACTCAACCGCCTCGCCACCGAAATCCCCTCCCACGGACACCAAGCCACGCCGGCACGCCGACACCAAAGCCGGACGAGCGTGCCGATAGGTGAACCTCTTCAGGTCCTCTGTTCCGAGCTTTGGTTGATCGGCGCCGGTTGTCCCGCTGGGGTGTCGGATCCGGGACAGCCGACGCCTTCGGCAAAGTCAGCGGCGTGATCGTGCCTCTGCGAGGTCTGCCTTGGCCGCGACTCGCCGGCGTTCGATCGCGCGGTAGACGGTGGAGCGTCCGACGCCGAAGAGCTCGGCCACCTCAAGAGTGCTGTACTCGCCGCTGTGGACCAGAGACACCAGGTGCGCCTCCTGCTTGCGGCTCAGCTTGGGCTGCTTGCCTCGCAACCGCCCCTTCGCCTTCGCGACCTTCATCCCCTCAACCGTGCGGAGCCGGATCAGGTCGGACTCGAACTCCGCGACCATGGCCAGGACGTTGAACAGCAGACGACCGACGGCGTCGGTCGGGTCGTAGACCGACCCACCCAGGCTGAGGCTGATCTGCCGGGCCGTGAGCTCGTCGGCGATCGCCCGCGCATCGGGCAAGGAGCGAGCCAGGCGGTCGAGCTTCGTCACCACCAACGTGTCGCCCGCGCGGCAGGCGGCGAGTGCCTCGCGCAATCCCGGTCGCTCGCGGTTGGTACCGGTCAGGCCGTGGTCGACGTAGATCCGCTCGGCCTCGACCCCCCGAGGGCGAGCAGTCCGTCGCGTTGGGCGGTCAGGTCCTGCTGATCGGTGGAGCATCGGGCGTACCCGACAAGCAGTGCGCTCATGGCGCACCTCCCGAATGGAGTGGGCCCGGCCGCCCCGCCGGATGCGGATGGCTCGGGCGTCGGACCAAGCCCGACCCGACCAGCGACCGCCTTTGCGTTCCCGGCGCGCAAGTGCCGCGACCTCGACAACGACTTCCACCGACCTGTTTTTCGTCATACGATATTGAGCATGGTCAGCGACGAGCAGATCCAGCACTGGGCGGACGAGGCCGAAGCCGGCTACGACGTCGAGGAGTTGAAGCGCCGCGGACGCGGCCGCCCTGGCCGTGGCGCCGAACCGATGCAGGTGGTCGCCGTACGGCTCACCGCTGAAGAGCTCGCTGCGGTCGACGCGATCGCCGAGCGCGACCACATCTCGCGTTCCGAGGCGATCCGCAGGGCGCTGGCCGGCTTTGCCGCGTGAAGGTCCACGCCAGCGCGCTCAAGCACGGAGTGCTCCAAGAGGACGCTGTCCATTCAGCCGACTGGCCGCTCTGGGTAGAGCCGATCGAAGACAGTGACTGGCCGCGTCGCGAGCTGCGCCTCGGATTCGACACCCAGGCGCGCCTGCTCGAGACCGTCGTCCTTATCTTCGAGAGTGGCGATGAGATGGTCATCCACGCAATGCCAGCCCGGAAGCGGTACTGGGACCTCCTGCCCTGAGCGCAACAATTCATCTCGCCAGAAGCGGATCCGTCACCGGCACGCTCGCGCGCCGAAGGTCACGCGGAAGGGCCGGGTCATCGGCGTCGTCCGGGGGTCGACTTGAGCGAGCGACCTGCTGCGATGATGAGGAAGTGTCCCTCGCTGCGTCTCGTTCTGCCCGTACGCGGCGGCGTGCGCTCGATCGGCTCGGACCTGTCGAGCAGGTTCGTGCGGGGCGTCTTTGGAGGCGGCTGCCGCAGCTGATTCTTGGTCTGGTGCTCTACGGCGTCACCTTGGCCATGGTGATCCGCAGCACGCTCGGCAACGCGCCGTGGGATGTGCTCCATCAGGGACTTGCGAGCCACCTGCCGATCGGCATCGGCACCGCGATAATCGCGGTCAGCGTGGTGGTGCTGCTGCTTTGGGTTCCGCTCCGCGAGCTACCCGGTCTCGGTACGGTGCTGAACAGCGTCCTGGTCGGGGTGGCCGCCAATGTGACGTTGTCGGTATTGCCGGCCCCGGGGTCGTGGTGGCTGCGCTCGCTGCTGCTCCTGCTTGGTGTGCTGGGCAATGCCGTGGCGACCGCGATGTATATCGGTTCGCAGTTCGGGCCCGGCCCTCGTGACGGGCTGATGACGGGGTTGCACCGCCGCACCGGGGTCTCGATCGGGATGGTGCGCACCGGGCTTGAGGTGATCGTCGTTGTGGTGGGCTGGCTACTCGGCGGCGTCTTCGGCATCGGAACCTTGATCTACGCCGCCACGATCGGGCCGCTGGTCCAGCTCCTGCTCCCGTTGTTCATTGTGGAACTGCCGCCCGCTCGGCGGGCGATGGCTTCTCCTCAGTGTTAGGTGGCGTGCAAGAATCGCGAGCCTGACCGAAGACGGATCCTTTTTCGGTGGTCGCAGGCGTGGAGTGCGCGACAACGAGTCGTGGCGGCGCCTCACCCTGCCCTTGGCACAACGGAGCTTGCTATCAGTCCAGGCAGAACTCGTTGCCCTCGACGTCCTGCATGACCAGGCAGGCCTCGTCCTCGTCGTCGGCCGGCAGCAGCCGTACTCGTGTAGCGCCCAGCGGCACGAGGCGTGCCGCCTCGGTCTCGAGCGCAGCCTCGCGCTCCGCGCCGGTCAGCCCGACCCCGACCCGTACGTCCAGATGCAGCCGGTTCTTCACCGTCTTGGGCTCCGGCACCCGCTGGAAGAACAACCGCGGGCCCACCCCGTTGGGATCCTGGCAGGCCCAGAAGGCACCCCTGTCCTCCTCCGGGAGCGAGGCGTCGTACGCGTCCCAGGAGTCGAAGCCCTCCGGGATCGGCGGGTCGACGTACCCGAGGACGGCCTTCCAGAACTCCGCCACAACGCGGGGTTCAGCGCAGTCGAAGGTCACCTGCACGTGTCTCGCATCAGCCATGGACCCACCGTAGGAGCCCGTATCCGCGGGCGCGAACCGATAGAACGGCCCGCCCCGTCGCCTTGGCGGCCACCCACACCCTCGACGTGATCGACCTGCTTGCCGACCTCAACCGCAGCCACCCTAGGGCGCTACCACGTCACTGCTTCCTGATCGAAGACGACAGCCAGACACCCCTCGGTCTGTCCACGTCCCCCACGTCTTGCGTCGGATCGGCCGCTCGCGGATCCCCGTCGGGATGTGATGAACCTCGCACGTTTGCAGGTCGCGCAAATTTGCAGTGTCTGCAAGAATTGCGGGCATGTCTTCCGGCGTGACCACCGTGCCCCTCCGCGAGCGCAAGCGCATCGCCACCTGGGACGCGTTGCACGAGGCTGCCGCGGCTCTTGCGCTGGAGCATGACTCGCTCCAGGCGGTGACCGTGGAGGAGATTGCCGACCTCGCGAACGTCTCGCCGCGCACCTTCTTCAACTACTTCGCCACCAAGGAAGACGCGGTGCTCGGGTTCCGGGAGCCGGCTGTCAGTGACGAGGCCCTTCGGTCGTTCCGGGAGTCGACGGCACCACTGGTCAACCGGACCGCTGACTTCTACTTCGACGTCATGGCGAGCAGCCGCACGCTCGGCGCCGGCCTCGAACGACGGCTCGCCATCGTGGCTCGCCATCCCGAGCTGAGCAGCCGCCAGATCACCCACTTCGTGCGTGTCGAGCAGCTGGTGCGCGACGCGGCGCTCGAGCACCTGACCGGGTGCACGGTGCCCGACTCAGTGCCGACGTTCGCAGCCCTGGTCGATCTCCTGGTCGTCACCAGCAGCGCCGCCCTCCGGATCGCCTCTCGCCTACCGCTGGCCAGCACCAGCGCGACCGCTGCCGACCGCCGGGCGGCGATGCACGACGTACTCCTTCAACTCCGAGAGGTCTCCCTCCACATCTCATGACCCTCAACGCGCCGCAACAACACGTATCCGCCCACCACAAGCAGCACCTGGGTCTGGTCTTCGCCGGCCTGATGCTGTCGATGCTGCTGGCGTCGCTGAGCCAGATGGTGCTCAGCACCGCGCTCCCGACCATGGTCGGTGAGCTAAACGGTGCGGACCACATGACGTGGGTCATCACCGCCTACATCCTCGCGTCGACCATCTCCATGCCGATCTACGGCAAGCTGGGCGACTTGCTCGGGCGCAAGAATCTGCTGGTCGCCGCCATCAGCATCTTCGTGGGCGGGTCGATCATCGGCGGCCTGGCGCCCGACATGAACTGGCTGATCACCGGCCGCACCATCCAGGGACTCGGCGGCGGCGGCCTGATCATCTTGTCGCAGGCAGTCATCGCTGATCTGGTGCCTGCGCGCGAGCGCGGCAAGTACATGGGCATCATGGGCGGCGTCTTCGCGGTTTCCTCGGTCGCCGGGCCGCTGCTCGGTGGCTGGTTCACCGAGGACATCGGCTGGCGCTGGACGTTCTGGATCAACCTCCCGCTCGGTGCTCTCGCCCTCGCCGCCACCGTCTTCCTCCTGCACCTGCCGGTCGGCAGCACGAAGAACCCGAAGCTGGACTTCACCGGAATGGCGCTGCTGTCGACCGCCACCGCGGCACTGGTACTGGTGGCAACCTGGGGCGGCCACATCTATGCCTGGACCTCGCCAACGATCATCGGCTTGATGGTGCTCACCGTCGTCGCCGGGCTGGCCTTCGTGCGGACCGAGGCACGGGCGGCTGAACCCATCATCCCGCTGCACCTGTTCAGGGAACGCAACTTCAACCTCACGACCACCTCGGGCCTGCTGATCGGCATCGCGATGTTCGGGGCGATGTCTTACCTGCCGACCTACCTCCAGATGGCCACCGGCGCCAGCGCAACCGTCGCCGGACTGCTGATGGTGCCGATGATGGGCTCCATGCTCATCGTGTCGGTCATCTCCGGCATGTACGTCAGCCGGACCGGCACGTACAAGTGGTTGCCGATCGCCGGATCGTTGGCGCTGGCACTGGCGATGGTGCTGCTTTCGACGATGACCATCGACACGCCAGTGTGGACGATCTGCTCCTACATCGCGATCATGGGCATCGGCCTAGGCGCGTCGATGCAGATCCTCGTACTAGTCGTGCAGAACACCTTCCACGTCCGCGAGGTCGGCACCGCCACGGCATCGAACAACTACTTCCGTCAGGTCGGCGCCTCGCTGGGGTCCGCTGTCGTCGGCAGCGTCTTCGCCGCCCGGCTGGCCACCCTGTTGAGCCAGCGACTGCCGCAGGGTGGCACGACCGGCGGCGCGAACTCACTGACGCCGGAATCGGTCAAGCAACTGCCGGACGCGTTGCGGCTGCCGATCATCGAGTCCTACAACGACGCGCTGGCGCCCATCTTCCTCTACATCGCCCCGCTAGCCGTCGCCGCGGCGATCCTGCTGTGCTTCCTGCGGGTAGTGCCGCTGGCCACCACCATCGAACGGGATATCCCCGCCGAGTCCCCAGCCGAGCCGCAGCCGCAGGATCGGCCGGCGTCAGACCAAGCCGACGAGATCGGTGCGGTCAACCACGCCGCACGCCACGAAGCACTGACGACAACCCAGCACCGGTGAGCCG
>CAZNCE010000007.1:0-39141 GCA_964571285.1 uncultured Nocardioidaceae bacterium | reverse complement strand
CCGGGTGCCGCAAACGGTGCGGGGCCGTCGCGCTGACCAGCGCGGCGGCCCCGGCCAGGTCCCCACTGGGTCTGGGGCTGGTGCGTGGGTCTGATCGCACCGACCAGCACGGGCTGTGGTTTATCCCGTTCCCTGTTCGGTGCGAGTGGCGTACGTTGTGTGCCGTTCGGCTTACGTAGCGCGACGGCTTGGAAGGCAGACACATGGTGCGACCTTGGTTCCTCACGTCGGCTCTGTCCGCGGTTGTGGGCTTGTCGATGGCGGCTACGGCGTTGCCCGCGAGCGCCCAGCCCGATGTCGATGCTGCACGTTCGTCGGCGCCGGCGCTGGCTGACGGCATCACCCACGACGAGAATCCGGGTGTCCCGGAGGGTGCCTCGTGGACCGAGCATTACTTCTCGGCGCCGCGGATGGGATCACCGACCAAGGTCAAACTGCATGCCGACGTGTTGCGCCCGGAGGATCTGCCGCCGACCGCCCGGACTCCGGTGATCCTGTCGGTGGGTCCGTACTTCAACCATTCGGGCCAGACCGGCCGGGAGACCGACACATACCAGCCGAGCTCGCGCTTCGACGACTTCATCGATGGTGCGCAGCTGATGGACCGTGGCTACACCGTCGTGCTGGTGGACAACCGTGGCTTCGGTGGGAGCACCGGCTGCCTGGACTGGGTCGGGCCCGGGGAGCAGGCCGACATCGTCGCCGCGGTCGAATGGGCCGCGTCGCGGCGGTGGTCGACCGGGAAGGTCGGCATGTACGGCAAGTCCTACGACGCCGTCACCGGCCTCTGGGGCGCCGACCTCGAGCCGGACGGTCTCGAGGCGGTGGTGGCGCAGGAGCCGCTGTGGGACATGTACCCGTACCTGTACAGCAACGACGTGCCGCGCTACAACCGGACCGGCACCCCGCGGGCCTACAACTCGATCGCCTCGCTCGGTGGCACCAGCGGCGACAGCGACCGCTACAAGAGGGCGGCCGCGTACGAGCAGCGGCATCCCGAGTGTCTGATCCGCAACTCGCACGACACCTACGTCAACACCAGCGCTTCCGACCGCTACTGGCGGCTCCGCAACCACGCCGTGCTGGCGGAAGGCAGCACCACGCCGGTGTTCTTCACGCAAGGCTTCACCGAGAGCAACACCAAGCCGGAGGAGACCGAGCTCTACCTGCGCAACCACATCGGTCCCGAACGGGGCTGGATGGGGCCGTGGGAGCACGTGCGCGGCAACGAGGTCGACCCGGTCACCGGGACGCTGTCGCAGGGCCGGGCGGGCTTCTTCGACGAGGTCATGCGGTTCTACGACCAGTACCTCAAGGGCATCGAGCCGTCGGTCGAGGATCCCGCGTTCGCCATCCAGGACAACTTCGGGCGTTGGCGCGCGCAGGACACGTGGCCGGTGGTCGAGGACCGCGCTCTGATCGGCCTGGGTTCGGGCCGCTACATCGACAGCGGGCCGGTCGGTGACCGAGCGGTCCAGCAGGGCGCGTCGCCGAACGGGAAGGGGTTGACCAGCGCCCAGGCCCGACTGGTGGAGGAGCGCCAGGTGCCGCCCAAGGTGACCCGCGGCGGCAACGGTGACATGGAGCAGCCCGTCCACACCTCGCTGGGAACGGCCGCCGAGCGCAAGGCCAGCGCACTCGCCGAGGCCGCAACCGTGCCGACCTCGTTCCAGAAGTGGTCGCGCCCAGTCGCCGAGCGGACCCGCCTTACCGGGACCCCGCGGATCGTGCTCAACACGCGCGGCCAGGGGGAGGTCTACGTGGCGTTGTGGGACGTCGATCCCAAGGCCAGGACCGCGACCCTGATCAACGAGAACGTCGCCGAGCTGAACCGGTCCGGACGCACCTTCGACCTGAAGGGCATGGACTGGACGCTGCGGAAGCGGCACCGTCTGGTCGTCGAGATCGGCACCATCACCTTTGGCAGCTGGAACAGCGTTCCCAGCGGCCGCGTGGTGCGCGTCAACGACGCACAACTGCTGCTGTCGACCCAGTCGACGGACGACGATGTGCGGACCCAGGGCGACCCATCTCCGTGGCTGGACCGCTACCTCGAGGACAACACCATCCCGAGCGGCAAACTCCGCCGGGGCACATTCACCGTCCCCACCCCCTGAGGGTAGGGGTCCGCTGAGGGAGCAAGCCGTCGGTCCGCCGGCGGCTTGCTCCTTGTCGGCCCCCCTGTCCGGCGGACCGGCGGTGTGGTGACGGCAGGGCTGGAGCCGACCATCTCCACAAAATCGGACAAACTCTTCCCTTTTCCCCGGTCTCCTGGCAAAATCCCGTCCGTTGCTCACTGTATGCATCCAAATCGCTTCGGAGGGTTGATTCCTGTGCGCTCGATGCCTCACCGGCTTGTCGTGACCGGAGCCGCATTGCTCTTGGCGGGTCTGACGACCGTCCCGGCCGCGGGCGCTTCGCCGTCGGCGACGGCAGTTGCGCCCAACGCCGCCGCCGGAACGGAATTCGCCTTCTCACATGGGGCATTCGCGACGGCGGTGACCGGCAATGCGGCCGTGCGCTCCGGTCCGACTGCGAAGACGTCGTTGTGCACGGCGAATGCCGGGGTGCGTCGGGCCAACGACGTTGCCGGCGTCGACGTGCCGGCCGTGCTGCAGGTCGAGGGGGCCGAGACCCGTACGCGGACGTTCCAGCGCAAGCGCACCGAGATCGAGTCGAGTGCCACGATCGCCGAGGTATCGCTGCTGGGCGGGCAGATCCACGCGGAGGGCCTGACGTCCACGGTGCGCAGTTGGCACAACGCCAAGGGGTACCACTCCGCTATCGAGTCCTCGATCGCTGGGCTGACCGTGCTGGGGGAGCAGGTGCAGATCGACCCGGCCGGCAACCAGACGATCGAGCTGGCCGGTGTGGGGACGCTGACGATCAACGACCGCCGCACCGTCGAGCGGGCCCGGTTCGCTGCGGGCACCACAAACGTGCTCAAGCTGAAGCTCGCCGACGGCACCCTGGTACGCGTCGGACACGTCGGCAACCGGATCGACGGCGGCGCCACCGCGGGCACCTTCTTCGGTGAGGGCTGGGGTTCGAAGGTCACGGTCGGCGGCACGGTGAAGTCCGGGCGTACCGCCGTCCAGCCGTTCCCGTGCGTCGGTACGCGCAACAAGGTGCGCGAGAACACCACCGCCGGAGCCGGTGTGCCCAATCTGGTCGGCATCGACGGTGTGCGCAGCTGGGTGCAGGCCGCTCAGGGCCCGACGCCGCGCGCGAACGCCAACAGCCGAATCGCGTCGGTCTCGCTGCTCGGTGGCCTGGCCACGATCGAGGGCGTCGAAGCGCACGTACAGATCAGGGCTACCCCCGACGGCGACATCCAGAAGACCTACACCGGCACCAAGATCGCCAACATCGTGGTGGCCGGAGTGGAGATCGACGTTCCCACCAGGCCGGGCCAACAGATTGGACTCCCCGGGGTCGGGACCCTGACGTTCCAGCGGGTCAGCGAGACGGCACGGGCGGGCACGGTTACGGCAGTCACCATCGAGCTGCTCGACGGCGCCGTCATCGAGCTCGGCCACGCCCGGGCCGGGCTGCGTACCTGACCAGCGAACGCCGGCACGTTCGCTCAGCCGGCGATGAGCGCCGCGATGGTGCCACCGAGCTCGTAGGCCGACTCCCGGTGCGAGGCTGTGACGTCGCCCATCACCTCGAGGACGTCGAAGCCCTGTCGCCAGCCGAGCGCTCCGACGATGGACAGCACGGATCGGACGGCACCAGTGGTGTCGTAGCGGCCGTGGACGTACAGCCCGAACGGACGCCCCTTGGTCGCGCCGCCGGAGCCGGTGCCACCGCCCGAGGCGTCCAGCGCCCCGCCGATGTGGAGGAATGTCGAGTCGAAGACGTGCTTGAGCGCTCCGGACATGTAGCCGAAGTTCGCGGTGGTGCCGATCAGGTAGCCGTCGGCGGCGAGCAGGTCGTGATGGTCGGCGGCCCCGGTGGCGAAGTCCAGGGCCGGTCGCTCCACCACCTCAACCTCCGAGATGGCCTCGTCCCGGGTACCGGCCAGCACCGCCTCGGTGAGCGCCTGGGTGCCACGGGTGGGGGAGTGATGGATCACCAGAAGCCGGGCCATGGTGTCCCGAGGATAGCCAGCATCGGCCGTACCTACGACCGCGACCGGGGTCGGCTGCACTAGAGTGGGCTGCGCAGCGGTTCGACCGGCCGGCGGCCGGTCGTCGCAAGAGGGAACCCGGTGTGAGTCCGGGACTGCCCCGCAGCGGTGTGTGGGAACGACCGGCGCCACCAGCACTGGGCCCGCGACGGGCCTGGGAAGCGGCGCCCAGTAGGTGTCTCCCGACCGGAGACCTGCCCATGAGTCCGAAGACCTGCCGCCGCACCGGGGCGATACAGCCCTGGTCAGATGACGAGCTCGCGAGGGATGGGCACGGATGGATAGGCGTCGCGCGCCGCAGCGCTCTGACGTCCCGGCCGAGGAAGCACATGCGCTGAGGACGTTCCTGATCGATCGATTGACCGAAGATCTTGCGCGGTTGTGGGCAAGGGATCAGCGTCTGGACGCGTCGGGGCGACGGCCGGGGCTGGCCGCCCAGCTGGAGGTCCTGGACAGCCTGCTGGTCGACTTGGAGGCGGGCGCCCTGCCGGAGCCCCGCGAGCTGCGCATCCTGCTGTTCGGCTACGGCCATCACCCCGAGTACGACCCCGGCTGGGTAGAGCTGCTCAACGCCTGACCCGACGGCCTCGGCGGGGACCGCAGCGGTGGCGTCGACCCGCTCGGGTCGTTCTGTCCACGTAGCCGACCGGACTTGTCCTATTCGGCCACTGCTGAGGGAGACGTCACGTTCTATGTTGCCGCCATGTCTGCACCCACGGAGCAGCCGGGTCCGGTGCGTTATCTGGTCGGGTACGTGCCGGATGACAGCGGCATCGACGCACTCGTCCTGGCGAGACTGCTGAACCAGCCGCCGCAGGCGGCGAACCTAGCCGTCTGCACCGTCGTTCCACAAACGGCGACCGGTGGGGACGCGGCCTATGGGGCCGCGGGCTACGCGGAGTACGTCGGTGAGCAGGTCGAAGCGACGCAGCGCCGGGTCCAAGAGCAGCTCGGCGGCCTGGACACCACATTCAGCGTGCGCCAGGCCCAGTCTGCTGCCATCGGGCTGCTGGAGGTGGCGGAGGAACTCGACGCGGCACTGCTGATCCTCGGCAGCGCCCGGGCAGGGCTCCTCGGACGCTACGTGGTGGGCAGCGTCGCCGGCGCCCTGCAGCATGCATCCCCGGTTCCGCTGGCGTTCGCGCCGGAGGGCTTCGCCGACTCGGCGGGCTCCCGGATCACCCGGATCAGTTGCGGCTATTCGGAGTCGGCGGACACCGAGGACGCGGTGCGGGCGGGTGTCCAGCTTGCCCGCGCGTACCAGGTGCCCTTGCGGCTGATCACGTTCGTGTTTCCCGAGTATCCGGCGATCCGTCGACTCACCCGGGCCGCGCATGAGAACCCGGCCCACGGCGAAGCGGGCGAGGCGGCCGAGTCGCTGCGGAAGGCGGCTGCGGCGGTGCCGGATGACGTGCAGGTGATCACCCAGGTCGCCACCGGCGGCAATATCGCGCAGGCGGTCGCCCAGCCCGGCTGGGATCCCGCGGAACTTCTGGTCCTCGGGTCCGCCCGACTGGGACCGGTGTCCCGGGTCTTCCTCGGGTCCACCTCGCTGAAACTGCTCCGCACCTGCCCGGTGCCTGTCGTGGCCGTACCCCGGGGGGCAACAGTGCGGCTGGCCGGATCCGAGAGCACGACTGGAGGCAGCGAATCGTGACGCACCAAGACGAGCGGCCGGCCGGCGACCAGCACCCTCACGGCTCACACCACCAACCCGAATCCGACCTGGTCGCGAAGGGGCTCGCTGCGGGCCGGATCGGCACGGTGTCCGGCGCTATCCTCGGCGTCTCGTCGGTGGCACCCGGCTACACCCTGACCGCGAGCATCGGGCTGATCGTGGCCGCCGTGGGCTTCAAGATGCCGGCCATCTTCATCGCCGGTTTCCTGCCGATGTTCCTGACCGCGTTCGCGTACCGAGAGCTGAACAACGTCGCCCCGGACGCCGGCGCCTCGTTCACCTGGTCCACCAAGGCGTTCGGCCCGTACGTCGGCTGGATGTGCGGCTGGGGGATGGTGATCGCGACGATCATCGTGCTGTCGAACCTGGCGGCGATCGCGGTCGAGTTCTTCTACCTGTTCATCAGCGAGCTGGTGAATGCCCCCAGCATCGCCGACCTGGCAGACAACAAGCTGATCAACATCCTCACGACGTTGGTGTTCATAGCCGCGGCGACTTTCGTCGCATCGCGCGGCATCACCACCACCGAGCACCTGCAGACCGTCCTGGTGGTCTTCCAGATGGCCGTCCTGCTGTTGTTCGCGGTGATGGCGTTCAGCCACGTCGGTGCCGGCGATGCCCCGGTCCACGTGTCGTTCAGCCTCGACTGGTTCAACCCGTTCACCGACCTGAGCTCGGCCGCGTTCGCCGCAGGATTGACCGGTTCGATCTTCGCCTTCTGGGGCTGGGATACCTGCCTCACCCTGGGCGAGGAGTCCAAGGACCCCGAGCGGACCCCCGGCCGGGCCGGCCTGTTGTGCGTGATCACAATCCTGTGTACCTACCTGCTGGTCTCGATCGCAGCGATGATGTACGCGGGCGTGGGCACCACGGGCATCGGTCTCGGCAACCCGGACGTGGGTGCCGACGTGTTCGGGGCACTGGCCGGTCCGGTGATGGGTGACTGGCTGGGCCTACTGCTGTTCCTGGCCGTCTTGGCGTCCAGCGCAGCCAGCCTGCAGACGACCTTCCTCCCCGCCGCCCGCGCGATGCTGGCGATGGGCGCCTACGGCGCCTTTCCCAAGCGCTTCGCGAGCGTGCACCCCAGGTTCCTGGTGCCGTCGTACGCCGCCTTGGTGGCGGGTGTCGTGACCGCGATCTTCTACACGATCACGACGCTGTTTTCCGAGGAGACGCTGTTCGACACGATCGCGGCGCTCGGCATCATGATCTGCTGGTACTACGGCATCACGGCGTTCGCCTGTGTCTGGTACTTCCGGCACGAACTCTTCTCCAGCTTCAGCAACATCGTGTTCAAGCTGGTGTTCCCGGTCGTCGGCGGCATCGTGTTGATCGCCGTTTTCGTGATCTCGGTCCGCGACAGCACCAGTCCCGACTACGGCAGCGGCGCGTCGATCGGTGGCGTCGGCCTGGTGTTCTACCTGGCTTTCGGTGTGCTGCTCCTCGGCGTGGTCCTGATGGTGATCATGCGGATGAGGGAACCGGACTTCTTCCTCGGCCGGACCCTGCGACGCGACACCCCGGTGCTGGTGAAGGACGAGTAGTGCCTGTGCTCATACGAGAAAGGGAGATAGATGACTGACACCGCCGTTACGACGGAGGAGGACAGCTCGGTGGCCCATCCGCTGGACCCACTCACCGCCGCGGAGCTGACCCGGACGGTGGCCATCCTGCGGCGTGACCAGGGCGTCGACGACCGCTGGCGGATCGCCTCGATGGAGCTCGCCGAGCCTGCCAAGGAGGTCGTCCGGTCGTGGACCAGTGGAGACGACCTGGTCCGCGAGGCCCTGGTGGTGTGCTTCAGCCGCGACGAGGGCCTGGCGCACCGCGCCCGGGTGTCGCTCACCGAGGACCGAGTCCTGAGCTGGGAGCCGCAGCCCGGGAAGCAGCCGAACATGACCGTGGACGAGTGGCACGAGTGCGATGCCGCGCTGCGGGCGAACCCGCGGGTGATCGAGGCGCTGGCCGAGCGTGGCATCACCGACATGGACTCGGTGTTCATGGACACCTGGACCTACGGCGACTTCCTGATCCCGGACGAGTACAAGCACCGCCGGGTCGGCTGGACCGACACCTGGTACCGCACCAGCGCGGACTCCAACCCGTACGCAAACCCGGTGAACGGGTTCCACTGCATGGTGGATGTGAACACGATGGAGCTCCTCGAGATCCAAGACACCTACCGGGTGGACAAGAAGCCGGACGTGATGGGGGAGTACGTTCCGCACCTGGTGCCGGGCATGCACCAGCGCGACGACATCAAGCCGCTCGAGATCACCCAGCCGGAGGGCGTCTCGTTCACCCTGGACGGCAACCACCTCAGCTGGCAGAAGTGGTCGCTGCGGGTCGGCTTCAACTACCGCGAAGGCATGGTGCTGCACTGTGTGAGCTACGACGACGGCGACGGGCCCCGCCAGGTGGCCCACCGGTTGTCGCTGGCCGAGATGGTCGTGCCGTACCGTGACCCGGGCACCGACCATCAGGCCCGGACCGCGTTCGACATCGGCGAATGGGGCCTGGGCTTCATGACCACCTCGCTGGAGCTGGGGTGCGACTGCCTCGGTGAGATCCGCTACCTCGACGCGGTGCTGCACGACACCAGCGGCGAGCCGTACACCATCCGCAACGCAGTCTGCATCCACGAAGAGGACGACCGAGTGCTGTGGAAGCACGTGGACGAGGACGCCGGCGCGGAGGTCCGCAGGTCCCGCCGCCTCGTGGTCTCCACCCATGTGACCGTGGCCAACTACGAGTACCTCGTCTACTGGAGCTTCTACCAGGACGGCACCATCCAGTGCGAGATCCGCGCCACCGGCATCATGGTGGTCTCGCACCTCAACGAGGGACAGTCGTCGCCGTACGGCACGATGGTCGACCAGCGCACCTACGCACCGTTCCACCAGCACTTCCTGGTGGCCAGGATGGACCTCGACATCGACGGCGAGGCCAACACCGTGGTCACCAGCGAGACCGAGGCCGCCCCCACGACCGCCGACAACCCGTTCGGGCTGGGGTTGCTGCTGCACAACACGCCGCTGCGCACCGAGGAGGAGGGCAAGCAGGACTACTGCTGGGAGACGCAGCGGACCTGGAAGGTGACCAATCCCAACCGGCTGAACGCGGTCGGCGAGCCGGTGGCGTACAAGTTGGTGCCCGGCGGCCACTTCCCCGCGATGATGGACACGAACTCGCCGGTCTTCCAGCGAGCCCAGGTCATCGGGCACACCCTGTGGGTGACGCCGTACGCCCAGGATGAGCGGTGGCCGTGTGGCGAGTTCGTCAACCAGAGCAAGGAAGACGAGGGGCTGCCTGCGTGGACGGCCGCCAACCGGTCGATCGACAACACCGATGTCGTGCTGTGGTACGTCTTCGGCATTCACCACGTGCCGCGGCCCGAGGACTGGCCGGTGATGCCGGTGGACACTGTCTCGTTCATGCTGAAGCCGTTCGGGTTCTTCGACCGGAACCCGGCGCTCGACGTGCCGCCCGCACCGGGGCACCACTGCGCGATGTAGCGGCGTTCGTGACGGACGAGACCGCCGCGGCCCTGCCCGCCGAAACCGGTGGGCAGGGCCGCGGCGGTCAGTCCAGTGCGGACATGACGTGCTTGACCCGGGTGTATTCCTCCAGGGAGTACATCGACAGATCCTTGCCGTAGCCGGAGTGCTTGAACCCTCCGTGCGGCATCTCCGCGACCAACGGGATGTGGCAGTTCACCCACACGCACCCGAAGTCCAGTGCCTTCGACATGCGCAGCGCCCGCTTGTGATCCGACGTCCAGACGCTGGACGCCAGCCCGTACTCAGTCCCGTTGGCCCAGGTCAGCGCCTCGTCTTCGTCGGAGAACGTCTGCACGGTGATCACCGGTCCGAAAATCTCGGTCCGGATGATCTCGTCCTGCTGCTGCGCCCCGTCGACGATGGTGGGCTCGTAGAAGTAGCCGGCGCCGGATCCCTTCTGGCCACCGGCCGCGATCGAGGCGTGCGCGGCGACCCGATCCACCAGCCCGCTGACATGGGACAGCTGGTTCGGGTTGTTCACCGGCGGGATGTACAAGGCCTCGTCATCGGCCTCGTCGCGGGAGAACTTGGTCGCCTTCGCCTGCTCGACCAGCGCCTCGACGAAGTCACCGTGTGCTCGGCCGGAGGTGAGTACGCGGGTGGCGGCGGTGCAGTCCTGGCCGGCGTTGAAGTACCCGGCGGCGGCGATCTGCTCCGCGGCCGAGCCGAGATCGGCGTCGTCGAAGACGATCACCGGCGCCTTGCCGCCCAGTTCCAGGTGGGCCCGCTTCACGTCGGCAGCCGCCGCGTGCGCGACTGCGATGCCCGCGGCGGTACTGCCGGTGATCGACACCATCTGCGGGATCGGGTCGCTGGTCAGCGCGGCGCCCGTGTCGCGGTCTCCACACACCACGTTGAACACGCCGGCGGGCAGGATGTCGGCGAACAGCTTCGCCATGAGCACGGTGCTTGCCGGTGTGGTGTCCGACGGCTTGAGCACGATGGTGTTCCCGGCCGCCAGGGCAGGCGCGAACTTCCACACGGCCATCATCATCGGGTAGTTCCACGGCGCCACCGACCCGATCACGCCGATCGGTTCGCGGCGGATCCAGGACGTGAAGCCGGTCATGTACTCGTTCGCCGCTTTGCCCTCCAAGACGCGGGCCGCACCGGCGAAGAACCGAATCTGGTCGGCCATCACCGGCACCTCCTCGCTCATGGTGAGGGCCCTCGGTTTGCCGGTGTTGCGGCTCTCGACGGCGACCAGCTCGTCGGCGTTCTGCTCGATCGCGTCGGCCATCTTCAACAGCGCCGACATCCGTTCGGACGGCGTGGTGTCCCGCCAGCCGCCCTCGAACGCGCGCTGCGCAGCCTGGGTGGCCCGGGATACGTCCGTCCCCCCGGACAGCGGGGAGGTGGCGTAGACCTCGCCGGTCGTGGGGTCGGTGACGTCCAGCGTCTGACCGTCGGCCGAGTCGACGAACTCGCCGTCGATGAAGTTCTGCAAGGCGATCTTGTCGGACATGCTGCTCCTCATTTCGCGGTGGCACTCTGAGCCGGTGGTCCCAGCCTCATCATCCGGCTGTCCCCCGGGAAGTGCCAGAGTGGACAACGAGGGCGCCGCGGTTGCCCACTTCGGCCTTCTTTCACGCCAGGCTCGCCGCGTTACGGTGACCGCGGGATACCGAGGGAAGGAAGGTGCCGGACATGACTCGATTGGGCGGCATGTTCGGGCCCGACATCACGTTCTTGGGGGTGGAGCGCTGCGACCTGGCCGATCGCGACGCCCTCCGGGCCGCGGATGTGGTGGTGGTGGGCGCTCCGTACGACGCGGGCACGTCCTATCGCCCCGGGGCTCGGTTCGGGCCGCAGGCCATCCGGATGACCGACTACCTGCCGCACGACGCCTCCCGCCCGCATCTGACGCTGCGGGTGGATCCGCTGCAGGAGCTGACCGTGCTGGACGCCGGGGACGTGGAGATGGCCGGCGTCGAGGGTCAGGCGCCGCTGACCGCGCTCGAGCAGGCCGTGCAGGCCGTCGGCGAGGCCGACGCGGTGCCGATCGTGCTCGGTGGCGACCACACCGTCACGTGGCCGAACGTCACCGGGTTGGCGCGCGCGCTGGGTTGGGGCCGCATCTCGGTCATCCACTTCGATGCGCACGCCGACACCGGTGACTTCCAGTTCGGGAGCCTGGTGGGGCACGGCCTGCCGATGCGGCGGCTGATCGAGTCCGGCGCGTGCCGTGGAGACCGGTTCCTGCAGCTGGGTCTGCGCGGGTACTGGCCGGAGCCGCCGACCCTGGACTGGATGGCGCAGCAACGGATGCGCTCGTTCGAGATGCACGAGATCGTGCAGCGCGGTCTCGAGGAGTGTCTGCTCGAGGCCTTCGTCATCGCCACCGACGGGTGCGACGGGGTGTTCGTGTCCGTGGACATCGATGTGACCGACCCGGGCTCTGCGCCGGGGACCGGTACCCCGGAGGCGGGTGGGTTCTCCCCCCGGCAGCTGCTGGACACCATCCGGCGGATCGCCATCGAGCTCCCGGTGGTGGGAATGGACGTGGTGGAGGTGTCTCCGCCGTACGACAGCGCCGACGTGACCGCGGCACTGGCGAACCGCGTCGTGCTGGAGATGCTGTCCGGCCTGGCGTTTCGACGACGCGGCGGCACGTGGGCGTCGATTCCCCCCACCCTGCTCGGGGGCCGGCCGACGGGCTGACCGGGGATGCGGCGACGCGGTCAGCCGGACAGCGGCACCGCCTCGTCGCCGATCGCTTCGAACGCCAGCCACAGCTCGGCCCGCACCCCCGGTGAGCCGAGGCTGCGGTCGAGGAGTTCCTCGGCATGGGCGATGCGTCGGCGCAGCGTGTGGCGGTGCACGCCGAGCCGGGCCGCGGTCGGCTCCCACTGACCGTGTTGCTCCAGCCAGCAGCGGAGGGTGGCACTGAGGTCGCCACGCCCGATCCGATCGTGCTCGATCAGCGGTGACAGCAGGCTGAACGCGTAGGCGCGCGCCGCAGCGGAGTCCACCAGCGACAGCAAGCCGGAGGCAGCGACCTCGTCGTACCAGGTCACGTCCCCGGGTTCGGCAGTGGAGGACACCGCACGTTCGGCCTGCCGACAGCCCAGCTCCAGCCGGTCGTAGCCGACCGGTTCCGAGACTCCGATCCGCACCCCCAACTGACTGCTCAGCCCGAGCAACCGCTGCTGGAGTCTCCGGTCAGCGGCCAGCAGCACCACCAGTTGGTCGCCCGAGAGACTGTGAAACGCCGCCTCCTGGCGTTGCGCTGCCTCGTGATCGACCACCTCGGCGAAAGTCTGTCGGGCCGCCGGGTCGGCCAGCACCGCCAGCACCCGGACCGGCGTCGGCGGCAGGCCGCCGCAAAGGTGCTCCGCTGCCGGCTGGACCACCTCGGTGTGCCCGGAGAGCAGCAGCGACAGCAGCCCCGGCCGCAGAGCCGCGAGAGCCCGGTCCTGGCCAGTCGCGCGTTCCAGCAGCAGCGTGAACAGGGCGGCGGCGCTGTTCACAATCCGCTTGTCCGCAACGGAGAACTTCCCGGACCGCCCGACGAGCAGGAACCCTCGCGCACGTTGGCCGCTGCCCAACGCCTGCAGGGTGACGCTGACCTCACCGCGCTGCAGAGTCGTGCTCGCCGGAGGGGGGCTCGAGCGCAGTTGTTCCAGTTCCGCGGCGAGGGCGTCCACCTGGCCGCGAGCGGTCTCGGAGACGAGCAGCCACGGGGCGCCGATCGGGTCGCACACCGCCGCCCAACCGTCCACCAACCGCTCCAACCGGCGCAGCACGGCCGTCGGGGCCTCGGCGGCGAGCGCGGCCCGGGTCAACTGCTGATGGGCGTCGTGCGCCCGAGTCAACTCCTCGTAGTGGTGATCGCGGCTGCGCCAGACCGCGTCGGTGATCGCGACGAAGTCGCCGGGCTGCGACAGTTCCAGCAGCGTGAACCGGTGAGCGGCGCATGCCTCGACGAGGGCGTCCGGCACCGCCGGGCGCGGGGAGCCGGACCCGTCCTCGAACGCCACTCCCACCCCACAACCGGTCACGCCGGCCTGCACCAACCGGCGGACGTAACCGTCGCAGGCCTCGGGGTCGTCGCGCAGCACCCGAGCCGTGGTCAACAGCAGCTCGCCCCGGGTGAGCAGCGGGGTTGGGTCCGCGAGTTCGCTGAAGGACACCCGGTCCACCGGCTTGTCCAGCGCATCACCGGACACCAGGAGCCGCAAGCCGAGCGACGGGACGGACTGCAGGTCGCGCAGGGTCAGCATCGTCGTGACTGTCCCCGGCGAGTAGCCGCCGGTTTGGTCTGGCACAGCATCGGGACTACTTCACGTAGCTGATCGGCATGACCGGTGGTGCCTTCGGCACCGGCTCGCTCTGGTACTGCGACCGGATCCCCGTGATGTAGCGGTGGCACTGCGGGGTCAGTCCCTCGGAGGTCTGCATCCGGCCCTTGGTGACGAGGATGCCCATGTCGGCTCCCTTGAACCGGTAGTCGCCCGGCCCGTAGACGCGGAGGAAGAAGCACTCGTCCTCGTGGGTGACCTCGTGCCAGTCGTTGCTGACCCGGACGTAGGTGAGCCCACCGTCGTCATTCAGGTGGTAGATCCCGGTGCGCGGGGCGGCCAGGATCCGCTCGACCTTGTCCTCCGGCTCCTTCATGATCAGCTGGGCCCACACGTCGACCGCGGCGAGCTCCCGCCACCGCTCGTTGATCTCGGCCACGTCGATCTCGTAGTCGACGTCCATGAACTCCAGCAAATGGAAGAGGAACAGCGGGATGTCGGCGTACGCGCCGGCGGTGACATTGGTCATGGACGAGGCCCCGGAGATCCGTGGGTTCACCTCGCCGAGGTAGACCTCGTCCGAGTCGAGGTCGATCAGCACATCGACTTCGAAGAAGCCGCGATAGCCCTCCTGTCGAAGCCGGTCGCCCAGGCGCCGTACGTGTTCGACGGCCACCTCCCGGTGCTGCTCGCTGAGCGCCTCCGGAAACAGGTCGTTGCCGCACCAGCCGCCCTTGTACGGCGTGAGCTCGGGGTAGCCGGTCAGATCGGTCATGAAGGGGCCGACCACGGTGCCGTGCTCGGTGTTGACCGCCTCGACCGCGGCGGCCTTGTTGTTGATCCGCTTCATGACCTTGAGCTCTTCGTCGACCATGTCGTCGGCGTTGCGATTCCAGTCCGACTCCTCCTTGATGAAGAAGGTGGTGCGGCCCGAGTCGCCGTACGGGGTCTGCACGACCAGGTCGCTGCCCAGCCCTGCGTCATTCGCGAGCTTGGTCAGCTCGGCGTAGCTGGTGGCCCGCCCCAAGACGTTGGGGACCGACCGGGCACCGGCCTCGTCACCCAGCTTGGTCATCACGATCTTTGAGTCCAGGTGCCTCCGCAGCGAGTCCTCGGGCAGGATCAGCTCGTAGCCCAATTCCTCGCAGATCTGCTCGGTCTCGGCGTCGAAGAACACCATCGCGACCTTGGCGGTCGGGAACCGGATGTTGGTCTTGGAGGCGATGAACGCCTGCACCTCGGCGTCGCGGAGCAGGTAGTTGATGATCTCCTCGCTGCTCTCGAACTCCACGTACGGCTTGTTCCTCGGGCTGAACACCCGCGGGTGCGCACCGTCCCAGGAGTCGTAGTACGCGATGTAGAAGAAGTTGCGCACCCAGCGGTCGATGCCGAGCAGGTTGAACGCGGTCGGGCCGACGAAGAACACCGGCTGATCGTTCGTGCGAAAGAACGTGCGGATGGAGGGAATGCCCTTCAACCGTGGCTTGTCCGCCGCCGTCGTCACAGTCTGCGGTTCGATCATCGCCGCCTCCCGGCCGTATCGTCGCACGCCCTCGACAGGCAGTCCATCCTCATCGGCTCAGCCCACCGGGGCCGGGTTCGGAGCCGTGAACGCCGCCCGAATCGATTCCACCAAGGTGCTCACCCGCGCCGTCAGCACGTCCGTCGGTTCGGCGAGCAGGCGGCCGCGGACGACCAGCACACCGAGGTCTGCTCCGCTCCAGCGGTAATCGCCCGTCCCGAAGATGCGTAGGAAGAATGCCTCGGATTCGTCCCGCAGCAGATGCCAGTCCAGTTCGCCGTGCTGGAAGACCAGGGTGTCGTCGACGTCCACCCGGTATGTACCGGTCCGGGCCGCCCGCTCGATGCGCTGGTGGGTAGGCGCCGTCTCCTTGACCAGCACCAGGCCCCACTCGTCGCCGGGCACCGGCCGGCCCCAGCGCCGATTCAGCGCGGCCAGGTCGACGCGGACGTCGAGATGCTCCAGCAGTTGCACGCAGAACAGCGGCATGCCGGCGTAGGCGCCGGCGGCGGTCTGCCCGAGCGGTGTGGCCCCGGTGATCCGGAGGTTCAACCCGGCCAGCAACACCTGCCCGAGCGTCTCGTCGGCCACCAGGTCCACACCGAAGGTCCCGCGGTAGCCGCGGTCCCGCAGCCAGTCCCCGACTGCCTGCACCCGACGCCGCGACGCGGCCCTCAGCTCCTCACCGAGGTGAAGTTCGGACAGCTCGCTCCCGCACCAACCGGTCACGTCGGGCGTGAGCGTGTCCTTGCCGACCAGGTCGGTGAACACCGGGCCCACGACCACGCCCCGGCCGGTCGCGACCGCGTCCACCGTGATGCGGCGCGGCGCCGCCAGGGAGCGGTCCGCCAGCCGCGGCCCCAGGTCGGCGGTCTCGAACTCCTCGTCCAGCTGCCGCCGCAGCACGGCTGGTGCCTGGAGCAGCTGGTAGCCGAGCTCGTCGCACAGCCGTTCCGTCTCCTCGTCGGCGCACACCGCCGCGATCATGGGTCGGGAGTCTGTCCGAGTGAGACTGCGGAGGTGGTGCTGCACTTCCGGGTTGGCCAGCAGCCAGTTGGTGATCTGCTCCGGCGTCTGGAAGTCAACGTACGGCTTGTACAGGGGGCTGAAGACGCGTGGGTGGGCCCCGTCCCAAGGGTCGTAGTAGGCGACCGTGGAGAACGTGCTTACCCAGCGGTCGAGCCCGAGCAGGTTGAACGGCGTGGCGCCCACCAGCACGACGGGGGTCTCGAGGCTGCGCAGAAGTTCGCGGGCGTCGGCGAGGCTGGTCCGTCCGCTCCGCGGCTTGGCCCGGCCGGTCTTGGACGCGGGCTTCGTGGCGTCCTTCGCGGTGGGGCCGGAGCCGGGGGCTGCGGCCAGGCGCAACAGAGCCTCGTCGCGGGAGTCGGCGGGCTGGTCGGGACGATCCGTCATGTCGTTCTCCAAGGCGGCGGTTCCGGCACTGGCCCCGAAGGCTAGATGAGGGGAGGTGGGTGAGGCTCTCGCCCAATCGGCGAACCCGATCAGGTTGCGCTATCCGTTGTGGACAACTCGGAGCGCGTACCAGAGCTCCATCCTGGTGTCGACGTCGTCCAGGTCGCGGTCGAGGAGCTGCTCGAGTCGGCGGATGCGGTGCCGCACCGTGTGCCGGTGCACGCCCAGGGCTTGGGCGGTAGGCGCCAGCTGGCCATGGTGGGCCAACCAGACCCGCAGCGTGTCCAGCAGCTGTGGGTCGGGTGGGTCCGCGGAGTCAGTACCGTCGCGAATCGGTGCCAGCAGCCGCGCGGCGAAGTCCGCGGCGGCCGCCGGGTCGCCGAGCTCGATCGGGCCGGCCAGCAGGTCGCTGTAGTGCACGAGTTGCTCCGACCGGCGTCGGGCCAGTTCCAGTGCATGCTCCGCCTGGGCCAGCGCCGTCGGCAGTTGGTCCGGCGTGACCGGATCGGAGGCGCCGAGCCGCAGCGTGTCCGAACCGGCGACGGACTCGGCCACCAGCCACTGGCCGGTGGACCCACCCGACCCCCCGCCAGGTTCGGCGATCACCGCGTAGCCACGCCCGTCCGCCACGGCGGCCAGGGCGTCGGTGGTCTCGACCACCCGCCCGACCCAGTCGCGCACACTGCTTTCCGGGCCGGCGGCGACCAGCACCCGGATCCGGGAACTGGCCAGCACCGTGGCGCCGAGGTTGGTCAGCACGGCGGGGTCGGTCACGGCGCCGGAGCGGACCAGGGCCAGCAGCGCCGCCGCCCGGCGCTCCGCCCCGCCGTGGCCGGGCCGGTCGTCCACCACGGCCAGCAGCGCCTGCGCCAGGGCGAGCAGCACCCGGTCGCTGCCCAGCGGCGTCCGCGGCATCCCGGCCACCAGAAAGGCCGACGCGGTGGGGCCGGTTCCGACCGGGTGGGCGCTGATGTGCTCGTCCCCGTGCACCAGGGACAGCGCGGCGTGGCGGGTGGTTCGCAGCCGGCCCAGCTCGGGCCACACCGCCTCCGCGGTGTCCCGGGCTGACGGCGGGTGCGCGTGCAGGACCTCCCCGCGCCGCCCCAGGAGCAGCACCCAGCCGTCCAGTACGCCGGCCAGCGTGCCGACGACCGAGCCCGCCCCGCCACGCAGGGCCGCGCGGCTGAGTTCCTGCTGTGCCTGGTAGCCACGGGTCACGTCCGCGTACTGCTCCGCGGTGAGCAGGTCCGAGACCGCCTTGCTCACGGCGATGAACGGGGTCGGCTGATCGATCTCCAGCAGCACGAGGTCATGCTCGCCGACGGCCTGCAGCAGTTCCGCGGGAACCTGCTCGGTGGCCAGTCCGATCCCGAAGCCGACAGCAACCACGCCGGCCTGGCTCAACCGGGCGGCGAACTCGCGCAGCTCGTCCAGATCCCGCCCCAGCCGCAGGCCGGTGGTGAGCAGCAACTCGCCGCCCTGCAGAAAGGGCGTCGGGTCGGGATACTCGCTGGTGGCCACCCAACGGATCTGCCGGTCCAGCCGGTCCGCCCCGGCGAGCACCCGGATCCCCAGGCCCGGGAAGGCCAGCAGCTCCGCCAGCGTCGGCATGTCCAAAACGTAGCACCGGTGGGCCCTCTGTTCGCCTAGTCGTACAAGGGTGCTGATGGAGTCGTCGTCGTACGGTGACCCACATGGTCGAACTTCCTCAGGAACGCCGCCTGGTCACCGAGGTGCCCGGCCCGCGTTCGCGCGAACTGCTGGCCCGTCGCTCGTCCGCCGTCGCAGCCGGCGTCGGCACGGTCCTCCCGGTCTTCGTGGAGCGCGCCGGCGGGGGCGTGATCCGTGACGTGGACGGCAACTCGCTGATCGACCTCGCCTCCGGGATCGCGGTCACCAGCGTCGGCAGTTCCGCCCCCGAGGTCACCAGCCGGGTCAAGAATCAGGTGGATGCGTTCACCCACACCTGCTTCATGGTCACCCCGTACGAGTCGTACGTGCAGGTGTGCGAGGAGCTGGCCGCGCTGACCCCCGGCGACCACGAGAAGCGCAGCGTGCTGTTCAGCGCCGGCGCCGAGGCGGTGGAGAACGCGGTCAAGATCGCCCGCAAGCACACCAGTCGGGATGCCGTGGTCGTTTTCGACCACGCGTACCACGGCCGCACGAACCTGACCATGGCCATGACCGCGAAGAACCTGCCGTACAAGGACGGCTTCGGGCCCTTCGCCGCGGAGGTCTACCGCGCTCCGATGTCGTACCCGTTCCGGGACCCAGAGGGCATGACCGGCGAGCAGGCCGCCGACCGGGCGATCGAACTGATCCAGGCCCAGGTCGGTGCCGACAACCTCGCCGCGCTCGTGATCGAGCCGATCCAGGGCGAAGGCGGGTTCGTCGTCCCGGCGCCCGGGTTCCTGCCCAGGCTGAGCGCGTGGTGCCGCGACCACGACGTGGTGTTCGTTGCCGACGAGGTGCAGAGCGGGTTCTGCCGCACCGGTGACTGGTTCGCCTGCGAGCACGAGGGAGTCGTTCCCGATCTGGTGGTGACCGCCAAGGGGATCGCCGGCGGGCTGCCGCTGTCCGCCGTGACCGGGCGGGCCGAGATCATGGATGCCGTGCACACCGGCGGGCTGGGCGGCACCTACGCCGGGAACCCGCTCGCCTGCGCCGCCGCGCTCGGCGCGATCGAGGCGATGCGCACGCACGACCTGCCGGCCCGAGCCCGCGAGTTGGGCGATCTCCTGGTCACCAGGCTCACCGAGCTGCGCGGCCGCTACCCCGTGATCGGCGACATCCGCGGACGCGGCGCCATGATCGCAGTCGAGATCACCGACCCGGGCGGCACTGTGCCACGCCCCGACATCGCCGCCGCCGTGTCGGCCGGTTGTCATCGCGAAGGCGTGCTGACCCTGACCTGCGGAACCTACGGGAACGTGCTGCGATTCCTGCCGCCGTTGGTGATGCCGCCGGCCCTGCTGCACGAGGCGATGGACGTGCTGGACAAGGCGCTGGCCACGTCCTTGACTGCCTGAGGGCCGGTGAGCGAATGGGATACGGTGCGCAGCATGCCCGGTGACGAACTCATGACCGGCGCCCCACCACCCGCCGATCGGCTGGTGACGTTGGGGAACTGGCAGCAGCACCCCTTCAACCGCTGGTCGTTTCAGCACATGCGCGAGGTCATGCCGACCCAGCGCATCAGCCGGGGGTACGGGCCGGTGGTTCCGCTGGAGTTCGCAGTGGACGACGCGACCGTGCGCCAGGTGCCGGTGACTCGGCTGGACGGGTCGGAGTCGACCGTCGGGCAGGTCCTCGCCGACACGTGGACCGACGCGGTCCTGGTGATGCACGGCGGGCGCGTGGTGCTGGAGGAGTACGACAACCAGATGCGCGTGGACACCAGGCATCTGCTGATGTCGGTGACCAAGTCCGTGGTGAGCTGCGTGACCGGCGTCCTGGTCGAGAGGGGTGTGCTGGACCCCGAGGACCGGATCGAGAAGTACGTCCCGGAGGTCGCCGACTCCGGGTACGGCGGAGCGCGGATCCGCGACCTGTTGGACATGCGCTCGGGGGTCGCGTTCAGCGAGGAGTACCAGGACCCGGAGGCGGAGGTCCGGGTGATCGAGCGGCACATGGGGTGGCGGCCACGCCGGGACGGGCAGCGGGATCTGGGCCTGTACGGCTACCTGGCCACCCTCGGCACCGACACTGCGCACGGCGGCACGTTCGTCTACCGCTCGGCCGACACCGACATGCTGGGCTGGGCGGTGGAGCGAGCCGCGGGCGCGCGGATGGCGGAGCTGATCTCGCACCTGGTCTGGCAGCCGATCGGCGCCGAGTACGACGCCGACATCACCTGCGACGCGTACGGCAGCGTGGTGCACGACGGCGGCATGTCGGCCACCACGCGGGATCTGGCGCGATTCGGCCAGCTGCTGCTGCACGACGGGGAGGTGGCCGGCACCCAGGTCGTCCCCGCCGCGTGGCTGCGCCAGGCTCGTACCCTCGACCCCGACATTCGCGAGGCCTTCCGCGCGGGAGCCTCCGAGCCGTTTCTGCCCGGCGGCTGGTACCGCAACCAGTTCTGGCACGTCCCGGCCCGCTCCGGGGATGTGCAGATGTGCCTGGGGATCCACGGCCAGATGGTGCTCGTGGACTTCCACACCGACACCGTCGCGGTGAAGTTCTCCACCTGGCCGGATCCGCAGAACCCGGCCTATCTGATCGACACCATCGCCGCGTTCACCGCGATCGGGCGGCACCTGTCCGGGCTGCCCGCCAGCGCTGCCGCGCCCAGTGGCCGGTCGGCGCCGACCGAGAGCGGGCTGATCAAGGGCCACGGCGAGCAGCGCGAGCACCCACCGACCAGCGCGTCGGCCTGACGTCTGCCGAGCCGCGGGCCGGTGCCGACCGGCCCGCCCCCTGACCGCGCGGACTGCCCCGCCGCACCTGTAGGTGCTGACGGCTGGCTGCCCGCGGCTGGTTGCCGGGTGGTGGTTGGGTGGGTGGTTGAAAGCGGTACCGGACAGCGGGAGGAAGGACTGAGCATGAGCGATCGGCTCGAGGCTGCAACGATCACTCTCACCGGAGCCGACGGCGACGAGATCGAGGCGTACGCGGCGCATCCGCTGGGCGGGCCCCCGTCGGGCGGTGTCGTGGTCATCCACCACATGCCCGGCTACGACCCAGCGACCAAGGAGATCACCCGGCGGTTCGCCGCCTGGGGATGGTCGGCGGTCTGCCCGAACCTGCACCACCGGGATGCGCCCGGTGCCGACTTCGACGACGCGGCGGCCGCGTCACGGGCCAACGGCGGCGTGCCCGACGACCGGCTGATCGGCGACGTCCGCGGCGGTCTCGAGTACCTGCGGGCCCACCCGACGTCCAACGGCCGGGCCGCCACGATCGGCTTCTGCTCCGGCGGCCGGCAGTCGCTGCTGGCGGCCTGCACGCTGCCGCTCGAGGCGGCGATCAGCTGCTACGGCGCGTTCGTGCTGCAGGCGCCGGCGGAGGGCTCCGGCCTGGTGGTGCCGCCGATCGAGCCGCTGCTCGGCGATCTCGCCTGCCCGCTGCTCGGCCTGTACGGCAACGACGACAAGAACCCGACACCACCGGAGGTCGACCGGCTGGACCGCATCCTCACCGACCTGGGCAAGCCGCACGAGTTCCACCGGTTCGACGGCGCCGGTCACGCGTTCTTCGCGGTCGACCGGCCCGCGTACCGGCCCGGCGCGGCAACCGAGGGCTGGCAGCTGGTCCATGACTTCCTGACCCGGCACCTGACCGCCGACGCGACCCGGAGCAGCTGATGTGCACGTACGTCACCGAGCAGGTGCGCGCCACCGGGAGCGGCAAGGGCGCGCACGGCTGGTTCCCGCTCAGCACCGTGACCGCCTACTTCGACCATCCGGTGCACGCCCAGGCGGACCACACCATGAACATCGACTTCGCCAACCCGGGCCGGGGCCCGAGCTCCCGGGTGGCGGTGGAGCTGACCGCGGACACCGCGGTCGACCTGATCCGGGCCCTGGCTCAGGTGCTCGCCGACGTGCCGGGTGACCTCACCGGAGTGGACCAGGCGCAGGCCAGGCGGGTGCTGGCCGCGGCCCGCGGGCTCACCGCAGGGGAGTCGAGGGTCAGTCCTTGACCAGCAGGTAGAGCTGCGGTGCACGCAGCCGGTCGGTGCGGGTTCCGTCGGGCACGTCGACCGGCTCGCTCGTCTCCAGCGTCCAGCTCCGGTAGGCGTCCACCACGTCGTCGCGGGTCGCCCCTCGCGGCCCGGGTCCGCGCCGCGATCCCGGCTGGAACGCGAGGACCACCGCGTGCGCCCCCGGGCTCGCGAGCAGGCTCTGCTCGCGAGCCACGGCCACCCGCTGGCGCTCGTTCAGGCTGTGGAAGCAGCCCCGGTCGAGGAACAGGTCGAACCCCGGCGACACCACCGCGCTCAGCCTGGTCACGTCGCCCTGGAGGAACTCCACGTCCACCCCGGCCTTCCGGGCGCGCTGCCGGGCGGTGCGCAGGGCCTTGGGCACCGCGTCCACCCCGGTCATGTGCCAGCCCCGCTTGGCCAGTTGGATGGTCGGGGAACCCCGCCCACAGCCCACGTCGAGCCCGCGGCCGTACGGCGGGTCAGTGGTCTCCGCCCGCGCGACCAGCTCCAGCATCCGGGGCGTGAGCACGTCGCCCTCGTGGTCCCACGGGGCGAAGCCGACGGCGTACAGGAGCTTGAAGATGGCTGACATGACCCGATCCTCCCTTCGTCAGCGTACGACCCTGCGGCGATGGGCACGGTGATGCTGTCGTGTGCGGCATGCCCACGACGGGACACGACATCGAGATCGGAGGAGACCCATGTCGGCTCAGCAGGAGCGCGAGACCTATCGCGAGCTCGCCCGGATCAACGAGCTGATCGCCTCCCTCACCAGCGATCAACGCAGCCAGGCGGACACGGCCCCCGACCCGGGTGACGCCGGCGACGCGGCCCTCGAACTCGAGACCGTGGGCGAGGACGAGGCCGTGCTGGAGCAGCTCCGCGCTCGCCGGGACCGGCTGCAGGCCCGGCTCGGTGACTCATCGGGACCGCCGATGGATGCCCACACCAGCGAGGCGACCCAGCCGCAGCTGGACCGGGCCAAGGCGCAGGGCGATGCCTACGGTGAGGCGCTGGAGTACATGACCGGCACGGTCGCTCACGACGGCGGGCAGCAGCGCAGCGGGGACTACCTCGTCGGCTACGCGGTCGAGGAGGCCGAGGGCATGTACGAGTGGGTCGACGGCGAGCTGGCCTGGCGCGAACCCGGGGAGGAGAACCTGCACCTGGAGGTGGTGGTGCGCGACGCCGGCGACGGCCGCTTCATCCCCTGCCTCGGCGTGACCGCCACCCTGCTGGACCCCGAGGGGAACGAGGTCGGCACGCACGAGCAGCCGATGCTCTGGCATCCGATGATCTATCACTACGGGCGGAACTGGACGGTGCCCGTGGACGGGCCCTACACGCTGCGGGTACGGGTCGAGCCGCCCACCTTCATGCGCCACGACGAGGTGAACGGGCTGCGGTTCACCCGGCCCGCCGACGTGGAGTTCACCGACGTGCAGGTGCAACGTGGCCGGGACTGAGACTGGGTAGCCACATCCGGGCCGTACTCCACTAGTCTTCGACGGGCGAAAGGCTCGAAGCGCCGAACAACCCGAGAGGCGGCCCAACGATGGTGAACCCCAGCCCCGGATACGCGATCACCGTCCGCGTGCAGGCTCCGTCGTCCGCGACGGCGACCAGCGGCCTGGCGGCAGCGGTAGGCAGGGTCGGCGGCAACCTGACCGCGCTGGACGTCGTGGAGTCCCACGCCGACCAACTGGTCGTGGACGTCACCTGCGACGCCGTGGACGTGGACCACGCCGAGCGGATCACCGAGTCCATCTCCGGTGTCGAGGGCGTCAAGGTGCTCAAGGTCAATGACCGCACCCTGCTGATGCACGTCGGCGGGAAGCTGGAGGTCACCCCCAAGGTGTCGCTGCAGAGCCGCGACGACCTGTCCCGCGCCTACACGCCCGGCGTAGCGCGGGTCTGCCAGGCGATCGCCGACCACCCCGAGGAGGTCCGCCGGCTGACCATCAAGCGCAACACGATCGCGGTGGTCACCGATGGGTCGGCGGTGCTCGGTATGGGCAACATCGGTGCGGCCGCTTCGCTGCCGGTGATGGAGGGCAAGGCCGCGCTGTTCAAGCAGTTCGGCAACGTCGACGCGTGGCCGGTGCCGCTCGAGACCCAGGACGTCGACGAGATCGTCTCGGTGGTCAAGGCACTCGCGGTCGCCTACGGCGGCATCAACCTCGAGGACATCGCCGCGCCGCGTTGCTTCGAGATCGAGCGCCGGCTGCGTGAGGAACTGGACATCCCGGTGTTCCACGACGACCAGCACGGCACCGCGATCGTGGTGCTCGCCGCGCTGCGGAACGCACTGCGGGTTGTCGGCAAGGAGCTGGGCAGCATCCGGGTGGTGGTCAGCGGGGTCGGGGCGGCCGGGCACGCGATCATCCGGCTGCTCAAGATCCAGGGCGTCAAGGACATCGTCGCCTGTGGGCGGCACGGCGCCGTACACCGCGGCCAACGCGATCTGGAGCCGTCCCGGCAGTGGATCGCCGACAACACCAACGAGCAGGGACTGACCGGGTCGCTCCCCGAGGTGTTGCCGGGGGCGGACGTGTTCATCGGGGTGTCTGCGCCCAACCTGCTCACCGGTGACGACATCGCCACCATGGCCCAGGATGCGATCGTCTTCGGGTTGGCCAACCCCGACCCCGAGGTCGACCCGATCGCGGCCCGCCAGCACGCGGCGGTCGTCGCCACCGGCCGTTCGGACTTCCCGAACCAGATCAACAACGTGCTGGCGTTCCCCGGCTTCTTCCGGGGGATGCTGGATGCCGGTGCCAGTGCGATCACCGACAACGTCATGTTGGCCGCCGCGAACGCGCTGGCCGATTCGGTGCGACCCGACGAGTTGAACGCCCACTACATCGTGCCGTCGGTGTTCGACCCGGTCGTCGCACCGGAAGTGGCCGCAGCCGTGCGCGAGGCCGCGTTGCACGACAGCGAGGCGGACGCCGCGCCACCGGGCCCGCGCGGCCCTGGCGAGGCGGAGCGGCCGAGCAGCCACTCGGCAGCAGATTTGCGCCACGGCTGACTCGGCCCAGATTGCCCCCAACGGCCCGGCTGGCGAGAGCATCGCCAGCCGGGCCGATCGCTGTGTGACGGATCTGTGACAGGTGTATAACAGTTGCCGGATCACAACAGTTTCACACGCTAACCTCTCGGGTATTCCGCGTGACGGCACGAAGCGGACGGTCCGCCTCGCCAAGACGTCAGGGGGCGTGCACATGGCGACCGACACCCAGCTCAGACCACCAACGGTTGGCGACGACCATCGGATCCGTCGGGACATGGGAGCCATCGGCCTGCTGTTCATGGCCGTCGGTTCGATCATCGGCTCGGGCTGGCTGTTCGGCGCCCTGAACGCCGCGGAGCTGGCCGGGCCAGCGGCGATCTTCTCGTGGGTGATCGGCGCCGTGATGTTCATCCTGATCGGCCTCACGTACTCCGAGCTGGGCACGATGTTCCCGCACACCGGTGGCGTGGCCAGGTTCCCGCACTACTCGCACGGTTCGTTCGCCAGCTTCAGCGTCGGCTGGCTGACCTGGTTGGCCGCCGCCTCGGTGGCGCCGATCGAGGTCGAGGCGGCGGTGCAGTACGCGACGAACTACCTGCCCTGGTTGGAAAGCATCAAGGACGGCGTCCCGGTGCTCACGGCCGCGGGCTACGGCGTGTCCGCCGGGCTGATGGCGGTATTCGTGCTGATCAACTTCTTCGGGGTCCGCTGGTTCTCCCGCGTCAACACGACGATCGTGTGGTGGAAGCTGTTCATCATCGTGCTGGTCATCGTGGTGCTGCTCGTGGTCAGCTTCCACGGATCACACTTCAACCTGGCCGCGGCCGGAGGCTTCGCGCCGTACGGCATGCACGGAGTGTTCTCCGCGGTGGCCACGGCCGGCATCGCGTTCGCGTTCTTCGGGTTCCGGCAGGGCGTGGAACTGGCCGGGGAGACCCGCAACCCCGGTCGCAACGTGCCGCTGACCGTGATCGGCTCGGTCGTCTTGACCGGCGCGATCTACGTCGCGCTGCAGGTCGCGTTCATCGGCGCTGCGCCGACCGACGCGATCACCGCGGAGGGCTGGTCGAAGGTCGGTGACAACTTCACCTCGGGCACCGACGTGCTGGCCCAGTTCGGTCCGCTGGCCGCGGTCGCCACGGTGATCGGAGCCGGCTGGCTGGCCGTGCTTCTCTACATCGACGCCGTCGTCTCGCCGGCGGACACCGGCTTGATCTACACCGGCGTGACCGCGCGCCTCTCGTACGCCATGGGCCGGAACCGCAACGCCCCCGCCGCGCTCGCGGACGTCAACGACCGCGGCGTCCCGTGGGTGAGCCTGATCCTGGCCTTCATCGTCGGCCTGATCTTCTTCCTGCCCTTCCCCGGTTGGCAGAAGCTGGTCGGCTTCGTGACCTCGTCGACCGTGCTCTCGTTCGGCGCCGGTCCGATCGTGCTGTTGGCCATGCGCAAGCAGATCCCCGGCTTCCACCGGCCGTTCCGGCTGCGTGCCGCCTGGGTGATCGCGTTCCTGGCGATGTGGTCGTCGAACCTGATCGTGTACTGGACCGGCTGGGAGATCGACTGGAAGCTGTTCGCCGCGATCCTGCTCGGGTTCGTGCTGATGGGCATCAACGAGGCCTTCGCCCGCGACTACACGCCCCCGCTGGACTTCAAGCACGGCTGGTGGGTGCTGCCCTGGTTCGGCGGCCTCGCGCTGATCAGCTTCCTCGGGTCGTACCCGGACCCAGGCAAGGGGAACCTGGGCATCATCGGCTTCAACATGGGCCTGGTCGCGACGTTCCTGCTCAGCCTGCTGGTGGTCTGGCTCGGCTACCGCTCCCGGCTGCCGGAGGACCGGGTCGAGGCCGAGCTCGCCTACGCGGCATCGTCCGCCGAGCCGGAACCTGGCGTCGCTGACTGATCGGTCGCTTGGCGCCCGGTGACCCGGCTAATCTCGAGCCGTGGCCGTTGGCGGCGAGGAACTGGAGGCTTTGCGCCGCGGGTTGACGGCGTTCTGCTACCAGTTCCTCGGCTCGCCGTTCGACGCAGAGGATGCCGTGCAGGCCACTCTGGAGCGCGCGTGGAAACACCGCGAATCGTTTGATCCGCGGGTGGCTTCCCTTGCGACGTGGGTGTTCCGGATCGCGCGCAACCTGTGCCTCGACCGACTGCGCGAGGTGCCACGACGACCACTGCCACGTGACCTGCAGGGGCCTGGCATCGATGTCGGGGCGCCGTTGGTGCCGGCGTACGACGTCCCGTGGCTGATGCCCGCGCCGACGAGCTGGTGGGAGGTGCCAGAACCCGAAGGCGCGGTGGTCCGAGCCGAGACGATGCGGCTTGCCGTCACAGCGATGCTGCAGGCGCTGCCCCCGCGCCAGCGGGGTGTGTTCATCCTGCGGGACGTGCTCGGATACTCCGCCGGCGAGACCGCGGCCGTCTTCGAGATGAGCGTGCCGGCGGTGAACTCCGCACTGCAGCGGGCTCGTGCCGCCCTACGGGCCGGCGAGCCTCGACCGGCCCCGTTGCGGGTAGAGACGGTGGAACGGTACGCACGGGCCATCGAGCAGGGCGACGTCGCCGCGCTCGCCGGCCTGGTCGCCAGCGATGTGTTGTTCGAGATGCCGCCGGTCCCTCAGTGGTCCACTGGCCGCGAGACCTACCGCGCTTTCATGGCGGAGCTCTTCGACCGGCGCGGGACACGATGGTCCACCAGTGTCTTGTCCGGGAACGGCCAGCACGGCCTCCTGCTGTCCCTGCTGACCGACGCCGGACCGACACCACACACCGTGCAACTCTTCGACGCGGACCCGACGGGCGAGCGGATCGGGCACGTGCTGGTCTACCAGGACCCGCCACTCTTCGACCTGTTCGCAAGGGATCCGGCTACGCGCCGATGAGTTCGAACCGGCCCATTCGTACAACCTGGTGAACCTTCATCGACGGGCGACGCAACGTCGCCCGGCCCGCGCTCGTGACCAGGGAGCAGACCATGCCACGCATCATCGTCGCGCAGTTCATCACCCTCGACGGTGTCGTCGAGGATCCCGATGGGTCGGACGGCACCCCCTTCGGCGGGTGGGCGCTCCGGCATGGCCGTGCGGCCATCGCCGGAGACAAGTTCGACTACGGCCCCATCCTCGGCACCGGCGTGTTCCTGTTCGGTCGCCGCACGTGGGAGCACTTCGCGACATTGTGGCCGGGACGCGACGACCCGTTCGCGCAGGCTCTCAACGCCGCCGACAAGGTGGTCGCAGCCGGCATCAGCGTCGACCTCGACCGCTGGGCGAACTCGCGAGTGCTCGACGATGACCCAGTTCAGTGGGCCAAAGCGGCAGCCACCGAGAGGGACGTCGTCATCATCGGCAGCGGATCTCTCGTCGACCGGTTCCGGGAGGCGGCGGCGGTGGACGAGTACCGGCTGCGGGTGTTCCCGACCGCCACCGGCGCGGGCCGACGGCTCTTCCCCGATGGATGCCGTCTCGATGTGGCCAGCACTGTGGCGCTCGGACCGACCTTGCTGCTGATCGGGACTCCGACTGCGTGAGCCGCAACCGGCCGCGATGCGCCGGGGCTGCCGAGGGGCGAAAACCCTCGCCCAGAGTCGCCCGCCCAGGGTCGGCGTGCCGCGCTGGTTCGGCGTTGAGCCAGGACCGGGCCTTGGTCACAAAGAAACGCGCGCATCACATCGCCATGCGGAGTAGAGTCCTGCGACATGTTAGGTCGCGTCCGCGCCGGGTGGGAGTTGACCAAGAAGGCTTGGGGCGTGGTTCGCTCACACCCGTCGTTGGCGAAGTTGCCGCTGACCGGGGGTGCCATCGCGCTCATCGCCTTCCTGGTGTTCGGCGTGCCAGGTGCTGTCGTGTTGAGCGGCGACACCACGGCAGGCACTGTCGCCGGGGTCGTGCTCGTGGCGATAGGGGCGTACTCGGCTTGGTTCGCGGTGATCTATTTCAACGTCGCCCTCCTGGCCGGTGCCGACCAGGCGCTTCGCGGCGAGGAGATCGATCTTCGGGCCGCGAGACGCGTTGCTCGGGGTCGCGGCGGAACGATCGCCGGCTGGGCGCTTATATCGGTGATCGTGTCGTTGGTGTTCGGAGTATTGGGGGAGAAGGCGGGCGCCATCGGCCGCATCGGGGCATTCATCGGCGGCGCGATCTGGGCGCTCATCACCTTCCTCGTGACCCCGGTGCTGGCGTTCGAGGGAGTCGGACCGTTCGCTGCGATGCGGCGGTCGAAGGAGTTGATCCGCGACCGCTGGGGAGAAGCAGCGACCGGCAGCGTCGTGATCGGCGGCATCAGCGAGTTGGTCGCATGGGTTGGGGTCGTTCTCGGGGTGATCGGTGTGGTCGTGTTCGCCTATGACGGTGTGCTTGCCGTGGTTGTCGGCGGGCTGCTCATCCTGGCCGGCATCATTGTCGCCATCGGCAGCGCCACCTTTGCCGGAGCCACCCGCGGTGTGTTCGGCGTCGCCCTGTACCGCTACATAGCTGATGACCGTGCGATCGCACCGTTCACCGCTGCCGAGCTCGACGCCGTTGCCGGCACCCGATAGACCGCCCGAGAAGCGGCGTGCGGGCTGAGCGGGCCGGCAGGTGGCGAGACGTCAGGCCGGCTCGGATAACCGGGCCGAGATCAGCAGGCCGACGGCCGGCAGCACCAAAAGCACGACGAGCGCGGTGCGCAGACTGGTGTGGTCCGCGACCAGCCCGAGCAATGGGCTGGTCAGCCCGCCGATGCTGACGGCGAGCCCGACGGTGACCCCGCTCGCGGTGCCGATGCGCTGCGGCAGGTAGTCCTGGCCGAGCATCACGAACACGCTGAACGGCAGGTAGATCCCGATTCCGGCCAGCACCACGAAGACGATCGCCACCGCCAATGTCGGGGCGAGCACGATGCCGAGCAGGGCGGGGAAGGTGAGCAGCAGGCCCAGGCGGATGCTGGTCAGCTTGCCCCGGCGGTCGGCGAGCCACCCGCCCAGCAGCGTCCCGGCGATGCCGGAGACCAGAAACACGCTCAGGGCCCCGTTGGCCACGGTCTTGCTGGCATCCAGCTGGTGTGCCAGGTAGAGCGCCAGAAACGTGGTCACGCCGAAGAACAGCACCGATCGGGTGACCACCACGGCGGTGAGCCAGCCGAACGAGCGCCAGTCGTCGGTGCCACTCGGCATCACCGTGCGCCGTGGCCGTTCGGAGGTGCCGTCCAGCACCGGCCCGAGCCGGACCAGCAGGATCGCGCCCATCACGATCGCCGGCAGCGCCAGCCAGACGGTGCCGGCGAGCCCAGCCGCCAGCAGTACGGGCGTGGCGAGCAGTGGCCCGATCGCGTACCCGATGTTGCCGCCGACGGCGAACACGCTCATCGCGCGGGTGCTGCTGCCGGATGCCTGCCGGGCGGCGCGCGCCGCCTCCGGGTGGAACACCGCCACGCCGATGCCGGACAGCGCCAGCGCGATCCAGGTGACCGCGTAGCTGTTGCTCACCCCGGCGGCGGCGACCCCCAGCCCGGCGGTGACCATGCCGGCACTGACCAGCCAGCGGCGGGACCGGCGGTCGGCCCACCACCCGAACAGTGGTTGGGTGAACGACGAGAAGCTGGTGGCGGCGAGCACCAGCGCCGACACCGCGGCGTAGCTGTAGTGCCGCTCGGCCACCAGGAACGGCAGCATCGCGGGCACCACGCCCTGGTAGAGGTCGTCGACCACGTGGGCTCCGGAGATGAGCGCGACCCCCGGCCGGTTGATGGCCGGGGTGGCCTCTGTCATGTCCGTTCCCACTGAACGCACCTTAGCCCTCGGTTCGCCCCTGCCCGCACGCGGGTATTGACGATATGGTTGGTTAAACGAGACGGAGGGCTGCGGTGGACGGTCGGCGAGAGCATGGTGTTCCAGAGGTTCGGCCCGGTGACGGGGGAGGCGGCAGTGCTGCGGCGTCGATCTCCGCGCAGGCGGTGCAGCGCGCCGAGTCGTTGCGGGTCGTGGTCAAGGAGGAGACCCCGTTCCTGCCCAAGGTCGCCTTCACGCTGATCACCCTGGCCTCGCTCGCCGGCGCGACGTTCACCGGCGTGGGGCTCGGCATGCACGGCATCGGTCTGGGTGCGCGGTGGCTGGCCCTGTGGAGCGGTGCGCTCGCGGGCGGCTTCCTGATCTGGCGGCTGTGCTACCTGCGCCGCGGCGAGCGCGACCTCGACCCCGCCCGGGTGGCAGCGCTCGCCGCCGACCAGCTGCGCCGCGCCGACCGGGTGGGCCGCTGGATCGTCCCGCTGCTGCTGCTCGCGATCTCGGGCCCGGTGCTGTCGCCGTACCTGGACGATCGGCCGTGGCTGCGCTGGGGGCTCGTGGGCGCGCTGGTCGTGCTGGCAACGCTCCTAGCGGTGGGGGTGAGCCGGCGCCCGGCCGCTATCGGCGCCGCGGTCGTGTCCGGCCTGCTGGTCGTCGGCTGGGGGTGCGCGGACGCGGGCGCGGGCTGGAGCGGGCTGGTCCGGGTGCTGCACCTGACCGCCTTCTCACTCTGGATCGGGGGAGCTCTGTGGAACATCGCGGTGGCGATGCCAGTCGGCCGGCGGCACCCGCACCTGGAGGCCGTCCTGGCCGGTGCTCGGCAGCTGGACCGGTTCCGCTGGGTGGTGCGGTTCGCGCTGCCCACCGTGATCGTCACCGGACTGATCATGGCCGGTGCGTATCGGATGCTGCCGGCTGACTGGTGGCTCGCCTTCCCGGGCGTGCTGATCCCGCTGAAGGTGCTGTGCATCGTGGCGCTGGTCGTGGTGTTCATCGCCTGCCCGCTGTTCCGGCAATGCTCGCCGGTCCAAGGGGTGTGCAACGTCGACGATCTCAACGAGCCGATGCGGCTGCCCGGCGCGGAGCGGACGAAGGCGCACCGGTGACGGAGCTGGAGGTGCTGGACAACCGCCGGGCTCCATGCGCCGTGGGGCTGATCGCCGCGGCTCGGCGGATGCGTGAGCTCCCACCGGGAGCTGGGCTGGAGATCTGGAGCCGGGACCGGTTCGCGCCGGTCGAGATCCCGGTCTGGGCCGCCCGGGAGGGCTATCGGGTCGACGGGCCCCGGCGCGAGGGCAGATGGCCGCGGCACTACCTGGTCTTCGAGGTGCGCCGCCCGGCGGATGCGGCATAGCCCGTACTCCTGGTGTGGCCCAGGCCATAGACATCCACCTGTTTCATTTATACGATTAGTTTGTAATAAAGGTCCTAGGGTGGAGGTGGCGGCCATGAGATGGCGCAAGAAGGGTGCCGAGGGAACCGACCAGCGGGTGCGCGAGGTCCTCGCGCAGGTCGAGGCGGCGGAGCGGGAGGTGGCCGACGCGCGCCAGGCGCCGCTGGCCCGGCGTCGCGAGGCGCACACCCGGCTGCGGAACGCCTACTCCGCCGCGGACGCGGTGCTGCGCCCGGCGGCCGCCGCGGCCAAGCGCGCCTCGATGGCCGACCGCGGAGCGTACCGGCGCTGGGCTCGGCTGCGGGCCCAGGTGTCGCAACTGGACCTGGCCCGGCAGCACCATCTGTTCGCCGAGACCGACGACATGGGCGTGCTGCTGCCCAACAGCCCGCGCGCCGTCGACCACGGCATGTACGGCCCGGTGAACGGCGACGCGCTGCACGGCGAGCAGGTGCCGACGGGCACGCCGGCGCGGATCGGGCTGGACATGCAGACCATGGACCGCCAGGCGCCGCTGTCGGGGGTGCTGCCGCCGTACCGTGGCGTGGCCGCGCCCGCGGTGACCCATGTGCCGGCCCGGCTGTGGAATCGCGAGGCCGTCGGGGACGTTGCCTGAGGGTATGACCCCACCCCTGTCGGTTCTGGACCTGGCCAACGTGGCCGAAGGACGCTCCAGCGCGGATGCGCTGCGCGACACGACCGCGCTGGCGCAATTGGCCGACCGGTTGGGCTATCACCGGTTCTGGGTCGCCGAGCACCACAACATGCCGATGGTGGCCTCGACCTCCCCGCCGGTGCTGATCGCGCACCTGGCCGCGGCCACCAACGACATCCGGGTCGGATCCGGTGGCGTGATGCTGCCGAACTTCCCGCCGCTGGTGGTGGCCGAGCAGTTCGCGCTGCTGGAGGCCTTGCACCCTGGGCGGATCGACCTGGGCATCGGCCGGGCCCCGGGCACCGACCCGATGACCGCTGCCGCGCTGCGGCGCAGCGCCGACGCGCTCGGCGCCGACGACTTCCCCCAGCATCTGGTCGAGCTGCTGGGGTTGCTCGGCGACGACCGGGCCGACACCGACCTGTCCCGGCGGTTCCGGGCCACCCCGCAGGCGTCCACCCAGCCTTCGGTGTGGTTGCTCGGTTCGTCGGGCTACAGCGCCCAGGTGGCCGGACAACTGGGGCTGCCGTTCGCGTTCGCGCACCACTTCGGCAGCCGACACACCGAGACCGCGCTGGAGCTGTACCGCAGCAGGTTCACCCCGTCGCCGGTGCTGTCCCACCCGTACGCGATCGTCACAGCGTCGGTGATCGCAGCCTCCGACCCGGAAGAGGCCGAGTGGCTGGCCGGGCCGAGCCGGGTGATGTCGATCGGGCTGCGCACCAACCAGCTGCGGCCGATCGTCACCCCGGAGGAGGCCGAGCGGTTCTTGTCCGGCATCGCTGCGGAGCGGCTGGAGGCGATCCGCGGCACGCAGTACGCCGGAGTCCCGGAGACGGTGACCGAACGGCTGCGCAGTCTGGTCGAGCGCACCGGCGCCGACGAGCTGATGATCACCGCGACCGTGCACGACGGCGCGGTTCGTGAGCGCACGCTGGAGCTGCTGGCCAAGACCTGGCCGACCCGCTGAGCGCCGCCTTGCGTGGCGCGTTCGTGCAGTGGGGCTGTCCACCGTGGCGCGTCCAGCAGGTTCCGAGTTCTACGATGGCGCGTTCAGCACGGACGAATCGGACCTGGGTGGGCGCGAACGCGCCACGCTGGCCGGGCGGGCCGCCGGAACGCGCCGCGGTGGCACCGTGGGTCGGCCCGGCCAACCGTCGAACCGGCCCGACCGGCACCTCAGCGCGATGTCAGCGCGGCACCGGAACCCCGCGGATGGACGCGTCCAGCACCTGCGCGGTGTGCGCGAGACCGATCTCATGACCGGCACGCTGCACCGAGGCCGCGATCTGCATCAGGCAACCCGGGTTGGCGGTCACCAGCAGCTCGGCGCCGGTGTCGAGCACGTTGGCGGCCTTCCGGTCCCCGAGCTCACGGGCCGGCTCCGGGTTGAGGATGTTGTAGACGCCCGCCGACCCACAGCAGATCTCCGGGTCGGCGATCTCCCGCAACTCCAGGCCGGGGATCTGGCGCAGCAGTTCCCGTGGCTGCGCGCGTACCCCTTGGGCATGCGCCAGGTGGCACGCGTCGTGGTACGCGGCGACCACCGGCAGCGGATGGCGTTCCGCGACCGGCCCAAGCTCCACCAGGATCTCGGACAGGTCGCGGACCCGGCCGGCGAACCGGCGCGCCCGATCGGCGTAGGCCGGATCGTCGGCCAGCGCGTCGGCGTACTCCTTCATCCACGACCCGCAACCGGCCGCATTGACCACGATGTGGTCGACCCCCGCCTGGTCGAATGCATCGATCAGCGCGCGGGCGAAATCCAGCGCCTCCGCCTCCCGGCCGGCGTGCGCGCTGAGTGCACCGCAGCAGGCTTGCCCGGCCGGCGCGATCACGTCGCAGCCCTCCGCGGCCAGGACGCGGGCGGTCGCGGCGTTCACGCCGGGGAAGAACTCGCGTTGTACGCACCCGGTCAGCATCCCGACGACGGCCCGCCGAGGGCCCTGTGCCGGCGTCCGCTCGGGCAGCCGTTCGGCCCGGCCCAATGCCGGGGCGAGCCGCTCCATCGCGGCCAGCGACGGCGCCAGCCGTTCCAGCAGCCCGGTCCGCCGCACCAGTTTGTCCAGCCCCAGCCGCTGGTACGCCCGCAGCGGCCCGCGCATCGCGCGCAGTCGCTGTGGATGAGGGAACAGCGCGAAGATCGCCCCGCGCAAGGCCCGCTCCGCCCGCGTCCGGGGGTGCCGGCGCTCCACCTGACCGCGGGTCCGCTCGATCAGCCGGTTGTACTGCACTCCGGACGGGCACGCGGTGACACAGGCCATGCAGCCCAAGCAGGCGTCGAAGTGGCCGACCATCGATTCCGACAGCGGGTCGCCGGTCAGCCCCTGCTTCATCAGGTCGATCCGGCCGCGCGGGGAGTCCATTTCCTCTCCCCACAGCAGGTACGTGGGGCAGGTGGGCAGGCAGAAGCCGCAGTGCACGCAGTCGTCGATCAGCTCCATACTCGGCGGGTGGTGCTCGTCGAACGCCGGGGTGGCGTCACCGGTCACGCCGAGCGGGCTCAGCCGGATCGGGTCCTGGGTCATCAGATCCCTCCTACGAAGCGGCCGGGCGCCAGCCGGTCGTGCGGGTCGAACTCCTGCTTCACCCGTCGCATCAGCCCCAGGCCGTGGACGGGCCCCCACACGTCGACCGCCCGTTTGACCTCCGCCGGCGCGTCCAGCACGACCACGCTGCCGCCGAGCCGGCCACAGCGGTCGCGCAGCCTGGACACGATGTCGGCGACGGCGTCGGCCGGGCAGTCGGCGGGCACCGCGGCGTAAAGGACGCCGGCGCCGCCGGAGCCCCGCAACGGGATCGCCGTCTGGTGCCGTCGCGCCGACGCCCGTACCGCCGCGAGCACCTCGGCCACGCCGGAGAGCCGGCTGGTGATCTTCAGCCGGGTGCCGCCGTCGTCCACCGCCCAGGGGTAGGCATGTCCCCAGCCCTCGGCGTCATCGCGGTGGCTCGCCTGCGGGCCGAGCAGTTCCGCCACCGCGGCGCTGCGCGCGTCGACCCCCGCTGCGGTGCCCTCGACGAGCACGGCCAGGGTGCCGGACCCGTCGGCGGGCCAGTCCACTTCGACGGCGGCCGGCACCAGCTGGGAGCCGATCACGGCGGCCAGCATCCGGGCGGCGGCCGTCGCGTCCGGCACCGGGGCGGTGGTCCAGCGGCCGGCGGCCGGTATCGGGTGTAGCCGGAAGGTCGCCTCGGTCACCACCGCGAGGGTGCCGTACGACCCCGTCATCAGCTTGCCCAGGTCGTACCCGGCGACGTTCTTGACCACCTTGCCGCCGGAGCGCGCGACCACACCGTCGGCGCGTACGACAGTCACTCCGATCAGCAGGTCGCGTACGGTGCCGGCCAGCACTCGCCGCGGACCGCTCGGTGAGGTCGCGATCACGCCACCGATCGTGGAGCCGGCCACGGTCTCGTCCAGCAGCAGCCGCTGCCCCTCGGCGCCAACCTGGGACTGCAGGTCGTTGAGCCGTACCCCGGCCTGGGCGGTGACCACCAGGTCCCCGGCGGCGTGCTCGCCGAGCCGGTTCAGGCCGCTCAGGTCCAGCAGCAGGTCGGCGCGGCGCGGTGGGGCGCCCCAGCCGAGTTTGGTGCCGTTGCCGCGGACCACCACGGCCAGGTCGTCGGCGGACGCGGCCCGCAGGGCGGCGGCCACCTGCTCGGTGCTGGTCGGCCGGGCGACCAGTCGGACCGGCACCCCGTCCACGTGGTCGTCCGGGGTGGCGTCGACGACGGCTACCTCGGCTGCTGCCAGGGATGCGGCCTGGGCCATCAGAAGATCTCCGCCAGCCCGGCCTGCTGCGCCGGGTGCGCCGCGCTGCGGCGGCCGGGCACCTCCCCGCACAGCCGCGGCGTGGGGAACACCTTGCCGGGATTGGCGATGCCGGCCGGGTCGAACGCACAACGCACCAGTTGCATGGTGTCCAGATCCTCCGCGGTGAACATCTTCGGCATGTGCTTGGCCTTGTCCATGCCCACCCCGTGCTCGCCGGTGATCGAGCCGCCGTGCTCGATGCACAGGTCGATGATCGCCCCGGAGGCCTCCTCGGCCTGCTCGCCCTGCCCCTCGACGGAGTCGTCGAACAGCACCAGCGGGTGGAGGTTCCCGTCGCCGGCGTGGAAAACGTTGGCCACCCGGACGCCGCGTTCTCGGGACAGCTCGGTGATCTGGCGCAACACCTGCGGCAGCGCTGTCCGGGGGATCACCCCGTCCTGCACGATGTAGTCGGGGCTGATCCGGCCCACTGCGGCGAACGCCGACTTGCGTCCCTTCCACATCTGGGCGCGCTCCTCGGCGCTGCGCGCCACCCGGATCTCGAACGCGCCATGCTCGTTGCACAGCCGTTCCACTTCGGCGAACTCGTGCTCGACCTCGACGGCCGGGCCGTCCAGCTCGACGACCAGCACCGCGCCGGCGCCGCGCGGATAGTCGCACTGCACCGCGGCCTCGGCGGCCTCGATCGCCAGCGCGTCCATCATCTCGATCGCGGCGGGCACGATCCCCGAGGAGATGATCGCCGAGGTGGCGGCGCCGGCCGCGTCGGTGGACTCGAAACCGGCCAGCAGCGTGCGAACGTCCTCGGGGGCCCGGACCAGCCGGACGGTCACCGACGTGCAGACGCCGAGCGTGCCCTCCGACCCGACCACCACCCCGAGCAGGTCGTAGCCGGGGGAGTCGGGGGCGAGGTCGCCCAACTGCTCGGTCTCGCCGTCCGGCGTGACCAGGTCGACGGACAGGATGTGGTTGGTGGTGAAGCCGTACTTCAGGCAGTGCGCGCCGCCGGAGTTCTCGGCCACGTTGCCGCCGATCGAGCAGATCTGCTGACTGGACGGGTCCGGCGCGAAGTAGTAGCCGGTGGGAGCCGCCGCCCGGGTGACGTGCAGGTTGATCACGCCCGGGTCCACCACCGCACGCTGGTCGGCGGGGAGCACCTCGCGGATGGACCGCAGCTGCGAGGTCACCAGCAGCACGCCCTCGGCGTGGGGCAGGGCGCCGCCGGACAGGCCGGTGCCGGAGCCGCGAGCCACGAACGGCACGTGCTCCGCCGCGCATGCCTCGACGACCAGGCGCACCTGCTCGGGCGTCGAGGCCAGCACCACCAGCGCCGGCGTCACCCGGTAGTGCGCGAGCCCGTCGCATTCGTACGTGCGCAGCCGCGCATGATCGGTGATCAGCGCGTCCTCGGGCAACCGGCCGCGGAGCCGGTCGGCGACGGCGGCCACCGATCCGGTGGCGCCGCCACCGGTGGGGCCGGCCGCGGATGCTGGCGTGGTGGTGCTCGTCATGGTGCTCCCCGGGGGTGCAGGGTGCGACGGATTGGTCAGGGCATCCGATCGTAGGCCGGGAGGGTGAGGAAGTCAGCGAAGTCGGACGCGACCGCCACCTCGAGGAAGGTCGCCCGGGCGTCGGCGTACTGCGCGGCGTCCCCGTCCAGCTTGGCGATCTCCTCGTCCACGATCCGCTCGACCAGCTCGCGGGTGACCTTCTCGCCGGTGTCGTCCAGGGTGACGTCGTTGTGCAGCCACTGCCAGATCTGGGACCGCGAGATCTCCGCGGTGGCGGCGTCCTCCATCAGGTTGAAGATGCCGACCGCGCCCAGCCCACGCAGCCAGGCGGTGAGGTACTGGATCGCCACGCTGACGTTGTTGCGCAGGCCCTCCTCGGTCATCGAGCCGGGCGTGGACCGGACGTCGAGCAGCTGCGCCGCGGTCACCTGGACGTCCTCGCGGAGTCGGTCCAGCTGGTTCGGTCGGTCGCCGAGTACGGCGTCGAACGCGTCCTTGCAGGTCTGCACCATCCCCGGGTGAGCCACCCAGGAGCCGTCGAAGCCGTCGCCGGCCTCCCGGCTCTTGTCGTCGGCGACCTTGGCGAACGCCACCTCGTTGACTTCGGGATCCCGGCTCGGGATGAAAGCCGCCATCCCGCCGATCGCGTGCGCGCCGCGCTTGTGGCAGGTGCGCACCAGGAGTTCGGTGTAGGCCCGCATGAACGGGACGGTCATGGTCACCGAGTTGCGGTCGGGCAGCATGAAGTCGCGCCCGCGGGTGCGGTGGGTCTTGATGATGCTGAACTGGTAGTCCCAGCGGCCGGCGTTCAGCCCGGCCGAGTGCTCGCGCAGCTCGTTG
>CAZNCE010000006.1:49768-51620 GCA_964571285.1 uncultured Nocardioidaceae bacterium | reverse complement strand
GAGCTTGAGCAGGCCGAGGTCCTCGACGTCGTCCTTGTCGAACTGGCTCATCGGGAAGCCGAGGAAGCTGCGCTCGACCGGGGTGCGGTCGAGCAGAGTGCGGTCCGACAGCAGCACCCCGCACGGGTGCAGGGCGACATGGCGGGGCAGCCCGTCGAGCCGCTCCACCAGCCGGAAGAACAGGTCGAGGTGCTGCTCGCCCAGCCCGGCCGACCGCAGCTCGGGCAGGTCGCGCAACGCCAGCCGGGCGTCCCGGGCGCGGATGTGCGGGAACGCCTTGGCGATCGCACCGATCTCCCCCGGCGGCATGCCGAGTGCCGCACCGACGTCGCGGATCGCGTGCCGCACCCGGTAGGTCTCCATCATCGACACACAGCAGCAGCGGTCCTCCCCGAAGCGGGCGAGGATCTTCTCGTACACCTCGGTACGGCGGGCCGACTCGACGTCGATGTCGATGTCGGGCAGCGCCCCGCGCAGCGGCGACAGGAACCGTTCCATCAGCAGCCGGTGCCGCAGCGGATCGACCCCGGAGACGCCGAGGACGTAGTTGACCAGGCTGCCGGCCCCCGACCCGCGGGCCGCGCAGCGCACCCCCAGCTCGCCGATCAGGTCGCACACGTCGGCCACGGTGAGGAAGTACGAGGGGTAGCCCAGCCGGCCGATCACGTCCAGCTCGTCATCGAGGCGGTCCCAGGCCGCGCGGTCCGGCCGGCCGTACCGGCGCAGCATGCCCTCCTCGCAGCGGGCGCGCAGCGCCGCGCCGGCGTCGGCGATCCCGAGCTCGGGGAAGTGCACCTCCCCCATCCCCAGGTCTCCGCGCGGGTCGACGGCGCATCGGTCGGCGACCACCCGGGTGTGGGCCAGCAGCCGCCTCGCCTCACGTTCGGAGAACCCGGCGTAGCGGCAGACCTCGTCGGCGATCTCCGCCATCTCCTTGCCGGACTTCAGATGCCCCTCGGCGTTGGCCCGGTCGACGTGACGCAGGTCCAGCGGCACCAGCCGGCGCACGGCGTCGAGCACGTCGACGGTCGGCGCGTCCAGCCGGTCGGCGTGCCGGACGGCGTTGGTGAGCACCAGCCCGGAGCCCGCCGCCCGGCCCACCCGGGCCATCCGGCCGGCGTGCGGGGTGGAGTACGGACCGGAGCCGCCGACCCGGTGCGACACCAGCTCGACCAGTAGGTCGGGCCGGTCGAACACCTCCCGCCAGCGGCGCAGCACCGCGGTCATCAGGTCGTCGCGGCGGGCGGTGGCGGCGCGGCCCAGCTCCGAGGCGGGACCGAGCAGGACCAGCACCCCGCGGCCGGCGGCGTGCTCGGCCACCAGGTCCAGGGTGGTCACCGGCGCCCCACGCTCCCCCCGCAGATGGCTGGCCGACACCAGCCGGCACAGCGCCGCCCAGCCCGACCGGCCGGAGGCCAGCAGCGTCACCCGGGGCAGCCCCGGGTCGCGGTAGCGACCGCCTCGGGCCGGAGTGGCCGGCTGCGACGGGGCCCGTGACGCGGTCCGCCGCGTGGGCAGCACCCCGCTGGGCTCGATCGCCAGGTCGACCCCGAGCACCGGGCGTACCGCCGTCTGCCGGCAGGCGTTGACGAACCGGACGGCGCCGTAGAGGCCGTCGCGGTCGGTGAGCGCCAGCGTGTCCATCTCGTGTTCGGCCGCACGCTGCACCAGGTCCTGCGGGGACGAGGCGCCGTAGCGCAGGGAGTACCCAGACGCGACGTGCAGGTGCACGAAGGGGTCGGACGACCCGAACGCGGAGGGACTGAAATCGGACGGCATGGACGGCATGGACGGCATGGACGGCATGGACGGCTCGGACGGGCTCGAGGGTGAAGAACTCGGGATCGAAAGG
>CAZNCE010000006.1:36343-49668 GCA_964571285.1 uncultured Nocardioidaceae bacterium | reverse complement strand
CATGGTGCTGGTCATCGGGCTGCTCCCCCGGTCAGTCGGTCGTCGACTGCAGCCGCCACACCCCGCGGCCCCAGTCGAAGACCAGGTCGAAGATCCCCCGCTGCCTGGACCACGGGGCCGCCCTGCCCCGGCTGCCACCCGCGCCATCCGAACCGCTGCTCGAGCCGGCGCCGGACAGGTACCCGGCCCGGCCGTACGCGGCGTCGACCCGCCAGACCTCGCGCTCGGCCAGCAGATCTGATCCCTCCGCTGCATCGTCGCCGGCCGCCGACTGCCGGGCCTGGGCCGATCGCCACCAGGCACCGGTCTCGACCCAGTGCGCCAGCACGTCGTGCACCAGCCACAGCCGGCCTCTCCACACGAACTGCTCGGGCGCCTCGACGCCGCGCACCCTGCCCCGCCTGACCTCGATCGTGTCGTCGTATCGCCGCATCGCCAGGTTCTCCCCACTGTCGCGCCCGTGCCGTACGGTGGCACCGCTCGGCGGCCGCCGCGGACCACGACGGCGGATGGGGGTCGAGGTCCACCCGCCGCCGCGGCCACGGTTCGGAGGCGAGCCGCGAAACCACCTCCGGCTTATCGAACATTTGTTCGAACACGCTTCAGCATAGCCTCTTCCATCGACAGGTCAACCCCGGCGGCCACCCGGGATCGGTCGGGGAGCACCGCCTAGAGTCCGGCCATGACCGTGCACGACCATCCCTCCATCCGGCGAGTGACCGACATCCTCACCGCCCACGGCGACGAACCCGACGTCCGCGTCCTCCCGGACTCGGTACGCACGGCCGCGGCGGCGGCTGCGGCGGTCGGCTGCGAGGTCGGCGCCATCGCCAACAGCCTGGTGTTCGACGCCGCCGGAGATCCGGTGCTGATCCTGACCTCCGGCGCCCACCGCGTGGACACCGGCAAGGTCGCCGTCGACCTGGGCGTGTCCGAGCTGCGCCGCGCCACCCCCGACTTCGTCCGCGCCCACACCGGGCAGGTGATCGGCGGGGTGGCCCCGGTGGGCCATCCCGCGCCGATCCCCACCTATCTGGACCGGTGGCTGGAGCGCTTCGACGTCGTCTGGGCCGCCGCCGGCCATCCGAACGCCGTGTTCGCCACCACGTATGCGCAACTGCTCGAGCTCACCGGCGCGACCCCCGTCGACGTGGCCTAGCCCGCGCACCCCTCGATGGCGGCCAGGATGGCCGCGGTGACGGCGTCGGGCCGCGAGACGCTCAGAGCATGCGAGGCGCCGGGGATCTCGGTGACGCCTCGGGCATCCGCGCGTTCGGCCAGCTGCCGGTGCAGGGCGACCGGGATGTTCAGGTCCTGCTCGCCGAACACGAACCAGGACGGCAGCGTGGCCCAGGCGGGCTTCTCCGTGGCCAGGCCGTCGATCAACGCGGCCCGGGTGACCGGTCGCTGGGTCGCCGCCATCAGCGCTGCCTGCGGTGCGGGGACATCGGCGGCGAACTGCTGGTGGAACACCTCGCGCCGGATGGCGAACTCGTCACCTCCGGACGAGACCGGGTACGCCTCCAGCGCGGCCCCGAGCGTGCTGCCGGGGAATCTGCCGGACAGTTCGAAGGCGTTCTCGCCCTGGGCCGGCGCGAACGCGCACACGTACACGAGGCCGACCACGGACTGGTGCTCCGATGCCGCCTCGGTGATGACCATTCCGCCGTAGGAGTGCCCGACGAGGATCACCGGGCCGGACAGTCCGGCCAGCACGTCGCGGACGTACGCGGCGTCGCCGGCCAGGCTGCGCAGCGGGTTGGCGACGGCGACGGCGGGGATCGAGCGCTGCTGCAGCCGCTCGATCACCCCGTTCCAGCTCGCGGACTCGGCGAAGGCGCCGTGGACCAGCGCGACGGTGGGGGTCTGGGTGTTCATGGTGAAAGTCCAATCTGTGGGTTCGAGGAGCGGATCGGGGGTGGCCGGTCAGCCGGCCTTGAGCGCCTTGCGCAGGATCGCGACGGCTTGCTCCACGGCGCCGGTGGTCGCAGCGGTCTCCCGCACCGGGTTGAGCATCATGAAGTCGTGGATCGTGTTGTTGTAACGCACACAGGTCGTCCGCACGCCGGCCTCGGCCAGCCTGCGGGCGTAGGCCTCGCCCTCGTCGCGCAGCACGTCGTTCTCGTCCACGATCACGAAGGCCTCGGGCAGCCCGGCGAGGTCATCCAGGCCGGCCCGCAGCGGTGAGGCGGTGATCTCATCGCGCCGGCTGTGGTCCGGCAGGTAGCAGTCCCAGAACCAGGCCATCGCCTTCGCGGTCAGGAACGGGCCGTCGGCGAACTCGCGGTAACTGGCGGTGTCCTGGGCCGCGTCGGTCACCGGGTAGTACAGCGACTGATGCAGGAAGGTCACGTCCCCCCGCTGCTTGGCCAGCAGGGTGAGCGCGGTCGCCAGGTTGCCGCCGACGGAGTCACCGGCGACGACGAGCCGGCTCCCGTCCAGACCGTGGGCGCCGCCGTCCCGGCTGATCCACCGGGCCGTCGCGTACGCCTGCTCGAGTGCCACCGGGTACTGCGCCTCGGGCGATCTGTCGTACTCGACGAAGACGACCGCGGCCTCGGCGCCGACGGCCAGTTCGCGGACCAGCCGGTCGTGGGTGCCGGCGTTGCCGAGCACCCACCCGCCGCCGTGGACGTACAGGATCGCGGGCAGCATGCCAGGCGCACCGACGGGCTTGACGATCCGTACCCGGACGGCGCCGACCTCGGTGGGCACCTCGGTCCAGGTCTCCTCGACGTCGGGCTTCTCGACCGGTTGCGCCTGCAGGTCGTCGAGCACCTTGCGGGCGCCCTCCGGGCCGAGCTGGTAGAGGAACGGCGGCGACGAGGTGGCATCGGCGATGCCTTGCGCCGCGGTCTCCAGGAAGTGGTTGGGCACGACGGACTCCTTAGTGGATTAGGTGTGTGCGTTGAGTGGATGTGCCGTACGGATCGACCGGGCCGACCGTCCGGACGTGACGGGATCAGGCAGCCCGCGGTTCGGTCGGGGATGGGCGACGGACCTGCTCGGACACGACGTCCTCCAGCACCGAGACGTCCCCGGTGCGGGCCGCGACCAGGAAGGCGCCGACCAGACGACGGCGCGTTCCCGGGTCATGCGGGCGGGCGCGCCCCGTCGCGATGCCGGTCTGGGCACGGCGGACCAGTTGGCGGGCGTTGACCGTGCTGACGCCCAACACCCGGGCGATCTCCAGGTAGGGGTAGTCGAGCCCCTTGCGTAGCAGGTAGGCGGCCCGTTCGGCCGGGCTGGTGCTCGTCATCAGCAGCGCCATGGCCTGCTCGACCGCTACCGCTCGCTCCACCTGGACGCCTGGGTCCGGCGCGTGGTCCGCACGTTCGACAGCTCCCACCTCGGCGGGCGTCTCGTGGCGCTGGGCTGCCGACCGGATCAGGTTGATGGCCAGGCGATTGGTGGTCGTGGTGAGGAACGCCGCCGGGTTGCGGACCCGATCCCGTTCGGCGCGCTGCCAGCGCAGCCACGCCTCCTGCACCACGTCCTCCGCCCCGGTCGGGTCGCCGGTCACGCGCAGCGCGATCCGGAACAGCCGGGGACGCTCGGCGAGGAAGACCCGCAACGCATCCGCGTGCGCAGCGTCGGGGCCGGCCGGCCGGCGGTGGGGGTCCTCGGTGTCGTGCTCGGGCTGGTGGCGTGGCGCCGGGACCAGGGACGGCAGCGGCAGGGTTGTGGTGGACATCGGCGGACTCCTCCTCGGCGGCCCCCGTTTCATGGACGCCTGCAGCGTGCGACGCTGCGGCGGTCGGCCGCGCCCTGGAAGGCCCGTGGTCGGAGCGGGGTGCATTCGGCCGGAGTCCATGCCGAGTACGTGGCGGGGCCGTGGCGAGTGCGTGGTGAGTGCGTGGCGAGTGCGTGGTGGTACGCGGTCACCCGCGATCGACCGCCGGGGTGCGGTGTCAGGCCAGTGCAGCGGGTGTCGTCTCGCCCGCCAGCAGCTCCGGGAGCTGGCGCCGGGACCGGATGCCGAGCTTGACGAACACCTTGCGCAGATGCCACTCCACCGTGTGCGGGCTGAGGAACAGCTGCGCGCCGATCTCGGGATTGGTCAGCCCGGCACCGGCCAGCCGCGCGATCTGCGCCTCCTGAGCGGTCAGCGCGGCGATGCCCTCGACTGCCGCGCCGGCGGCGCCGCGCTGCGTGCGCCGCGTCACCGTGGCCCCGGTGGCGCGCAGCACCCGGCGGGACCGCTCGGTGAACCCCTGCGCGCCCATCGCCTCGAACAGGTAATGCGCGGTGCGGAGCTGCCGCTGCGCCTCCCGCTTGCGGTTCTGGGCGTGCAGCCATTCCCCGTACAGCAGGTGGGCGCGCGCCAGCTCCAGAACCATCCTGGTCCGGCGCAGGCACGTCACCGACTCACGAAACAGCGCGTCGGCCTCGCCGTCGGCGACAACCAGGCCCCGAGACCGTGCCTCCACCCCACGGGCCCAGTCGGTGCCACTGGCCGAGGTCATCTCCGACAGCCGCTGCACGGCATCGGCGGCGAGCGCCGTGTCGCCGACCTTGGCCGCCGCCTCGACCAGCTCGGCCAGCCCCCAGTTGGCCACCGCCAGCTCGCGTGGGTCGAGCGCGGCCTCGACGGCGTGCGGCAACGCCTGCTCGAACCGGCCCGCCCCGTTGTGGAGCAACGCCGAGGACCAGCGCGCCGACGTCACCGCGATCCCCTCGCCCCGTGCGGTGACGTCGGCCACGTTGGCCTCGATCAGGGCCCGCGCCGTTGGCTCGTCCCCCTGCAGCGCGGCCAGCCCCATGGCGCCGTACCCGGCGAGGTCGGTGCCGGTGCTCTCGGTGAGCGTGGCGATTTCGGCGACCAGCGAGGCGGCGGCGCCGAGCTCGCCGGCGAACAGGTGGACCATCACCTTGGAGTTGAGGGCGAGCGGGAGCTCGGTGAGCGCGCCCAGCTCTCGCGCGATCCGGACATGGTCGTCGGCCAGATTCCGCCAGCTGTCGTCGTCGAAGAGGTCCGCGGCGGCCGCGGCGGCCAGCCACAGGTAGCGCAGCTCGTCGGCCGTCGCGCCGGACGCCCGCATGCTCTGCAGCATGGTCTTGCCCACCGGGCTGGCCTTCCGGTAGCCGTCGGTGAAGAGGGCGGCGAGGCCGTTCAGCAGCCGGTCACCGAGCTCGGAGGACATGGTCGCCGCCGGCGCGCTCCGTGCGCTCCGAGCCACAACCTCCACATCGACCGCCCCGGCCAGCCGGCCGGCGAACATGGCCGCGGAGATGGCCTCCAGGTAGGTCTCCCGGGCGAGCGCGGGATCCAGCGGCTCCAGGTTCCGGGCTGCGGCCAGCAGCAACGGCGCGGCCTCGTGTCCCCGATCCGCGGCGAACCGGGCCTGGGCGCGCACCAGGTCCAGGCGGGCCCGGTCGAGCTCGCTCAACGGACCGTCTCGGGCCACCGCCAACAGGTCCAGCACACCGTCTGCGGAGCCCGCCCGCAACCGCGCGCGGGCCGCGGCGAGAGCACGCTCGGCGCGCAATCGCGGCTGCGGTGTGAGCGCGGTGGCGCGCTCCAGGAAGGCAGCCTCGGCGGACACTCCGCCGCGCTGCCGGGCGCGGGCCGCCGATGCCTCCAACTCGGCGGCGACCTCCTCGTCGGGCCCCATCGTCGCCTGTGCGCGATGCCACGCCCGCCGATCCGGGTCGGCATTCGGGTCGGTCACCTCCGCCAGCGCCCGGTGCACCTGCTGACGCTCCTCGATGCCCGCCGCCCGGTAGACGGCGGAACGGAGCAACGGATGGCGGAAGCGGACCCCGGTGTCGAGGCTGAGCAGGCCGCCCGCCACCACCGGACCGGCCGCCTGGGTGGGGATGCCGAGCCGTTCGGCCGCTTGCCACAGCAGCGCGACGTCGCCGCTGGGTTCGATCGCCGCGACCAGCAGCAGCCGGCGGGCCTCGGCGGGCAGCTCCGCGATCCGGCTGGCGAAGCCGTCCTCGATCTGGGCGGCCACGGGCCGGGCATCCGGGACCACCATCCGGCCGGCCAGGCCGGCGGCGCCCAGACTGCGCGGCAGCTCCAGCAGGGCAAGGGGGTTGCCTCCGGTCTCGGCGATCAGCCGGTTGCGGATGCTCGCGTCGACGCGACCGGGGAGCACCGAGTCCAGCAACGCGTCGGCGGCCTGCGGATCGAGGCCGGACAGGGCCAGCTCCGGCAGCCCGCGCAGGTCCGGGTCCCGCTGGGTCCGCGTGGCGATCACGAGCCCGATCGGCTCGGCGAAGAGCCTGCGGGCGACGAACGCGACGGTCTGCGCGGACACCCGGTCCAACCAGTGGGCATCGTCGACCAGGCAGATCAGCGGCCGGTCACCGGCTGCGTCGGCGAGCAGGCTGAGCGCCGCCAGGCCGACCAGGAACCGGTCCGGTGCCGGTGCCGCGCTCAGGCCGAACGCGGTGGCCAGGGCGTCCCGCTGCGGGGCCGGCAGCCGCTGGGCGCGGTCCAGGAAGGGGACGCACAACTGGTGCAACCCGGCGAACGGGAGCTCCATCTCGGGCTCGACCCCGGCCGCACGCGCCACCTGACACCCCTGGGCCTGGTTCGACACGAAGTCCAGCAGCGCCGTCTTGCCGATCCCGGCCTCGCCGCGTACCACCAGCACGGCGCTGTGCCCGGACCGCACGCCGTCGAGCAGCCGCAGCAACGCCTCGCACTCGCCGCGTCGTCCCAACAGCGGCGGTTCGGGATCGTTGGCTGGCATCGCAGTGGCCTCGATCGAGGCTATTGCACCCCTCACCCGCTGACAACGCGGCTGTCCGCCGATTGGCCGCCAGCAGCTCAGGCGGCATCGGACGCACCGGCCTCGAGGAAGGCGGCCCGCGGAGTCTGGACGGACTCCAGCGAGACCAGATCGCGACCGGACACGGCGGCGATGGCCCAGTCCGCCAGCACGCGCAGCTTGCGTTCGGCCGTGGGAATGGCCATCAGGTGGTAACCGCGGTGTAGCAGCCAGGCCAGCCGGCCGCGGATCACGACCGGGCCGGACTCGAACACACCACTGCCCCGGCCGAGTGTGGCGACCACGCCAAGGTTGCGGTGCACGTACGGCCTCGGGCGGCGACCGCGGACGACCCGGGCCACGTTGGCGGCGACCTGCTTGCCCTGGCGGACCGCGTGCTGTGCGGTCGGGGCGGTGCGGCCACGCGCCGATCCGGTCGACAGATCCGGGATCGCCGCGTCGTCGCCCGCGGTCCAGGCATCGGCGACCGGCTCCCGATCGGTCCCGATGCGCAGATCCGCCCGCGCCCTCAGGTAGCCGCGCTCGTCGACCGGCAGATCGGTGTGCCGGGAGACCAGTGGGTTCACGCCGTTGCCGGCGGTCCACACGATCAGCCCGGTGTCGAACTCGAGCCCGGAGGAGAGCACCACGTGACCGTCGGCCGCCGACTCGACGCGGGTGCCGAGGTGGACGTGGGCGCCGCGCCGGGTGAGCGCCCGCACCACCCAGTCGGCGGTGCGCGGTGACACCTCCGGCAGCACCCGGTCCCGGGCCTCGACGAGGTGGAACCGCAGCTCCTCGGGACGGATGCCGGGGTAGCCGGGCAGCAGGGTCTCAGCGAGGGACAGCAACTCACCGAACCCTTCCACCCCGGTGAAGCCGGCACCGATGAACGTGACGGTCAACAGCCTGCGGCGGGTGGCACCGGCCGGGAGCGCGGACGCTTGGTCGAAGGCGACCATCAGCCGGTCGCGGACTGCCACCGCCTCCTCGACGTGCTTCAGCCCGATCGCGTGCTGCGCGATGCCCGGGATCGGCAGGGTGCGGGTCACCGCGCCGGCGGTTACCACGATCACGTCGTACGTCAGGGCGAAGGGAGCACCGCCGCGCGGCTGGATGGTCAGCCGCTTGCGAGCGTGGTCGATGCCGGTGACCGTCCCGGAGACCACCTCGGTACGGCGGAGGTGGCGACGCAGGGACACCGCGGCGTGGCGCGCCTCGATGGCCCCGGACGCGACCTCGGGCAGGAACGGCTGGTAGGTCATGTAGGGGCGGGTGTCCACCACCGTGAGCCGGACGGCGCGGCGGCGGAGCCGGCGCTCGAGTCCGCGGGCGGCGTAGAAGCCCGCGTAGCCGCCGCCCACGATCAGGATGTGGTACATGTGCGCCTCATCTCCGGACGGGATTGGTGTGGGCGGCCGTCAGGCGGCCTGGGTCGAGCGGTCCAGCCAGTCCTGCAGCCGGGTGCCGCCGACCGCGGCACCCGGGCCCGGCAGCAGCGAGCGCTCGGCCAACGTGTTGCCGAAGTACCGGGCGGTGGGGTCGGTGACCACGCGCCGCGGGTCGTCGGTCGTCCGCAGCAGGCGCGAGACCAGTTCGTCGAGCCGGAACGTCTCCGGGCCGGCCACCTCGACGGTGCCGTCGACGGGAACGCCGACCGCGGTCCGGGCCACGGTCGCGGCGACGTCGTCGGCAGCCATCGGCGCGATCAGCACCGGCGCCAACCGGACGGTGTCGCCGTCGGTGGCGGCGTCGGCGATTCCGGCCAGGAACTCGAAGAACTGGGTGGCGTGCACGATCGAGTACGGCATCGAGGAGCCGCGGACGAGCTCCTCCTGGGCGAGTTTGCCGTGGAAGTACGGGCTGTCCGCCAGCCGCTCGGTACCGACGACCGACAGCACGATGTGGTGACTCACGCCGGCCGTGGCCTCCGCGTCGAGGATGTTCCGGGTCGAGGTGGTGAAGAACCTCAACACCGCCTCGCCGTCGAAGGTCGGTGAGTTCGACACGTCGACGACGGCCGTGGCGCCGGTCATCACCTCGGCCAGGCCGACCCCGGTGAGCGTGTCGACACCGGTGCTGGGGGCGGCGACGGCCACCTCGTGCCCGTGGTCGGTGAGCAGGCCGCAGACCTTACGGCCGATCAGCCCGGTCCCACCGATGACGACGATCTTCATGAGTTTCTCCTGGTTCGTGACTGCCCGGTGTCGGCACCGGGTCCCGTTGCCACGACCGTGGAGCCGCCTCGGATGTGACGTCGCGACCCGGTCCGTCACGGACCCGGTGGGCGCTCGGTCGTCGATGGCAGGCAGCGGGACGGTCCCGGCTGGTGGGAGGCGGTCATGGAACTCGTGGAGTGTCCGGAGTGCGGCGCGGCGGCGGAGATCACCTGGCGGTTCGCCCAGCCCGGCACCGACGGGCCGGTGGAGCACGTACGCCTGCAGTGTGTGCGGCGGCACTGGTTCCTGGGCCCGGTCTCCTCGCTGCTGGTCGGCCGGGCGGCTCGGGCCGTGCCCCCATCGGCGGCGCTGCCCGCGGCGACGAAGAACCGTGGGTCGTACCGGCTGCGGACGCATCCCGCGGTGCCGTGACGCACCCGGACGCGGAAGGACGAGCCGGCCGGCGGCGCCCCGTCGCCGCCTCCCCCGCGCGCGGCGCCGGACGCGCGCAAGTGCGACTCGTCCTGAATCCCGTTGGTTCGACATGCTAACGGTAAGTCACACTAGTCGGCTAGAGCCACGCCCCGAAGTTCCGGCTTTCGACCGCGAAAAGCAAGATTTTCGTTGTGGACAGGGGTTGATCGAATCAAGTTCTTGCTCACCGCGACGATATTGACACTCTCTGTAATCTTACCCATTGTTGATAGTTCACCTGTCGAGCGAGTTGACCGGGTGGCCCGCGGGGCCGATCAGCTCGGTGCCTCCCTAGGCTGCCCCGACATGGCGGGGATCATCGTGGTCGGCGGTGGGTTCGCCGGTCTCGCCGCGGCGGTCCGGCTGGCCAAGCTGGGGCACCGGATCACGTTGCTCGAACGCGCGGACGAACTGGGCGGCCAGTTGCGCGGCGGCGCCGGGGACGGCTACGGCTGGGACGGCGCGGCGGCGACCACCACCCTCCCCGCAGTCCTCCGCGACCTGTTCCGCAAGTCCGGCCGCCCACTGGAGCGCGAGCTGGAGTTGCTGCCGGAGGCCACCCCGCGACGGCACGTGTTCGACGACCGGCGGGTGCTGGATCTGCCCACCACCGGCCGCGGCGCCCAGCGGGCCGCGGTGCGCGACGCCCTGGGCGAACGGGCCGCGGCGGAGTGGACCACCGCGCTCGACGAGCTCGCCGCCCCCTGGGAGGTGCTGCGCACCCGGGCGCTCGAGGCCGACCGGTTCCCCGGCTGCTCGTCCCTGTCCCGCGCTGACCGCAAGACACTACGGGTCCGGACGACCCTGCAGACCTGGACCCGCCGGGCGTTCACCGACCCACGCCTGGGTGCGGTGCTGTCGACGCCGGTCCGGCTCCGCGGCGCCGCCCCGGGGGCCGCACCGTGCTATCTCGGCGTCTGGGCGTACGTGGAGCGCACCTTCGGTGTGTGGCGCCCCGAGCACGGGATGTCCGCGCTGGTGGACCGGCTGGTGGCGCGGCTCGGCACCCGCGGCGTCGAGGTGCGGACCGGTGTCGCGGTCATCGGGCTGCTGGAACACGACGACCGGGTCGCCGGGGTGCGGACGGCGGCCGGTGACGAGCTACCCGCGGACCTCGTGGTCTGGGCGGCCGAGCCGGACCCCAGCCCGTGGCCGCTGGTCCTAGGGCGGCTGGGCCTGCCCGCCACGGCTCCCGAGCCGCCGTTCGAGACGGTGCTGCACCCGCACCGCCCGGACCATCCTCTGGTGGTGCTGCGCCGCGACCACGGCACCGCGGCCGGACACACCCTCACCGTGCTCGCCGGCCGGGCCACGGTGCAGCGGCCCGACGCACAACTGTCCGACGTGGACCTGTCCGAGGTGGTGCAGCGGGCAACCGAGGGCGGTCTCGACCTGACCGGCGCCCGGCGGCTCGACGACGACACCGCGTCCATCGGCGACCTCGCTTCGGGCGGCACGGCGCTGTACGACCGGGCCGAGCTGCGCCGCCGGCTCGCGCCGGGGGCCGACCCGGTGACCGGCCGGGTGCTGGTTGGGGTGCACCGGGTCGGGGCGGCCGCGTTCCCGGGGCCGGGCGTCCCGCTGGTGGGCCTGGGTGCGGCCCAGGTGGCGACCCGGATCGGTCCTGCGCCGCGCGGCGAGTGACCGGTCAGCCGGCCGCGACGCCGAGGCGCAGGTTGGCGTAGATCTCGCGGGTCGCCGTGGAGCGGTTCAGCGTGTAGAAGTGCAGGCCCGGCGCACCGCCGTCGAGCAGCTCCTCGCACATCCCGGTGGCGATGTCGACGCCGATCCGGCGCACGTCGTGCGGATCGGTGACCCCGTCGAAGCGGGCAACCACCTCCGGTGGCACGGCGCGGCCGGACAGCTCGGCGAACCGGCGGATCTGGCGCAGGTTGGTGATCGGCATGATGCCCGGGATGATCGGCAGGTCGGCGCCGGCCGCGGCCGCGCGGTCCAGCAACGCGAAGTAGTCGGCGGGGCGGAAGAACAGCTCGGTGATCGCGAACTCCGCACCGGACCGGTACTTCCGCGCCAGCACCCGGGCGTCGTCCGCCAGCGACGCCGCCTCCCGATGCCCCTCGGGGAACGCCGCCACCCCCACACTGAAGTCGCCGAGCCCGCGCACCAGCCCGACCAGCTCGCTGGCGTACTCGACGCCCCCCGGGGTGGAGATCCACGGGCTGCCCGGCCCGCCGGGCGGGTCCCCGCGCAGAGCGAGCACGTTGCGCACGCCGGCATCCGCGTACGCGCCCACCACGCCGCGCAGCTCCGCACGGGTGTGGGTGACACAGGTCAGGTGGCCCATCGCGGTCAGCGTGGTCTCGGAGGCGATCGCGCCGGTCAGCCGCACCGTGCGGTCTCGGGTGCTGCCGCCGGCGCCGTACGTCACCGAGACGAACGTGGGATGCAGTGGCTCCAGCTCGCGGATCGCCCGCCACAGCCGCTCCTCCCCAGCGTCGTCCTTGGGCGGGAAGAACTCGAACGAGTACGACCGGTCCCCGGAGGCCAGCAGGTCGACGATCGCCGGGGCGCCACCGGGCATGCGGGACGGGAGTCCGAGGGCCATGTCCTCGACGTTACCGGCAGTCGGCTGCATGCCCCGGCGCGGTCCACCGACCGGCCACCATCGCCCGGCCCACCGTGGCGCGTTGGTGGGCGGTGCCCGTCCAGCGTGGCGCGTTGGTGGGCGGTGCCCGTCCAGCGTGGCGTGTTGCGGCTGGGTTTCGGGCTCCAGAGTGGGCCGGAACGCGCCACGGTGCCAACGGCACCCCGGCACGGTCCCGGTCGGAGCCGGGCGGCGACTAGGGTTCGCGACGTGACCGCGTCCCCGCCCCCCGCCCCTCGAGACACCGCCGATGACGGTGCCGCGGCGGAGCCGTTCCGCCGACAGGTGCAGGAGCAGCTGGACGAGTTCGTCGCCGGCAAGGCCGAACAGCTGGCGGAGGTCGGCCCGCAGCTGGATCCGCTGCTTGCCGCCGCCCGGGAGGCCGTGACCGGCGGCAAACGACTCCGCCCGGCGTTCTGCCACTGGGGCTGGCGCGCGGCCGGCGGCGCGCCCGGGGAGACCTCGCTGGTCCGGGCAGCCGCGGCGCTGGAACTGCTGCACGCCAGCGCCCTCGTGCACGACGACGTGATGGACGACTCCGACACCCGACGCGGCGCGCCCGCCGCGCACCGCAGGTTCGCCCGGCTGCACGACGAGCGCGAGTGGCCCGGGCGGCGCCGGCAGTTCTCCGTCGGCGCGGCCATCCTGCTCGGCGACCTGCTGCTGTCGTGGTCCGACCAGCTGCTGCGGCGCAGCGGGCTGCCCGCCGACGCGGTGGCCCGCGGGCTGCCGTACCTCGACCTGATGCGCGACGAGGTGGTGGCGGGGCAATACCTGGACCTGGTCACCCAGAACAGCGGGTCGCGCTCGGTGCCACAGGTGATGCGGGTGCTGCGCTACAAGACGGCGAAGTACACCGTGGAACGACCGCTGCACCTCGGCGCCGCGCTGGCCGGTGGCTCGCCCGACCTGTTTGCCGCGCTCAGCTCGTACGGGCTGCCGCTGGGCGAGGCGTACCAGCTGCGCGACGACGTCCTCGGGGTGTTCGGCGACCCGGAGGAGACCGGCAAGCCCGCCGGGGACGACCTGCGCGAGGGGAAGCGGACCATGCTGGTCGCGCTGGCGCTGGACCGTGCCACGCCGCAGCAGGCGCAGCTGATCGAGTCGCTGTTCGCCCGGCCGGACCTGGACGCGGAGGGGCTCACCCGGCTGCGCGGCGCGCTGCAGGACACCGGTGCCCGGGCCCGGGTCGAGGAGCTGCTGGGCTCGCTGGTCGATGCCGCGGAGACCGCGCTGGACCGGGCCGGGCTCGACCCCGAGGTCACTGCGGCGCTGCGCGAACTGGCCGCCTCCGCCACCGACCGCCGCGCCTGACCGGCCCACGGCCCGCCCGGCCCCAACCCGCGAGCCGCCAAAACTTCCCCG
>CAZNCE010000006.1:12429-36243 GCA_964571285.1 uncultured Nocardioidaceae bacterium | reverse complement strand
CGCCAACAGTTCCCGCCAACTGCCGGGATCCGACGCGCGACCGCCTCAGTCGGGTACGTCCACGTGGGGGTCGACATCGGGCACGTTGATCCGTGGCCCGTCACCACGCATAAGCACCACGAACGGCCCACCACGCCGGGAGGCCGCCCGCTGGTCGAGGATGTCCAGCGCGACGTTGAACGACTGCCGGTTGGCGCGCGCGAGCGGGCTCCAGCCGTCCCACAGCACCAGCGTCCCGGTGTCGGACTCCACGTCGGCCAGGCAGTCGCCGAAGGCGTCCCAGTTGTGCCCGAACCAGTCCGGGAACGCGAACGCTGCCGCGGCGGAGGCCAGGAAGCCTTCCTTGTCGTCGACCGTCAGCGTGTCCAGCAGCACGAACCGCCACTCCGCCCGCTCGACGGAGCGCTGCACGTCCGACACCTCGACCGGTGTGGTCCAGCGGTACACCCCGGCCGGACGTCGACCGGCCAGCACCGCGGCGAGCCCACTCATAGCCTGATCCTCCTGAACGACTGGTAATGGTCCTCGGTGTAGTAGTACTCGCCACTGCTGCCGGACACGATCCGGCGGGCGCCCCGGTCGTCGGATCCCGGGGTGCGCACGGTGAACTCGTGGTAGTAGCCCCGGCGCTGCGGCGGCAGCAGGCCCTCGCGGTTCTCGAACACCGACCCGTCGGCGTGGTACGGGTACGGGCCGCCCTCGGCGATCAGGTCCAGCGTGTCCCAGGCCGGTGGGGGCAGTTCGTCGTAGCCGACCCACGCCAGTCCGCTCTCCGGGTCCGTCGACTCCCCATCCGGGGAGTCCGACGGGACTGACGAGGGGTTCGAAGACGTAGCCGGAGCGGCGGATGGCGACCGGGTGTCGGTCGATCCCCCGCACCCGGCGGCCACCCCGGCGAACAGCACCACCAGCACGGCGACCAGCGCCGGGCCGATCCGGCGCGCCCAACCGGCACCCACCGCTGTCCCCGGCCCGGCCGCGCTACCGGGCACCGGCCCGGCGCAGGTCCGCGAGCACCGCGTCGGTGAACACCGGCCAGGCCTCGGCCGCCCACGGCCCGAAGTTGCGGTCGGTCAGCGCCACACAGGCCGCCCGGGCCTCGGGGTCCACCCAGAGGAACGTGCCGGCCTGCCCGAAGTGGCCGAAGGTGCGCGGCGAGCTGCTGGCACCGGTCCAGTGCGGGTCCTTGTGATCGCGGATCTCGAAGCCGAGCCCCCAGTCGTTGTGCTCCTGCCGGCCGAACCCGGGCAGCACGCCCATCAGCCCGGGGAACTGCACCGTGGTCGCCCGCTCGACGACCCCGGGCTCGAGCAGCCTCGGCCGCTGCAGCTCCGCGGCGAACCGCGCCAGGTCCGCGACCGTCGACCGGGCCCCCGCGGCGGGCGAGCCCTCGAACCGGGTGTCGGCCATCCCCAGCGGCTCGAGCAGGCCCTCGCGGACGTAGTCGGCGAACGCGATCCCCGACCGCTCCGCGAGTACGTCGGCGAGCACCTCGAACCCGACGTTGGAGTAGATGCGGCGCCGACCGGGCGGCATCACCACCCGGTGCTCGTCGAAGAACAGCCCGGACGTGTGCGCCAGCAGGTGCCGCAGTGTGCTGCCCTCCGGCCCGGCCGGATCGTCGAGCTCGGCGATGCCCTCCGAGATCGCGATCAGCGCGGCGTACGCGGTCAGCGGCTTGGTCACCGACGCCAGCGGGAACACCCGGCTGGTGTCTCCGGCCGTGCCGAGGACCGTCCCGTCCGCTGCCACGACGGCGGCGGCGGCGTTGTGCACCGGCCAGTCGAGGACCTGGTGGACGGACGGGACCGCCCGGTCGCCGGCCATCAGAACGCCAGCGCCTGGGCCCGGCGGCGCACCTCTTTGCCCCGGTTCTCCCGGAGCGCGTCGACCGGCGAGCCGGGCAGCGTGTCGTCCGCGGTGAACAGCCAGCGCACCGCCTCCCACTCGTCGTAGCCGGCGTCGGCCAGCAGCGTGAGCGTCCCGGGGAGCCCCTTGAGCACGGCCCCGTCGTGGACGAACGCCGCCGGGACCTCGGGCTCCCGGCTCCCGCCGTGCCGGAGCAGCACCAGTTGCCCCTCGCGGGCCAGCTGGCGCACCTGGTTGGGACTCAGGTGGAGCTGTTCGGCGGCCGCCGGCAGGCTCAGCCAGGCTGGTACGACGTCGTCGACGGTGGGCCCCGGGTCAGCGGTGCCGGCGTTCCCCGTCCGGTCGTCGCTGGTGTTGGAGTCAGTCACGGCCCTAGGGTGCCAGAGCCTGCGGGCCGGACGATGACGCACCGGCCGCCCCCTGGCGGTCCGAACGAAGCGGTCGCCACCCGACGCGCAATCCGGGCTGCCCCCTCACCGGGCCGATATCCTTGGTTGTCGATCTGGCCGACCCTCGCATCCGGGTCACGGAAGGACGGACTGGTGAACACGACCGCCGTGGACCCCCTGGTGGGGACCCTGCTGGACGGTCGTTACCGCGTTGGCCGGCCGATCGCGCGCGGTGGCATGGCGACGGTCTACCAGGCCACCGACCAGCGGCTGGACCGCGAGCTCGCGGTGAAGGTGCTGCACCCGGGCTACGCCGCCGATCCGGACTTCGTCACCCGGTTCCGCCGGGAGGCCCGGGCCGCGGCGCGGCTGTCGCATCCCAACGTGGTCAACGTGTTCGACCAGGGCTCGCACAACGGCACGCTGTTCCTGGCGATGGAGTACGTCCCGGGCCGCACGCTGCGGCAGCTGATGCGCGACCAGGCGCCGATCCCGCCGGGGCGGGCCCTGGCGTTGTTGGAGCCGGTGCTGTCCGCGCTCGCGGCAGCCCATCAGGCCGGCATCGTGCACCGCGACGTCAAGCCGGAGAATGTGCTGATCACCGACGACGGCCGGGTCAAGGTCGCCGACTTCGGGCTGGCCCGAGCGGTCACCACCTCCACGTCGACCACCGCAACCAGCGGCGTGCTGATGGGCACGGTCTCCTACCTCGCGCCCGAGCTGGTCGTGCACAACGTCGCGGATGCGCGCACCGACATCTACGCGGTGGGGGTGCTGCTGTACGAGATGCTGACCGGCGAGAAGCCGCATCGCGGCGACCTGCCCGTCCAGGTGGCGTTCAAGCACGTGCACGAGGACGTACCCGCGCCGTCGGAGCAGCAGCAGGGCGTCCCGCCCTATGTGGACGCGCTGGTCGCGCGCGCGGCGGCGAGGGACCACGACGCCCGGTTCGCGGACGCGAAGGTGATGCTGCACCAGGTGCGCCGGGTGCGCCACGCCCTCGACAACGGGGTGTGGGACGACCCAGACCTGACCGCGGACCTGCAACCACGTCCGCCGGGCGAGGCCACCGAGGAGCTGGAGAACGACTTCGCGGATCTGTCCCTCGGCGCGCCACCTGAGTACGGCGTGGAGCACACGGTGGCGGTACCGGCGAGACGGCCGGCGGACGGCGACGGCCCGGCCGGCGACGAGGCGTGGGCCGCGCCCGAGACGACGGTGCCACCGGCGACCACCCCGGAGGGCTCGGACGGTGGACCCGGTCGGCCCCCCGGGCAGCCCGCCGGGCCGGCCAAGCGGCAGCGGCGCAGCCGCCGGCGCGGTGCGATCGGGCTGATCCTGGTGCTGCTGCTGGCGACCGCTGCGGCGGTCGGCGGCTGGTACTTCGGCGTCGGTCGCTACACCTCGACCCCCGACCTGGTCGGTGACACGGTGCGCCAGGCCAGGGGCGAGCTGGTCGGCACCGACCTGGGCCTGTCCAGCACCAAGGCGTTCTCCGAGACCGTGGCCGAGGGCCACATCATCTCCACCGACCCGGCGCCAGGTGACCGGGTGCTTAAGGACGGCGAGATCTCCGCGGTGGTGTCCAAGGGCAAGGAGCGCTACGACCTACCCCCACTGCGCGGGCAGACCGAACAGGACGCGGTGGCGGCGCTGGAGAACAACCACCTGGCCGTCGGCGACATCACCCGGGAATGGTCCGAGGACGTGGCCAAGGGCAGCGTGATCAGCACCTCCGAGGCCGCGGGCACCCCGCTGCGACGCGACACCGAGGTCGATCTGGTGGTCAGCAAGGGCCGGGAACCGATCGACGTGCCCGACCTCACCGGCAAACCGGCGGCGAACGCGAAGAAGCGGCTCGACGACCTCGGACTGAAGGCGAAGACCAGCGAGGCCTACGACAACGAGGTGCCGAAGGGTGCGGTCATCAGCCAGTCGCCGCAGGACGGCACGCTGTTCCGCGGCCAGCAGGTGAAGCTCGTGGTGTCGCTCGGCCCGGAGCTGGTCGAGGTGCCCAGTGTCTTCTACCAGACCGAGGACGAGGCCCGGCAGACGCTGGCCGACGCCGGCTTCGAGATCGAGGTCCGGCAGGCCGACACCTACATCGGCTTCAACCGGGTGGGCGCCCAGGACCCCGGCTCGGGCGACGAGGCCCCGCGCGGATCCACCGTGACCGTCTACCTGTACTGACCGGTCGCCGCGCCGGGTTCAGCGCCCGAGTACGGCGTTTGCGGCCGACCGGGCGAGCACGTTGTCGGGGGCGGCCAGCGCGGCGTCGGCGGCCGCGCAGCAGGCCTCGAGGTCGTACTGCCCGACCGCGGCCCCGACCTGGCCGAGCGCGGACGCGGCCATGGACAGCGACGTCACGCCGAGCCCGACCAGCACGCACGCCAGCGACGGGTCGGCCGCGGCCTCGCCGCAGACTCCCACCGGCTTGTCCGCGGCCTGCCCCGCCGCGGCAGTCATCTGCACCAGCCGCAGCACCGCCGGCTGCCAGGCGTCGGTGAACGTCGCCAGGTCGCTGCTCAGCCGGTCCGCAGCCATCGTGTACTGCGTCAGGTCGTTGGTGCCGATCGACAGGAAGTCGACGTGCTCCAGCAGCTGGTCGGCCAGCAGCGCGGCCGACGGCACCTCGACCATCACCCCGGCGGTCATACCGCGGCTGCGCACCTGCGCACCGAAGTGCTTGGCCTCGGCCGGCGTCGCGACCATCGGCGCCATCACCCACGGCGCCGTGCCGGTGCGCTCGGCCGCCTGCGCGATCGCGTCCAGCTGCCGGTCCAGCAGCTGCGGGTTGTCCGCGGCCAGCCGGAAGCCGCGTACCCCGAGCGCGGGGTTGTCCTCCCCCGGCACGGTGACGAACTTCATCGGCTTGTCCGACCCGGCGTCGAGGGTACGGACGACGACCTTGCGGTCCCCGAACGCGGTCAGCACCTCGGCGTAGATGTCGGCCTGCTCGGCCACGGTCGGCTCGGTGTCACGGCCGAGGAAGGCCAGCTCGGTGCGGAACAGCCCGACCCCCTCGCTCGGCCCCGCGGCCGCGGTGCGGGCACTCGGCCCGTCGGCGACGTTGGCCAGGATCTGCACGGCCACGCCGTCGGCGGTGGCACCCGGGCCCCGCCAGGCGGCCGCCGCCTCGCTGTCGCGGCGGTAGGCCTCGATCCGCTGCTCGGCCTCGTCGGTGGGCGGCGCGACGAGTACCTCGCCCCGTCCACCGTCCACCAGCACGACGGAGCCGTTCTCGATGTCGTCCACGGGTACGGCCACCACGCAAGGGAGACCGAGCTGCCGGGCGATGATCGCGGTGTGGCTGGTCGGCCCGCCGCCGCTGGTGGCCAGGGCGATCACCCGCTCCGGGTCCAGCAGCGCGGTGTCGGCCGGCGCGAGGTCGTGGGCGAGCAGCACCGACGGCTCGTCGGGCACCGGGACCCCTGGCTCGGGCAGTCCCTGCAGCTCGGCCGCGACCCGGGTGCCCAGGTCGCGCAGGTCGGTGATCCGCTCGGCCATCAGGCCGCCCAGCTGCTCGAAGGTGACCGCGAACTGCTCCACCGCGTGGACGAGCGCGGCCTCGGCGCTGGCGCCGCCGGCGATCTGCTTCTGCACCGCCTTGCGCAGCCCCTTGTCCTGCACCAGCGCGGTCTGTGCCCGCAGCACGTCCGCGGCCACGTCCCGGGCCTGCTCGGTGCGGGCGGCCAGCCGCGCGGCCACGGTCTCCACCGCCTCGGCGTACCTCGCCGCCTCGGTGTCGGGTTCCCCGGACGCCAGGTGGGCCTCCAGGGAGGCTAGCTCCAGGCCGGGCGCCGGGCGGACGACGGGGCCGTAGGCGACCCCCGGCACCACCGGGGTCCCCCGACGCGTACTCACGGCTGGTGTGCTCGTCGTCATCCCGATCTCTCCTGCTGGTGATGTGGTTTTCCGTTGGAATTGGCCCGACTTTATGGGACACCGCTTGACAGGTCAAGGGTCCGTTCGCTTAAAATCCACGCAATCACAACTGATCCCACTGAGTTCCACACCCCAGATGCACACAGGAGACGGCATGTACGCGGCGGAGCGGCAGCAGGCGCTGGCCGAGCGGGTGAGCGCCTACCGGCGGGTCGGCGTGGCCGAGGCCGCCGACGCGTTCGGCGTCACCACGGAGACCGTCCGCCGCGACCTGGCGCTGCTGGAGCGCCGCGGCCTGGTGCACCGGGTGCACGGCGGCGCGGTACCGGCCGACGCCCTGACCGTCCGCGAGCCCGGACTGGCGGAGCGTCATCGGGTCGCGATGGCGCAGAAGGACCGGATCGCGCGAGCCGCGTTGACGCTGGTCCCCCGCAGCGGCGGGAGCATCCTGCTGGACGCGGGCAGCACCACCGCCCGGCTGGCGCGTGCGCTGCCGGCCGATGTGGACCTGTCGGTGGTCACCAACTCCCCCGCGATCGCCACCCTGCTGTCGGATCGCGCCAGCGAGCGGCTGGACATCCGGCTGCTCGGCGGACGGATCAGACCGCGCAGCGGCGCGGCGGTCGGCGCCACCACCGTGGGCGTGCTCGCCGACGTCCGGGTGGACGTCACGTTCCTCGGCGTCAACGGCCTGCGGGTGGACTTCGGCCCCACCACACCGGACGCCGACGAGGCCGCGGTCAAGGCCGCGATGGCCCGGTCCGGCCGGCGGGTGGTGCTGCTGTGCGACTCGACCAAGTTCGGCGAGGAGACCATGGCCCGGTTCGTGTCGCTCGACCAAGTCGACGCGGTCGTCACCGACGACGGCGTCTCGCCCGCAGACAAAGCAGCCCTGGAGCACCGAGACATCGAGGTGGTAGTCGCATGATCGTCACCCTGACCGTCAACCCCTCGGTCGATCGCACGATGGAGATCGACCGGCCGATCGTCCGCGGAGACGTGTTCCGCGCCGTCGCCGTGGGCGACGAGGCCGGTGGCAAGGGCGTGAACGTCGCCCGGGCCATCTCGTTCGCCGGCGAGGCCGCGGTCGCCGTCCTGCCCGCCGACGACGAGGACCTGCTGCTGCGTGGCCTCAACGACGCCGGCGTGCAGGCGGTGAACGTCCCGGTGGGCCGGCCCTCCCGGGTCAACATCACCGTCGCCGAACCGGACGGCATGACCACGAAGTTCAACGACCCCGGACATCCCGTACCCCCCGATGTGCTGCGTGAGCTCTCCGACCGGCTGCTCAAGCGGTCGGTCGAGGGCGGGTGGATCGTGCTGTCCGGCTCGCTGCCGCCGGAGACCCCGCTGGACTGGTACGCCACCGCGATCGCGGAGCTGAAGGCCGCCGGCCGCCGGGTCGCCCTGGACACCTCGGAGCAGCCGCTGGTCCGCGCGCTGGCCGGCCCCACGCTGCCGGACCTGGTGAAACCCAACGCGCACGAGCTCGCCTCGGTCACCGGTGACGACCCGCACCTGCTGGAGTCCGAGCCCGAGACCGCGGCGAAGTCCGCGCTGACCCTGGTCGACCGCGGCGTCGGCGCCGTCCTGCTGACGCTGGGGGCCGGGGGCGCGGTGCTGGTCACCGCGACCGGCAGTTGGCGAGCCAGGTCGCCCGAGGTGGCCGTACGCAGCACCGTGGGAGCCGGCGACGCGAGCCTCGCCGGCTACCTGCTCGCCGACCAGCAGGGCGCACGGCCGCCCGACCGGCTCGCCCGGGCCGTCGCCTATGGCGCGGCGGCCGCCTCGTTGCCCGGGACGATGATGCCCCGTGCTCCGCTGCCCGATGTGGCCGGCGTGGCGGTCAGCCCGCTGGACACCGACTCGACACCGAACCGGAGTGCACCATGACCGAGCTCATCACCACCGATCTGGTGGCGCTGGACGCCACGTTCGGAGACACCAAGGACGATGTGATCCGCGGCCTGGCCGCGCGCGTCGCCGCGACCGGCCGCAGCACCGACGCTGACGGCCTGGCCGCCGACGCCTTCGCCCGCGAGGCGAAGACCGCCACCGGCATGCCCGGCGGCCTGGCCATCCCCCACTGCCGATCCGAGCACGTCACCGACTCGACCCTGGCCTTCGCCCGGCTCTCCCCGCCGGTCGACTTCGGCAGCAAGGACGGGCCGGCCGACCTGGTGTTCATGATCGCGGCGCCGGCCACCGGCGACCAGGAGCACATGAAACTGCTCACCCAGCTGGCCCGCGCCCTGGTGCGCAAGGACTTCACCGACACGCTGCGCCGCGCGGCGACGCCGGAGGAGGTGGTCGCGGCGGTGTCGGAGGTGGTCCGGCCGCCGAGCCCGCAGCAACCGGCGGAGCAACCGGCGGAGCAGCCGGCGGAGCAGCCGGCGGGGCAGCCGGCGGAGCAGACCACCGAGCAGCCTGACACCGAGCAACCGGCCGCGGAGCCCGCAGCCGCGGAGTCGAGCGCTGCTGCGGCAGAGCCCGGGACCGGCGGTGCGAAGCCGTCCCTGGTCGCGGTCACCTCCTGCCCGACCGGCATCGCGCACACGTTCATGGCCGCCGAGGCGTTGGAGGAGGCGGCCCGCAAGGCCGGCATCGACCTGCACGTCGAGCCGCAGGGCTCGGTCGGGTCCAGCCGGCTGCACCCGAAGACGATCGCCGCCGCCGGTGCCGTCATCTTCGCCACCGACGTAGGTGTCCGTGACAAGGAGCGGTTCGCCGGGCTGGCCGAGGTCAAGGCCAGCGTCAAGGACGGCATCCACCACGCCGACGACCTGATCGCCCAGGCGGTCGCCGCGGCCAACGACCCCCGTGCGCACCGGGTCGCCGGTGCGGTCGACTCGGCCGCCGAAGGCGAGGACGCCGGCAGCCAGTCGGTCTGGATCAAGGCCCGCACCGCGCTACTGACCGGGGTCAGCTACATGATCCCGTTCGTGGCCGCCGGCGGCCTGCTGATCGCGCTGGCGTTCCTGCTCGGCGGCTACACCGTCGACCCGTCCCTGGCCACCACCCAGTCGCTGGGCAACCTGCCCAGCGCCGACCAGGCCCAGGACGCGCTGTTCGGCAGCCCGCTGATGCTCTACCTCGGCGCGGTGTTCCTGCTGATCGGCAAGGCCGCCTTCACCTTGTTCATCCCCGCGCTGGCGGCGTACATCGCGTACGCGATCGCGGACCGTCCTGGTATCGCACCTGGCTTCGTCGTCGGCCTGCTGTGCGGCGGCGACGCGGCCATCAGCGGGCTGAACGGCATCGGCGCCGGGTTCATCGGCGCGATCGTGGGCGGGTTCCTGGCCGGCGTGATCGCGCTGTGGATCGCCAGCCTGGAGGTGCCCCGGTTCGTCCGCGGCCTGATGCCGGTCGTGATCATCCCGCTGTTCGCGACGCTGATCGCCGGGGGTCTGATGATCCTGGTGCTCGGTCGCCCGCTGGGCTGGTTGACCGAGGAGCTGCAGAGCGGCCTGACCGCGATGAGCGGCGGCTGGGCGATCGGGCTGGGCATCCTGCTCGGGCTGATGATGTGCTTCGACCTGGGTGGCCCGGTGAACAAGGCGGCGTACGTGTTCGCGACCACCGGCCTGGGCGCCGACCCGAGCCCGGCGAACCTGAAGATCATGGCCTGCGTGATGCTGGCCGGCATGGTGCCGCCGCTGGCGCTCGCGCTCGCCTCCACCGTCCGGCCGAAGCTGTTCACCGAGCCGGAGCGGGAGAACGGCCGCGCGGCGTGGCTGCTGGGCGCCTCGTTCATCTCGGAGGGCGCCATCCCGTTCGCCGCTGCCGACCCGCTGCGGGTGATCCCGGCGATGATGGCCGGCGGCGCGGTGACCGGCGCGCTGGCGATGGGCATGGGCGTCGAGCTCAGCGCACCGCACGGCGGCATCTTCGTGCTGTTCGCCGTGGACGGCGTGCTCGGCTTCCTGATCAGCCTGGCAGCAGGCACCGTGGTCGGGGCGGCGGCGGTGGTCGCGCTGAAGGGACTGGCGCACCGCCGGCGCACCGAATCCGCCCGGGAGCCGGTCCCGGCCGGCGCCTGACCGTTCATCCGTACGTGACAATCTGACCCGAACACCGAGGAAGGGACCATCCCCATGGCCGAGATCACCGTCACCGTCGCATCGTCGGTCGGGCTGCACGCCCGGCCCGCCCAGATCATCTCCGAGAAGGCCGGCGAGCTGGACGCGGACGTCACCATCGCGATGCCGGGCGGCGACCCGGTGGACGCCGACTCCGCGCTGCTGATCATGACCCTGGGCGCGGGCTGCGGCGCCCAGGTCGTGGTCGCCTCCGACGACGAGGAGGCCGCCAAGACGATCGCGGCGCTGGTCGAGACCGACCTGGACGACCCGAACTACCCGGCCTGACCGGACCGGCCGCGGCCCGCGTGGTTGTCAGCCGGCCGGCGAGCACGCCGAGCGTGGCCGGGCCTGACAAGTCGGGGCGCCGTGCGCTGGTCCTGGGTCAGCGCGACCGTACCCCGGGCTGTCGATGTGCACCCACCATGCCCACCGGGCGCATCCGCTACGAACCGCGTTCGTCTTGCGTACCGAGGGCGCCCACTGGGGACACGCGGCGCTCAGTCCGGTAAGCCGGCCAGGGTCAGCTTGCCGATCACATGCCCGTCCTCGATCCGGCGATGCGCCCGGCGCAGGTTCTCCGCCGACAGCGGCCCGATGCGCTCGGTCAGCGTGGAGGTCAGCGTCCCGTCGTCGGCGAGCCGGGCCACGTGGTCCAGGATCTCCCGCTGCCGGGCGATGTCCGCGGTCTCATACATCGACCGGGTGAACATCACCTCCCAGTGGATGGAGACGCTCTTCATCTTCATCGCCACCAGGTCGACCGGCTCGGGGTTGTCGATCAGCCCGATCCGCCCCTGCGGTGCCACCAGCGCCGCCAGCTGCCCCCAGACCGAGCCGTCGGTGTGGGTGGAGAACACCAGGTCCACCGAGTCCGGCTCGAGCTGGTCGGTCAACGGGCGCGAGTGGTCCACCACCCGGTGCGCGCCCATCCGGCGCACCCACTCCCGGCTCTCCGGCCGGGACGCGGTGGCGATCACCTCGAGTCCGGTGAGCCGGCGGGCCAGCTGGATCGCCATCGACGGCACACCGCCGGCCCCGCCGAGCACCAGCAGCCGGCGCCCGGCCGGTTCACCCGCCTCGACCCCGAGCCGGTCGAACAGCATCTCGTAGGCGGTCAGCGCGGTGAGCGGCAGCGCCGCCGCCTCCTCGAAGTCCAGTCCCGCCGGCTTGTGCCCGGTGATCCGCTCGTCCACGACGTGCAGTTCGCTGTTGCAGCCGGGCCGGGAGGCGTCGCCGGCGTAGTAGACCTCGTCGCCGACCGCGAACCCGCTCACCGCGTCACCGACGGCCACGACCACCCCCGCCGCATCCCAGCCGAGGATCCGCGGTCGGTCGGGAGTGGCCTGCTCGCTGAGCCGCACCTTGATGTCGCGCGGGTTGACCGCCATCGCCCGCACCCGCACGGTGAGGTCGTGCGGCCGCGGCTCGGGCTCCGGCACGTCCAGGTCGACCAGTACGTCGGCGCCACGCGCCGGGTCCAGCTCGGTGTAGCCGACCGCCCTCACTGCTCGAACTCCACCGAGATCCGGCCCAGCTCCCGGAAGTCGGCGACGAGTTGCAGGCCGGGGCGGACCGCAGCGGGGACGATGCAGGTCCCGGTGGTCACCAGCTGCCCCGCCTCCAGCGACAGGCCGAGCGAGCACACCTCGTTGACCAGCCAGGCCAGCGCCTCCCGCGGGTCGCCGAGCACGTTGGAGCCGGCACCGGGATGCGTCTGCCCGTCGGACGTGGTCGCCTCCATGGTGAACGCCGCCAGGTCCAGCGCCCGCCAGTCCGCGGCGACGGCGGGGCCTACCACCAGTCGGTGCGCGCAGGCCACGTCGGCGATCAGCTGCGGCGCACCCGCGTGCGGGAAGTCCGTGAACCGGGAGTCCGGCACCTCCAGGGTCAGGTGCAGGTCCGACACCGCCGCCAACACCTCGTTCACCGGGTACGGCTCCGCGCGCGGCGCCAGCGTCTCCCCGAGCCGGAAGGCGAACTCGGCCTCGACCACCAGCATGTGGTTGCCGGACAGCGAGACCGTCGCCCCGGGCTCGACCACCCACTCCCGCAGGATGCGGCCGGCCAGCGGACCGTCGACGCCGATGTGCTGCTGGCCGGCCACGCTGGTCGCCGCGATCTTCCAGCCGTACAAGGGAAAGTCCGTGAAGCGCTCGAACATCGCCTGGATCGCGTAGCCGTCTGCCCGGTCGGCCGGGCGCAGCTCGTCCGGCAGCCCCGGTGTGGTCTCGCCCGACTGCCACTGCTTCCACAGCAGGTCGCAGGCCGAGCGTTGCTGGTCGGGGCTGAGCATGGATCCTCCTTAAGTCGCGTACGCGGTGTCCGTGTCCGCGACCCTAGTCATCGGCGGTCGGCCCGCCGACTCGTGGTCTCGTCCCGGCGCGCGAGCGGCCGGCGGGCGAGTCGTCGGGAACCATCGGTGTGGCGACGATCGGGAACAGCGCGACCAGCGCGAACGCGAGCGGATAGCCGAGGGTGCCGATGGCCGCTCCGACGAACGGCGGCACCAGCGCGGCACCGAGGTACTGCGCGGTGTTCTGGGTGCCCAGCGCCCGCCCGGACCAGAACGGGCCGCTGAACTCCGCCACCGAGGTGAACGCCAGTCCGTTGTCGGCAACGGTGACCACGGTCGCGACCACCATCAGCGGCACCGCGACCGACCAGCCCAGATGGTCGGTGGCGCCCAGTGCCAGCATCGTGGCGGCGGCGCCGACGGCGACCCAGCGCAATGGCCGCATCCGGCTGCCCACCACGTCGGAGATGTGCCCGGCCACCATCCGGCCGGCCGCACCGAACACCTGCGACACTGCCACCAGCGTCCCGGCCGCGCCGGCGGACCACCCCCGGTCCGCGATCAGCCAGACCAGCGCGTACGTCCACACGGTGAACTGCGGCACGACCAGCAGCACCGACACCAGGTGCACCCGCCACAGGAACGAGCTCCCGCGGTACGGGTTCGCCAGCTGACCGTCGGCCTGCGCCGCGGCGCGGGACGGGCGGGGCGGGTCGAGCACCACCGCCGCGCACAGCACCGCCATCAGCGCCGCCGCGCAGGCGGGCAGCAGCAAGGCCGGCCCCAGGCCGTACCCCTCGGCGATCACCGGCACGGTGACCGCGGCGAGCCCGACGCCGATCGGCTGGGCCATCTGCCGGATCCCCATCGCCAGCCCGCGGCGGTGCGGCGGGAACCATCCAACGACCACCCTGCCGCTGGCCGCGTTGGTGGAGGCCGCGCCCACTCCGACCAGCAGCAGGAACCCCCCGAGGACCCACATCGATGTGCTGAGCACGGCCGCGAAGCCGAAGGCGGCGGCCAGGCCGAGGCCGGCCGCCAGCACCCGCCGTTCGCCGATCCGGTCGACGACGTAGCCCCAGCCGATCAGCGTGAGCATCACCCCGACCGACGGCGTCGCGGACACGGCCCCGGCGGCGGCCAGGCTCATCTCGTGCTCGTCGTGCAGCACGGGGATCAGGAAGGCCGGCGTCGCCGTCAGCGCGGCACTGGCGGCCTGCGCCAGCGTGCTGACCGCGAGCATCGACCAGCGCCGGGCGGTGCCCGGGTCGCGGCCCTGTCCCGTCTCCTCGCGTCTCATCAGCTGATACGCCGTCCCGTCAGGTGACTGCAGCCGCACGTTAGCCCCGCCGCCGCCCGACGGCGAGCGCGCGTTCACTCCCCGGACCATGGGAGCCGCCTCGCCGGCCCCACCGTCCGGAATGAGACCCCTCGGCACCGCGTTGTGCCTGACATGCCCGACCGGCCCGCCACCGCACAGCCACACCCCGATCCGCCGCTGACCGATGTGGTGGTGATCGGCGCGGGGCAGGCGGGGCTGTCCACCGCGCACAGCCTGCAGCGTCGCGGCATCTCCGACTTCGTGGTCCTCGACCGCAACCCCGGCCCGGGCGGCGCCTGGCAGCACCGGTGGCCGTCGCTGACCCTCGGTGCGGCCCACCGGGTGTACGACCTGCCCGGGCTCCCGTTCGACCAGCCAGATCCGCGCGAACCGGCGTCGTCGGCGGTGTCCCGCTACTTCGCCGAGTACGAGCGCCGCTTCGAGCTGCCGGTGCTGCGGCCGGTGGCGGTGCGCGCGGTGCGGTCACCGGACGGTCCCGACGGGCGCCTGCTGGTGGAGACCGACCTATGCAGTTGGTCGGCCCCGGCGGTGGTGAACGCGACCGGCACCTGGGACCGGCCGCACTGGCCGTACTATCCGGGCCGCGAGCGGTTCCGCGGTCGCCAGTTGCACAGCCGCGACTTCCGTTCCGCGGAGGAGTTCCGTGGACGGCACGTGATCGTCGTGGGCGGCGGCACGTCCGCGGTCCAGCAGCTGTTGCAGATCGCCGAGGTGGCCACCACGACGTGGGTCACCCGCCGCCCGCCGCACTTCACCCGCCGCGAGTTCGACGCGGAATGGGGCCGCGACGTCGAGCGCCGGGTGCGCGAGCGAGTGGCCGCCGGGCTGCCCCCGCGCAGCGTCGTCTCCGTGACCGGTCTGCCGCTGACCGAGGAGTACCAGGCCGGCATCGATGCCGGCGTGCTGCAGGCGCGGGAGATGTTCACCGAGATCACGCCGGACGGTGTCCGATTCGCCGACGGCACGCACCTGCGCGCCGATGTGATCTTGTGGGCAACGGGATTCCGCGCCGACCTTGACCACCTGGCGCCGCTCGGTCTGCGCGAGCGCGGCGGCGGTATCCGGATGGACGGCACCACCGCCGTGCGCGACCCGCGGCTGCAGTTGGTGGGGTACGGGCCGTCGGCGTCCACCCTGGGGGCGAACCGTGCCGGCCGAGCCGCCGCCCGCGCGGTGCTGGAGACCCTGCAGGCGTTCGACGCCGACCGGCGCGCGTCCGCCTGACGCCGGTCTGCCGGCCGCCGACGACCCCGCAGACCCGCGCGGCTACCGGCCGACGGCCGATCGACCGCGCGCCGGCGTGCGGCCCCAGGCGCCCACCAGCGTGGGTGGCCGGGCCATGGCGCCGGTCGCCAGCAGCATCTCGGTGATGCGGCGCTCCAAGGTGTCGATGCCGACCTCCTCCGCCGTAGCGATCCCCTTCGCCTCGATCACCGGCAGCAGGGTCCGGGTCGTCGACGCGAGCAGGCGGGGCCCGGCCGGGTCGTCGGTCTCGAGGTAGGCCTGCAGGCCCAGGCAGGCCGGGTCGACGAGTCCGGCCGCGGACAGGATCCCGGCGAGCCGTGTCCCGAGCACGGGATTGTGACCGGCCCGCTCGAACGCCGCCATGATCCAGCCCATCACCTGGGTGGTCAGCGGCTGCGCGGGGACGCTCCCGGCCACCGACATGTCGTACTCCATCGCCAGCAGCACGCCCCCCGGCCGCAGCGCGGTCGCGACCCGGTGCACGACCTCGGACGGGTCGTCCACGTACAGCAGGATCAGCCGCCCGATGACCGCATCGAAGGCACCGCCGAGATCGGTCGACGGGTCCACGGTGCGGACGTCGGCCTGCAGGAAGCTGACATTGCCGACCTTGCCCCAGTCGGCTCGCTGTCGTGCTCTGGCCAGGGCCAGCGGTGAACTGTCGATGCCGAGCACCGAGCCGTCCGGGCCGACCAGGTGGGCCGCGAGGAACGCGACATCGCCGGCCCCGCTGCCGAGATCCAAGACCCGCATGCCGGGCCCGATCCCGGCCATCGTGAGCAGGCTTGCCGTGGCGGGCTCGAGCGTCCGCGCCTGCTCCTCCAGCCGCCGCAGCTCGCTGTCTTGGTGTCCCAGCAGGTACGGCGTGGTGTCTGTCGAGGTGCTCATGCCGCTCACCATGCGCCGCTCGCGCGCGCGGCGCATGACGGGAATGTCGAGGCCATGTGGAGATTTCGTCGGCGACAACCCGGAGGCACGCTGGCATGATCAGGTCGGGAGCGATCGCGATGGGAACCGTCTACCGCTTCGCCGATTGTGAGCTCGACCTGGGACAGTACGAGCTACGCCGGGCCGGGCAGGTGGTGCACGTCGAGCCGCAGGTCGTGGAGGTCCTCGCTTATCTGCTGCAGCACCGCGATCGCCTGGTGTCGCGGACCGAGCTGCTGGACGCGGTGTGGGGCAACCGGTTCGTCAGCGAGTCCGCATTGTCCAGCCGCCTGATGCAGGTGCGGCGGGCGGTGGGAGACGACGGCCACCGGCAGGCCGTGATCGCGACGGTGCACTCCCGCGGCTATCGCTTCGTCGCACCCGTGGACGCCGACCACGAGCCGCAAACCCCCGGCTCCGCGTCGGCTTCCGGCAGCCAGGAGGTCCGCTACAGTGTCGCCCCCGACGGCGTGTGCGTCGCCTACGCCGTCGCCGGGCACGGCCCGCCGCTGGTCAAGGCGGCGAACTGGCTGACCAATCTGGAGCGGGAGTGGGACAGCCCGATCTGGGGGCATTGGCTGCACGCGCTGGCTCGCCACCACCGGCTGGTCCGCTACGACGAGCGCGGCTGCGGGCTGTCCGACTGGGAGGTCCCGGAGTTCAGCTTCGAGGCGTGGGTGAACGACCTCGAGCTCGTCGTCGACGCGGCGGGCATCCGGGAGCCGTTCGTTCTGCTGGGCATGTCCCAGGGCGGCGCGGTCGCGATCGCCTATGCGGTACGGCATCCCGATCGGGTCGCGCGGATGGTGCTGGTCGGCGCGTACGCCCGTGGCCGGCTGGTGCGCGCGGAGACCGCGGAGGCGCGGGAGGAGGCGGCGCTGGACCTCGAGGTCGGCAAGGTGGGGTGGCGGCGGGACGACGACGCGTTCCGCCAGGTGTTCGCCAGCCAGTTCCTGCCGGACGCGGACCGAGCGTTGTGGGACGCCTTCAACCGACTGCAGCGGACCACCACGTCGACGGAGAACATCGTCTCGTTCCTGGACGTGTTCGCGCATATCGACGTCACGCGGCTCGCACCGCGGGTGACCTGCCCGACCCTGGTGGTCCACTCCCGCGACGATGCGCGTGTGCCCCGGTCCCAGGCCAGCGAGCTGGTGCGCCTCATCCCCGGCAGCCGGCTGGTGATGCTGAACAGCCGCAACCACATCCTCACCGCGCAGGAGCCGGCCTGGGCCGACTTCCTGGCCGAGCTGGACCGGTTTCTGGACGCCGGTCGAGCCGGCCACGGCTAGCCGGTCGCCGCACCGGCCGGGCCGGGACGGAACCGGCGCAGCCGCAGGCTGTTCAAGACCACGAAGACCGACGAGAACGCCATCGCCGCCCCGGCCAGCATCGGGTTCAGCAGCCCGGCGGCGGCCAGCGGCAGCGCCGCCACGTTGTAGGCGAAGGCCCAGAACAGGTTGCCCTTGATCGTGGACAGCGTCCGCCGCGACAGTCGGATGGCGTCCGCGGCGGCCCGCAGGTCCCCGCGGACCAAGGTGAGGTCACCGGCCTCGATCGCCGAATCGGTGCCGGTGCCCATCGCCAGCCCGAGGTCGGCCTGAGCCAGCGCTGCGGCGTCGTTCACGCCGTCCCCGACCATGGCGACGACCCGCCCCTCGTCCTGTAGTTGCTTGACCACGTCCACCTTGTCGGCGGGCAGCGCGTCCGCGATCACCTGGTCCGCCCCGATGCCGACCTGCGCGGCGACGGCGACGGCGGCGGTTTCGTGGTCACCGGTGAGCAGCACCGGGGTGAGTCCGAGTGCACGCAGCCGGTCGATCGCCTCGGCGGAGGTCTCCTTGACCTGGTCGGCCACCACCAGCACGCCGCGCATCCGTCCGGCCCAGCCGACGGCCACCGCGGTGCCGCCGTCGCGCTGCGCGCGCTCGAACTCGGCCAGCATCTCGGTCGGCAGGCTGTGTCCGACCTGCTCCAGCAGCCGTGGCCGCCCGACCACGACCTCGTACGCGTGTCCGGGGACCGTGTCGCCCGCCGGCACCAGGCCGCGGACTCCCAGCCCCTCCCGGTTGATGAACGACTCCACGCCGGGGAGCGCTCCGAGCCGCGCGCGGGCACCGTCGGTGACGGCCCGGGCGATCGGGTGCTCGGAGCCGTCCTCCACCGCACCCGCCAGCGCCAGCACCAGCTGTTCGTCCTCCCCGTCTGCGGCCACGACGCGGACCAGGCTCATCCGCCCGCTGGTGACGGTGCCGGTCTTGTCCAGCACGATGGTGTCGACCCGGCGGGTGGACTCCAGCACCTCGGGGCCCTTGATCAGGATGCCGAGCTGGGCGCCACGCCCGGTGCCGACCATCAGCGCGACCGGGGTGGCCAGGCCGAGGGCACACGGGCAGGCGATGATCAGCACCGCCACCGCGGCGACGAACGCGGCGGTGACGCCCCCGCCGGCGAGCAGCCAGCCGACCAGCGTGGCAGCGGAGAGCGCGATCACGACCGGCACGAACACGCCGGAGACCCGGTCCGCCAGCCGCTGCACCGCCGCCTTGCCGTTCTGCGCGTCCTCGACGAGGCGGGCCATCCGGGCCAGCTGGGTGTCCGCCCCGACCCGGGTGGCGCGCACCATCAGCCGGCCGCCGGCGTTCACCGTGGCCCCCACGACCTGGTCGCCGGGCGCGACCTCGACGGGCAGCGACTCCCCGGTCAGCATCGAGGCGTCCACCGCGGAGGCGCCGGTCTCGACGACGCCGTCGGTGGCGATCTTCTCCCCCGGGCGTACGACGAACCGGTCCCCCACCGCGAGTTGCTCGACCGGGATCAGTTGCTCGACCGGGCCGGCCGGGCCGGCACGCCAGACCGCGACCTCCTTGGCGCCCAGCTCCAGCAGGGCACGTAGTGCCGCCCCCGCCCGGCGCTTGGACCGGGCCTCGATGTAGCGGCCCAGCAGGATGAACGTAGTGACCCCGGCGGCGGCCTCCAGGTAGATGTTGCCGGTGCCGTCTCCGCGCTGCACGGTCAGCTCGAACGGGTGGGTCATCCCGGGCATGCCGGCGGTGCCCCAGAACAGGGCGTACATCGACCAGCCGAACGCGGCCAGCGTGCCCATGGAGATCAACGTGTCCATGGTGAACGTGCCGTGCCGCAGATTGGTCCAGGCGGCCGTGTGGAACGGCCAACCGCCCCAGACCACGACCGGCGCCGCCAGGGTGAGCGACAGCCACTGCCAGTACTCGAACTGCAGCGCCGGGAGCATCGCCATCGCGATCACCGGGATGCTCAGCGCCGCGGACACCAGCACTCGCCGCCGCAGCTCCGCGACCTCGTCGGCCGCGGCGGGTTCGCCGCGGGCCGGCTCGGTCCGCGGCCGCGGCACCGTCGCGCCGTACCCCGCCTGCTCGACGGTGTGCACCAGGTCCTGCGGCGTCAGGACGCTCGGGAACGTCACCCGTGCCTTCTCGGTCGCGTAGTTGACCGTGGCGGTGACGCCGTCCAGCTTGTTCAGCTTGCGCTCGATCCGGTTGGCGCACGACGCGCAGGTCATGCCGGTGATGGCCAGCTCGACCTGCTGGCCGTCGGCGGAGCCGGTCGCGGAGGTCATACCAGCGCGTACCCGGCTTCCTCGACCGCCGCCCGCACCGCGGCGGCGTCGATCTCGGTGTCGCTGGTCACCGTGACCGCACCCGTGTCGAGCACCACGTCGACGTTCTGCACGCCGGGGATCTCCTCGATCTCCTCGGTGACGGACGCGACGCAGTGCTGGCAGGTCATGCCGGTCACGGTGTAGCGGCGGGTGTCGGTCATGGTGCTCCTCTCGGTTCGACACCCACTATACCCCCCAGGGGTGTATACCGGGGTCAGCCGCCGCCCCCGACCCGGATGTTCGCGCCGGAGGTGTAGCTGGCGTCCTCGCTGAACAGGTACGCGACCGTGCCCGCGATCTCCTCCGGGCGTCCCGGGCGGCGCATCGGGATCGACGGAGCCCGCTCCTGCGGCGCGTTCGGCCGGCCGGCGTCGCCGTGGATGTCGGTCAGCGTGGTCCCCGGCGAGACCGTGTTGACCCGCACTCCCTCGGGGCCGAACTCCTTGGCCAGGCCGGTGGTCAGCGCGTTCACCCCGGCCTTGCTCGCGGCGTAATGGATATACGTGTTGGGCGCACCGCTGATCGCGGAGCCGGAGGAGATGTTCACGATGCAGCCGCCGGCGCCGCCGCGGCTGCGGGCCATGTGGGCCAGCGCTTGCTGGCTGATCAGCGTCGGCGCCACCGTGTTCACGTACAGGACCCGCTCGATCTCCTCCACGTCCAGGTCCAGGAACGGGCCGTTGCGCCCGGTGATGCCCGCGTTGTTCACCAGGCCGGTGACAGTGCCGAACGCCTGCACGGCCGCGGGCACCACCGACAGCACGTCCGCGCGCACCGCCATGTCGCAGCGGTGCAGCTCGACCCGGGCGCCGTGCGAGCGGGCCCGCTGCGCGACCTCGTCGGCCGCGTCCTGTCTGGACCGGTAGGTGAGGAACAGGTCGTGCCCGTCCCGGGCCAGGCGGTCCGCGATCGCGGCGCCGATGCCGCGGCTGCCGCCGGTGATGATGGTGGCCGGCCGGGCCGGCTGGTCGTTGTCCATGCGCGCCAGGTCCATGCGCGACAGGATCGCACGCGGCCGTCTGCGGGCACCCTCCCCGCCGCCCGTCCGGCGGGCCCCGGCAGGATGGTGGTCATGGCCCTTCCCGAACTGTCCGGACTCGAGTCCCTCCCCGCTACCGGGCATCCGGAGCTGCTCGCCGACCCGGTCCGCGACGCGCTGGCCGCGTGGGAGCACGCCGCATCGGTGGCGGTGGTGGAGATCGACCCCGAGCTCGCGGACACCGCCGCGATGACCGAGGCGTACTCCGTGCCGCTGGAGGCCAGCGCCAACTGCGTGGTGGTGGCCGGCAAACGCGCCGGTGAGGAGCGGGCGGCGGCCTGCCTGGTCCGTGCCGACACCCGGGCCGACGTGAACAACCGGGTGAAGCGGATGCTCGACGTGCGCAAGGCGTCCTTCCTGTCGATGGACCGCGCGGTGGAGGAGACCGGGATGGAGTACGGCGGGATCACCGCCCTCGGCCTGCCCAAGGACTGGCGGCTGCTGGTGTCCGCAGACGTTCTGGAATCACCGGTGGCGGTGATCGGCAGCGGGGTACGGCGCTCCAAGCTGCTGCTGCCCGGCCGGTTGCTGGCCGAGCTGCCCCGCGCCGAGGTCGTGGAGGGGCTGGGCCTGCGATGAGCGAGCCGACCGGCATCACGCCCGACACCAAGGACTGGACCTGGGTGTTGCAGCGCCGCTGCGACCAGTGCGGCTTCGACGCGCCCGCCGTGCCGGAGACGGCCATCGGCGAGCGGATCCGGCAGTCGCTGCCACGCTGGCGGGCCGTGCTCGGCGGCGAGCGGATCGCCGAGCGGCCGGCAGCGGACCGGTGGTCGGCGCTGGAGTACGCGGCCCACGTCAGCGACGTGTTCGCGCTGTTCGACGGGCGGCTGGCGCTGATCCTGGATCAGGACGACCCGGAGCTGCCGAACTGGGACCAGGACGCGGCTGCCGCGGGCTACCGCGACCTCGCGCCGCAGCACGTCGCCGCGGCGCTGGACGAGCGCGGCACCACGCTGGCGGACCACTTCGATGCGGTGGGCGCCGGCGCCTGGGACCGGACCGGGCGACGTTCGGACGGCTACCGGTTCACCGTGCGCACGCTCGGCCGGTACCTCCTGCACGACGTCTTCCACCACCTGGACGACGTGTCCGGCTGAGGCTGCGCCTCCACTCCGGCCCGGAGCCAGTCCCGGAGTCAGACCTGCAGCGGGCGGCAGTCCGAGCCGCAGCCCTCCTGCACATGCCCGCCCGGCGCGGCGGCTCGGTGCAGCACCGCGGAGGTGGGCGCGATCGTGAGCGCCTGCTGCTGCGCGGACGCGTCCCCGTCCACGATCAGCGAGTAGCCGCCCGGTTCGGCCGGCGGATAGACCAGCGCCACCGCAGTGTGCGCAGCCGCGTTTCGCCGGGTCCGGCGGCCCGGCTCGTCGATGCGCAGCCCACCGTCGGTGAGCCGCGGGGTCACGGCGACCGCGTGCGGACGGTCGTCGGGGCCCGTCGTGATCAGATACGCGAAGGCGTACTCGCGGACCGCTTCAGACAGCTCGGCCAGCCCCACCGGAATGCTCATGGGGCCCATGGTGGCACGACCGCCGGCGCGCCCCGGGGTTTCCAACCGCGGGTGAGTGCGGTACGCCTCGGCTATGGAGATCACACTGCATCCCGGCGGCCGGAGCCCCGCCACGCTCGACCGGACCGAGTACGACGTGGTTGTGCTCGGCGCCGGCTCGACGGGCGAGAATGTCGCCCAACGCGTCGCCGCTGGCGGCCTGTCGGTGGTCCTGGTCGAGGCCGAGCTGGTCGGCGGCGACTGCTCCTACTGGGCCTGCATGCCGAGCAAGGCGCTGCTGCGGTCCCCGGAGGCGCTGGCGGCGGCCCGAGCGGTGGACGGCGCCCGGCAGGCGGTGACGGGCCAGCTGGACGCCGAGGCCGTGTTGCGGCGGCGCGACACCTTCACCCACAACTGGGACGACGGCAGTCAGGTCGACTGGGTGGACAGCGTCGGTGTGGCGCTGGTCCGCGGCACCGCACGGATCAGCGGTGAGCGGCAGGTGCGGGTCGAGGGCACCGACGGCTCCAGCGCGACCCTGAGCGCACGTCGCGCGGTCGCGGTGTGCACCGGCAGCGAGGCGGTGCTGCCGCCGGTGGACGGGTTGTCCGACGCCCTGCCCTGGACCCCGCGCGAGGCGACCAGCGCGCAACGGGTGCCGGACAGCCTGCTGATCGTCGGCGGTGGCGTCGTCGGAGCCGAGATGGCGACCGCCTGGTCCGCTCTGGGCAGCGAGGTGACCGTGCTGGAGATGGGCGACCGGTTGCTGGCTACGACCGAGCCGGAGGCGGGCCGGCTGGTCCGCGAGTCCCTGACGGCTCGAGGCGTGCAGGTGCGCACCGGGGTGCAGGTGTCGCACGTGCGCCGCAACGGAGCGACCGAGGACAGTGCGGGCACGGTGACCGCGACCACAGAGGACGGCCAAACGTTCACCGGCGAGCAGATCCTGGTGGCCACCGGGCGGCGACCGCGTACCGGTGGCCTGGGCCTGGACGCCTTCGGGCTGACCGACGGCGGCTACCTGGAGACCGACGACTCGATGCGGGTCGAGGGGGTCGACTGGCTGTACGCCGCCGGCGACTGCACCGGCCGGGCCCTGCTGACCCATATGGGCAAGTACCAGGCGCGCGTGTGCGGCGATGCGATCGCCGCCCGCGCGGCGGGTCGCCCGGCCGCTCATGCGCCGGCCCCGTGGAGCCGGTTCAGCGCCACCGCGGACCACCGGGCGGTCCCCCAGGTGACGTTCACCGAGCCGCTGGTGGGGTCGGTCGGGCTGACCGAGTCGGCCGCGCGCGGGGCCGGGATCGACGTCCGGACGGTCGAGTACCCGATGGGGTCGGTGGCCGGCACCTCGCTGCTGTCCGACGACGCGTACGGCTGGGCCAAGCTGGTGGTGGACGGCGGCAGGGACGTGCTGGTGGGCGCCACCTTCGTCGGCCCCACCGCCGACACGCTGGTGCACGCGGCGACGGTGGCCGTGGTCGGCGAAGTGCCGTTGGCCCGGCTGTGGCATGCGGTGCCGTCCTATCCCACAACCAGTGAGATCTGGCTCCGGCTGCTGGAGGAGTACGGCCTGTGAGGGCACCGATGGGCCTGGCCGGTCAGGATTCGAGC
>CAZNCE010000006.1:0-12329 GCA_964571285.1 uncultured Nocardioidaceae bacterium | reverse complement strand
TGGAGGAGTACGGCCTGTGAGGGCACCGATGGGCCTGGCCGGTCAGGATTCGAGCGGGTCCGGCCACCCGGAAACGGCTAGCCCTCGGCGGTCTGCCGGATCAGTTTCTCGGCGCCTGGGGCTGACGATCCACGGTCACGAGGACGCGGCGCGCGTGAACGTCAGGTGGGTGACACCGCTGGGCGAGGAGACCGCCTCCACGTCGTAGGTGTGCTCGAGACCCTCCAGGCCGTCCCAGACCCGCACGCCGCGGCCGAGGACGATCGGCACCTGCACCAGGTGCATGTGGTCGATCAGCCCGTTGGCGAGGAAGTCGCGCACCACCGTGGCTCCCCCACCGACCCGCACGTCCAGGCCGCCCGCTGCGTCGCGGGCGACGCGCAGCGCGTCCGCGGCGCTGACGTCGAGGAAGTGGAACGTGGTGCCGCCCGCCATCTCGATCGCCGGCCTGGGGCGGTGCGTGAGCACGTAGGTCGGGGTGTGGAAGGGCGGGTTGGGGCCCCACCAGCCGGTCCACTCCGGGTCGTCCTGCCAGCCCGGCGGCCCGAACTTGTTCGCGCCCATGATCTCGGCGCCGATGCCGATGCTGTGCTGCTGGGCGAAGGCGTCGTCCACGCCCGTGCTGCCGTCGGCGGCCCAGAACCGGGTCTGGAACATCCACTCGTGCAGCCGTTCACCGGCGTGGCCGAACGGCTCCTCGGCGGACTGTGGCTCGCCGGTCGCAAAGCCGTCGAGCGAGATAGCCAGATTGTGGATCCGGGTGCGTGACATGTGGGTGCTCCTTGGCTGGGTGCGTGACGGGCGGTCGTGGGGACAGACCCGTACTGCCGGCGATTCTCATCGGGCGACTCGCCCGGGGGTTACCTCCCGTGGATCGCGGTGATGGGGACGTTGGGTTCATCGGAACCGTTCTCTTCCACCATGCGAGAGAAAGCGGTTCCGCGGAACCGCCCCAGCTTCGGGACGCAAGGGTTCGAGAGCGCGAACACGCCGAGCACAGCCGCCGGCCTCGCCCGTAGGCCAACGGACCGACCACGACCTCGGCCGGCCGTGAGCGGACTACCGTGCGCCTGGCTGCGCTGGATGGCCGTGTCGCAGTTGTCCGTGCACGCGCTGTCGGCCCGCCGACGGACGCAGCGGACCGGGGTGATTCTGGCTGGCTCGCGACCTGCCGTTCGCACCGAGAAGCGGAGGCGGGCTTTGCCGATGGTTCGTGGCGAACGGGTACCCCGCCGACCCTCGTGCGCTGGGAGCGATGGCCGGCATCGTCGGCCCGATCGTCTTCACGCTCGTATTCGTGACCCAGGAGCAGCTCAGCCGCTGCCATGGCCAGCACCATTGATCAGTAGGACTGGCGTGGTCGTGTTGTGCAGCTCAGACGATGGCGTTCCGCTGCGCGGCCCCGCGGACCCACTCGGCGCTCAGCTTGGGAGCTCGCTCGAGTGGACGCGCGCGCGGCGCCGCGGGTGCTGTGCGCTGCGGGGCCCTCAGGTTCGCGGTGCCGGGTCAACGGGCTGCCGCGCCGGTCTCCGCGGCGCAGCCACCTCAGCGCCCCAGTCACGAGCGACATGACTGCCAGCGAGACGACAGCCACCAGGATCGGTCCGCCGCCGGTGATAGAGCCAACCGCCGAACCCATGCCGAGCAGGTAGCCCGCCCACAGCGCGGCACCCAGGCCGCTGGCGGCGAGGAACCGAGGCAGCGACAGCCCGGTGGCGCCGGCCATGAAGCTGATGGCGACCCGCCACCCCGGCAGCAGCCGCGCCGACACGATCAAAAAGAGCCCGCGTCGGTCGAGCTCGGCCCCCGTGCGGGTCAGCACCCGGGCGACCCGCCGGCGCCGCTGCCAGGCGAACCGGTCGATGCCGACCCGGCGTCCCAGAAAGTACGTCGTGAGGTCACCGAGGAACGCGGCGCAGGCGGCGACCGCCGCCAGTCCCAGCACCGCCGGCCAGCCCGCGGCCAGGGCGGCCGGCGCCTGCGCGAGCAGCGCGGCCTCCCCGGGCACGAGCGGGACGACGCCGTCGGCGAACACCAAGGCGAACACGACCAACAGCTGGCCCGGCACGAGGCCGAGCAGCAGGACGACGAGGGCGGCGGCTCCAAGGAGCACCCGTCGGCGGGATCGGAGAAGGTGGTGCACCCCTCACCGACCCATTCGCCGCAGGCGAGCGAGGGCCAGGAGGACACACGCCGCCGTGATCGCCAGTGGCCACGACACCGCCATCACCGTCGCTTGCTCGTGGACCCAGGAACCGGCGGTCGCGGTCGGGCTGCCGAACAGCTCCCGAACGGCGACCACCGTGGCCGAGAGGGGGTTCCAGGCCGCGACCCCCGCCAGCCAGCCCGGCATCAGCGCGGTCGGGATCACGGTGTCGGCCACCATCGCCAGCGGGAAGACCAGCGCGAAGTACTTCATCGCCGCCTCCGGCCCGCTGACCAGCAGCCCCAGCAGGATCCCCAGCCAGGAGAAGGCGAGCCGCAGCAGAAGCAGGAGCCCGAGCGCGGCGACCGCCGCGCCCTCGCTGCCGTGCCACTGCCAGCCGATCCCCATGCCCAGGCCAACCAGCACCGCCAGCTCGACGAGTGCGGTGACCAGGTCGGCGAGGCACCGGCCGGCCAGTACGGCCACCGGGGACATCGGCAGCGAGCGCATCCGGTCCACCACCCCGCCCCGGACATCGGCGGCCACCGAGATGGTGGCCGTGCCGATGCCGAAGGCCATGGTGAGCGCGAACAAGCCCGGGAGCAGGAACTCGCGGTACTCACCACCAGGTGCCGCCATGCCGGCCCCGAGAGCGTCGCCGAAGACGAACCCGAACATGACGACCGCCATCACCGGGATCATCAGCGTGCCGAGCAACTCGTCCGGGCGGCGTATCAGGCGCAGCAGATGCCGCTGCGCCACCACCCAGGTGTCGACGAGCGCCCACCGAACCCGGTCGGTCCGGGCGAGGCGTGGTTGGTGCAGCAGTGCAGCGGTCATCGTCGAATCCGATCGGTGAGCCGGAGGAAGACGTCGTCGAGGTCAGGACGCCGCAGCGACACGTCGTCAGCCGCCAGGCCGGCCTCGTCGAGGGCGCGGGCGAGCCCGACGAGGCCGCGGGTGCCACCACGCAGTGGCAGGGAGATGCGGCGCATGGACACGTCGAGCTCGGGTGCGGTGCCCAGCGCGGTCGCGACCGGGCCGGCAGCCGAGTGCAGGTCGAGGCCGCCGGGCACCACGATCTCGACCCGGTTCTCCCCAGCCCGGGCCTTGAGCTGCGCGGGGGAGCCTTCGGCCACGACCCGGCCCTGGTCGACGAGAGAGATCCGGCAGCAGAGGCGGTCGGCCTCCTCGAGGTACTGGGTGGTGAGCAGCACGGTCGTCCCGGAGGAGGCGAGTTCCCGCACCACGTCCCAGACCTCGTTCCGGCTGCGCGGGTCCAGGCCGGTGCTCGGTTCGTCGAGGAACAACACCTGCGGACCGCGGATCAGGCTGACCGCCAGGTCGAGGCGCCGGCGCATCCCGCCGGAGTAGTGGCGCACTGGCCGGTCGGCCGCGGCCACAAGGTCGAAGCGCTCCAGCAGCTCGGATCCGCGCCGTCGCGCCTCTCGCGCGCGGAGGCGGCTGAGACGGCCGAACATCTCGAGGTTCTGCCGGCCGCTGAGCACGTCGTCCACCGCGGCGTCCTGCCCCGCCACCGCGATGCGCTCGCGCACGCCGGCGGGGTCCGTTGCCACGTCGCAGCCGGCGACCCGGGCATGCCCGGCGTCGAAGCGCAGCAGGGTGGACAGGATCCGCACGGCGGTGGTCTTGCCCGCGCCGTTCGGGCCGAGCAGTCCGTGCACGGTGCCGGCGGGGATCTCGAGGTCGAGGCCGTCCAGGGCGGCGCCGCGGCCGGGGTAGAGCTTGCGCAACCCCTCGGTGAGGACGACGGGTCCGTGGTACGCGGCGGTCATGCCGCCACCTCCAGGGCGGGCCGCGGCGCGTGCGCCGCGAGGGCAGGCGCACCGGGCGTGGTGACGGCGCCGTACCGGCCCAGGGCGATACGTGCGACGTTGAGCAGCGACTCGCTGCCCTCGGTGAAGTACGCGCAGTGCCCGGTGATGTCACCGGTGCTGAACCGGGTCGCGCCTAGCTCCGCGTGCAACGGCGAGCGGCCGAGACCCAGCCGGCCGAGCCGGACGCGCGGGAACACCCGGATCCAGTCGGCCGCGGCGTACGCCGCCCACAGCCGCGCCCTGGTGCCCAACGTGTCGCGGCGCCACACGCCCATGCCCGGGCTGCCCAGCGCGACGCAGTCGTCGGCGTGCGACGCGGCCAGCGCGAGTCCTGCCACGGTGCTCCCGTAGCTGTGCCCGACAAGGGTGAGGTGCGCCGAGCGCGGCAGGTAGTCGGTGAGGCGTGCGAGGTCGGCTGCCCCCTCGCGAGCCGGCTGGATGGAGGCTGCGGCGGCGAGACCGGGAGGCGTCTCGTAGCCGACCCAGACCACCACCGCAGAGCGGCTCCCGGGGTCGAGCGACTGCATCGTGCGCAGCAGCAGCTGCCCCCGAGCCCGGGGGGTTGCCGGCCCGGGGTCGCTGAAGTAGTTGCCGAGGTGGTGGCCGTTGCCGGGCACGACGACGGCGACGTGGTCGGCGAGGGCGACGTCCCCGAACGATTCGACGACGCGGATGCCACCCGGCGGGTCGCTGGCGAGGAGACGGTGCCCGTCGACCTCGCGCAGGCGGTACCGGAGGGCGCCCCGGCCGGGCGTCAACGGCAACAGCGGTGCATCGGACAGTGCATCGGACATGTCAGGGACGCTAGGAAGCAGATATCGCCGCCGGCGTCACCCGTGGGAGCCATTTCCGCCCCCTACCCCGGTATCACCTCCGGGCTCAGCCCTGCGGAGAGACCAACCCGCTCTCGTAGGCGAACACCACGGCCTGCGCCCGATCGCGCAGACCGAGCTTGCCGAGGATGCGGCTCACGTGGGTCTTGACGGTCTGCTCAGCCAGAAAAAGCGCGGCAGCGATCTCGCCGTTGGACTGGCCCCGGGCGATCTTCTCCAGCACCTCGCGCTCCCGGTCGGTCAGAAGCCGCAGCCGTGGGTCCGGTCGCCGCCGACGGGGCACGTGCGCGAACTGGGCGATGACCTGCCGGGTCACTGACGGCGACAGCAGGGCGTCACCCGCGTGTGCGACGCGGACGGCGGAGGCGAGCTCGTCGGGCGAAGCGTCCTTGAGCAGGAACCCGCTGGCGCCGACGCGCAGCGACTCGTGGACGTACTCATCGGCGTCGAAGGTGGTCAGCATGACGACCTTGACCGACGCGGTCGCCCGGTCGGCGAGCAGCCGCCGCAGCGCCTCGAGGCCGTCCATCACCGGCATCCGCACGTCCATCAGCACCACGTCCGGGCGGGTACGACGTACCACCTGCAGCGCTTCGCTGCCGTCGGCGGCGGTGCCCACCACCTCGATGTCCGGCTTGCTGCCCAGCAGCGCCACGAAGCCGGCCCGCACCATCTCCTGGTCGTCGACCACCACGACTCGCACCATCACGCATGCCCCTTCTGCGCGTCCTGCGACCCTTGTAGGGGCAGCCGCACCGTGACGACGTACTCCGAGGTCTCCCCGTCGTCCCGAGCGGGCCTCTCGATGCGGGTGGTCTCCACCGTGACGCTGCCACCGACCGCGCTCGCCCGCTGCTGCATCCCGAGCACCCCGTGGCCGTCCGCGCCCACGACCGGGTCAACTTCCGGTTGACCGTCCACCTGGTTGGTGACGCGGAGCGACAGCTCCTCGTCCCCGACCAGCACGTCGACCCGCACGGGCGAGTCCGGCGCATGCCGCCGCGCGTTGCTGAGCGCCTCCTGGAGGATCCGGTACGCCGCTGCGCCCACCTCGGCGGCGACCCGGTCGGACACCGGCAGGTCGCCGTGCAGGTCGACCCGCTGACCGGTCGCACTGGCCGACTCGACGAGTCCGGGCAGGCCGTCCACGCCCGGGACGGGGACCAGACCCGACTGGCCGGGTTCGGTTCGCAGGACGTCGAGCACCCCGCGCATCTGGCGCAGCGCCTCGGCGGCCCGATCGGCGATCTCGGCGAACTCCGCCGAAGCAGACTCGCTGACCTCCCCGACCCGGTGCGGCGCCGACCTGGCCTGGACGGTGATCAGGGACATGTTGTGCGCGATAACGTCGTGCAGCTCTCGGGCGATCCGGGACTTCTCCTCGACCATGGTGCGCCGTACGTGCTCCTCGGCGCTGATGGTGCGCTCCCGGCGCAGGGCCTCACCGATCTCGACGAGCCGCCCGGACACGACCGCCAGCGAGCCGACCAGCAGGGCGAGTGCGGCGAAGAGCGCGACGTACCCGAGGGAGGTCGCGAGCCCGTTCCACGGCACCCCGGCGAAGGCCAGCACGATCCCGGCGACCAACTGCAGCAGCAGCGTGCCGCCGGCGAGCCGCCAGCCGGACACGAGCGTCAGGACGAACAGCACCAGCAGCTGCGTGACCACCTGCGGAGCGACCGCCCACGGCCAGCCCGGCGCACCCTCCGGCATCATCACCAGCGCCTGGATCGTGACCATCACCAGCGACAGGCCTGCCGCAGGTACCGGTTGCGCCAGCGCCAGCGGTGCGCTGAGCACGTGCGCAGTCGCGAGCCCCAAGGCGACGCCCACGACGACGCCGTGCTGGACACTGAGCAGGCTCGCCTGCACCGCGAGCAGGGCGACCGCGACGAGGACCAGCAGGATTCGCAGCCAGGCCTGAGAGCGGGTCAGCCGCGGGGACGCCTCTCCGGACGCGCCCTGCGCGGTATTGCCCGCAGCAATCGCATCGGCCGTGGTCGGCGACGTCGCGGACCGGTCCAGGCTGCGTAGCCACTCGACGAGCCGTGGTGCCACGTCGGACGCCCGGCCAAGTCTCTTGCTCATCGCCCTGCTCGCCCCCTGCACTCCGATCATCCCATGCACCTGGCGAGGCTACGGATGGTTCGGCGGCCGCGACCGACCCGCAATACCGCCTCCCAAGACCCCCCGAATGCATCAGCAGATGCAATTTTCGGGCTGCTAGTACACGGTCACATGCACGTGGTCGTAGTGGTTGGCGGTGGGCGAGCCACGGTCGGAGAAGGTCCGCCAGCCCTCGCTGCTGCGCTGCACGGTCCAGATCCGCTGCGACCACAGCAACTCGCTGACACCGAGTGCCGAGTGGTTGGCCTGCAACCAGGCCGCGATCTCGTCACCCAGCGAGCCGCTCACCATGATGTCCAGCGCGCGGCCCTGACCATGCATCCCGTCGGAGCGCAGCCCGCCGAACGACGTCACCTGGGGGAACCGCGCGCACACCGCGCGGTGCACGGCGACCGCGTTGGCAGTCAGCCCGGACTCCACCGCCGACCCGGACGGGCAGGGTGCCATGGAGAACCCGCCGCTGCTGCCCGACGACGATTCGCCGGAGCCGCCGGATTCGGCCTCGTCCGACGCACTGCCCGTGTCGTCGGAGGACGAGGATCCGGAGCTGCGCTGCGCGACCTCCTCCGGCACCGGGCGTTCCTTGACCAGGTACGCCTTGCGCACCCAGCGGGAACGCCGGTCGCGGACGATCTCGGCCCACGGGCCGCGCACCTTGCCGCTGATCGCCACCTTGCTGCCCTCGGGCAACACCGTGACCAGCGTGGTGTTCTCGCCGGGACCGGTCCAGACGTTCAGCGCGGTGGTGAGGAACCGGCTGCCCACTGGCTTCGGTCGCGCCTCACCCTCGGCCGTACCCGACTGGCTGTGCACCGGCTGCACCACCGGCTGGCGCTCCAGGCCACGGCTGGGCCGGCGGTCGGTGGCGGTGAGCACCGAGACCACGACCGCATCCGTGCCGTTCTCCACCACCTCCGGGCCGGCGACGAACGACGCCGGAGCGGAGTCCTCGGCGCCGACCTGGGCGGCGGCAGTGGATCCGGAGACGATCAAGGCGACCGCGACGGCGGGTACGGCGATACGGGCGTGCCCCGACAACCGGACGCGTCGGGACCGGTGGCGTCCAACTGCCACCAACACCACTCCTCTCCGGCTGCCCGCCCGCTGGCAGCATGACGCGGTCGGCACGTCTGCTGCTGTCGACCGGACGAGTGAACCACATGCGTGGTTTGTGCTCCAACCGGGCCGGCTGGCGTTTCCTGGTGGGAGCCGAGCGGCTGGCCGGTCACCGGCCGGCTGCCATGCTGTGACGCATGGCCCTGGCGGTGTGCCTGTTGTTCGACAGCCGTGCGGAGCGCCTGCTCCGCCAGTTGTGGCACCGGCTGGAGGATCTGGGCGTGCCGAGTCTCGCGACCCACACCCACGGCCGGCATGTCCCGCACCTGTCCTACGCGGTGTTGCGCAAGTGGGACCTGCCCGCGGTGTCGGCAGCGATCGGTTCCTTGCCCTCCGCGCCGCCGATCGCGATGCAGTTCGACGCGGTGGGCCTGTTCCGGCGCGGCCGGTGCTGGCTCGTGCCGTCGCCCACCGAGGACCTGCTGCGCCGCCAGGCCCGGGTCGTCGAGACCGTGACGGCCACCGGAGCCGACCTGCACAAGCACTACCGGCCCGGACTGTGGACCCCGCACTGCTCGCTCGCCCCCCGGGTGCCGTTGAGCGAGCTGCCGGTGCTGTCCGCGGCCGTCTACGACGTGCTGCCGCTCACCGCGCAGCTCACCAGGGCCGAACTGATCGACAGCTCCACCGGCGCCCGCCAGCCGCTACCGGTGCTGCCGTGACCGCGCCCCCCGGCACGGCGGATCGAGCCGGCCGGGCGTCGGCCGCGCCGGTCGGGGACCATGGGCCCATGAAGGCGTCGCAGCGCTCGCAGGTACCGCCGTTCGCCGTGATGGAGATCATCGCGGCCGTCAACGCCGGCCGGGCGGCCGGCCGGGACATCGTCAACCTGTGCGTCGGTGAGCCGTCGGCCGGTGCCCCGCAGGTTGTTCGCCGCCGGGCCGCCGAGCTGCTCTCCGACGGCGACCTGGGCTACACCGAGGCGACCGGCGTGCCGGCGCTGAAGGAGGCCATCGCCGGGCACTACCGGGACTGGTACGACGTCGAGGTGGACCCGCGCCGGGTCGCGATCACCACCGGCTCGTCGGGCGGTTTCGTACTCGCCTTTCTGGCGGCCTTCGAAGTGGGCGATCGGGTGGTGCTGGCCCGGCCGGGCTACCCCGCGTACGCGAACATCCTGCGGGCCCTGGGTTGCGAGGTGGTGGAACTGTCCTGCGGGCCGGACACGCGGTACCAGCCGACCGTGGACCTGCTGGACGCGATCTCGCCCCCGGTGGACGGGCTGGTGATCGCCAGTCCGGCGAACCCGACGGGCACCATGATCGAGCCGCACGAGCTGGCGGCGATCGGGCAGTGGTGCGACCGCAACGGCGTGCGGCTGATCAGCGACGAGATCTACCACGGCATCACCTATCCCGGCGCCGGTGGCGACTCCCCCACAACCGCGACCGCGGCGGCCTATCCCGACCTGGGGGCGGTCGTGGTCAACTCGTTCTCCAAGTACTGGGCGATGACCGGCTGGCGGCTCGGCTGGCTGGTGCTCCCCGAGGATCTGACCGCCGCTGTGGACGCGCTGGCCGGCAACATCGCGCTCTGCCCGCCCGCCCTGCCGCAGCACGCGGCGCTGGCCGCGTTCACTCAGCCGGCGATGGCCGAGGCGCGGGGGAACGTCGAGCGCTACGCCCGGACCAGGGCCCGGCTGCTGGACCGCCTGCACGAGCTGGGCTGGGACCAGGTCGCGCCGGCCGACGGAGCCTTCTACCTGTACGCGGACATCTCGGCATCCGGGTTGGACTCGGTCACGTGGTGTGCACGGCTGCTGGAGCAGGCCGGAGTCGCCTTGACGCCCGGCACCGACTTCGACCCGGTGCACGGGAGCGCCTGGGCGCGGCTGTCGTTCGCACCGTCGATCGAGCTGGTCGACGAGGCGGTCGACCGGATCATCGACTGGCAGCAGACCCTGTGAGCGGGTCCGGCGGCTGAGCCGTCGGACTCCGTTGCGGCGCACAGGCAGGTTCCCGACTCGACGGTCGGGGATCCGAACGCGCCCTTGTCGACAACGGCAGGCCACCCGAGCGTGCGCGAACCACCACTTTGCAGTGCGGTGACAAATCCAGCACCTGCGACATCGGCTCCGGCGAGCGGTGGGACGGTGAAATCGGGACCGCCACCGGACGGGGCGGCCACGCCAGTCGATGAGGTGAGTGATGTCCACCCTGGAGCAGCAGCGGCTCGGCACCTTCGAGGAAGCCGACCGGGGCCTGAAGCGAAGCATGTCGTTCACCCAGTTGCTGTTGCTCGGGGTGAGCGCACAGATCGGTTCGGGGTGGCTGTTCGGTGTGCTCGCCGCAGCTGGCGTGGCCGGTCCCGCGGCTGTGCTGTCCTGGGTGATCGCCTCGGTGCTGGTGTTCCTGATCGCGCTGACCTACCTGGAGATCGGCTCGATGCTGCCGCGCTCCGGTGCGATCGTCCGCTACACCTACCTGACGCACGGCTCGTTCGCCGGCTGGATCATCGGCTGGGCGTACTGGCTGTCGGTGGTGACCATCCCGCCGATCGAGGCCGAGGCGGTGCTCACGTACCTGGGTGGGCGGTTCCCGGAGACCCACTTCCTGGAGAAGCAGGCCGGTGTCGACGTGCTCACCTGGCCCACCGGGATCGTCAGCGGCATCGTGCTGATGGTCGTCTTCTTCGTGCTGAACTTCTTCGGCGCCCGGTTCCTGGCCGAGTCCAACCGCTGGGTCACGCTGTGGAAGATCGCGTTGCCCACGGCGACGTTCTGCTTCCTGTTCGCCATCCTCAACGGCAGCAACTTCCACTCCTACGGCGGTTTCGCTCCGCGCGGCATCGCGCCGATCTTCCACGCCATCGCCACCAGCGGGATCATCTTCTCGCTGCTCGGGTTCCGCCAGGCGCTGGACTACGGCGGCGAGTCCCGGAATCCCCAGCGGGACGTGCCGCTGGCCACGTTCGGCTCCATCGCCATCCCGGCGGTGATCTACACGTTGCTGCAGGTGGCGTTCATCGGCGCGATCAACTGGGCGGACATGGGTCTGGGCGCCGGGCAGTGGGACAAGCTGTCCAGCGGCGGGTGGGCCGACGGGCCGCTGTTCCACGCCCTGGACTCGGCCAACATCGCCGCGCTCGCCGCGCTCGGCACCTTCTTGCTGGTCGACGCGGCGGTATCTCCACTGGCCACCGGCTGGGTCTACCTGGGCACCGGCACCCGCACCGGGTACGGGCTCGGCGTGCACCGCAACATTCCGGCGGCGTTCCAGCGGAACAACCGGTTCGGCATCCCGTGGCTGGCCCTGGTGGTCTCCGCGGTCGTCGGCTGCGTGTTCTTCGTGCCCGCCCCGAGTTGGTACCAGCTGGTCGGCTTCATCAGCGCCGCGGCCGTCCTCACCTACATCATGGGCGGCGCCGGCCTGCCGGTGATGCGTCGGACCGCGCCGGACCTGCCGCGCCCGTTCCGGCTCCGCGGAGCCGCGATCTGGTCCCCGATCTCGTTCCTGGCCGCGGTGCTGATCCTGTACTGGGGCGGCTTCTCGACCCTCGCCAACGTGTTCACCGCGACCTTCATCGGGCTGCCCGTCTTCACCTGCTACTACACGTGGAAACGCGGGTGGACCTCACCGCTGGCCGGTGGCGTGATCGGACTCGTCTTCTTCTGCCTGTGGATCTGGGTCGCCTACGCGGGCGGCTGGGTGCTGACCACCAGTGGTGGCCAACGTCCGGGGGGTTGGTCCTTCGGCGCCTACGACATCGCGTTCTCGGCCCTGGTGATCGCCTTCTGCGCGGCGCTCTGGGCGGTCAGCAACGCGGAGGGGCGCAAGCACATCAATGCGACCTGGTGGCTGATCTGGCTGCTGCTGGCGTCGCTCCCGCTGTCGTACTTCGGCAGCTACGGACCGCTCGACCAGCCGCCGATCATCTTCCCCTGGGGGATCCTGATCGAGGTCGGGATCGGCATCATCGCCTACCTGTGGGCGGTGCGGTCGGGATTCCAGACCGACGAGATCACCGACATCGCCGACAGCTACCGGAGCGGGGAAATGGACAACCCGATGACGGAGGAGCCGACGCCGGGCTCACCGGCAATCTGAGCTCTCCAGGCCGCGGCTCGCGGCCGACCCGCGATGTGGTGGGTACACCACGTGGGCGACCAGAATCGGGACCATCGCCAACCAGGATCCGGTCGGCCCGGTTCGGCCCCCGAGGTCGGCAACATTATTCGCTCGGATCCGATAGCCGATCGCCTAGCCTGGGTACTGACGAACTGCTGAGGTTCTTGGCATGGTCTGGGCGCTGGTGGCAACCGCACTGGGA
>CAZNCE010000005.1:0-52439 GCA_964571285.1 uncultured Nocardioidaceae bacterium | reverse complement strand
TGCACCCGGAAGTACGCGCCGTCCACGCCGACCTCCTCCGCCGCGACGGCAAGCTCGATGGACTGCTGCAGCGCGTCGTAGGCCGTGCGGGTCTGCGACTGCGGCGACGGGTTCCAGTGGCCGAACGACAAGAAGCCGATGTTCTTCATGTCCTCGTCCAACACCCGACGGCGGTCGCGGATTCCGCGGGACCAACTGCAGTTCGGCTGCGGCTGCTGATCTGCTGCACCATCCGGCGGTAGCCGGCCAGTCAGCCCATCACCGTGCCGGAGCTGTCCTCGTTGCGGGCCCGCTTCCGGGAGAAGGTGCCGATGTTGATCGTGTTCCCGGTGTGCTCGCCGGTGTAGGTCACCGGGTCGGCGTCGTGGTCGTGCCCGGCCTCGACCGCGTCCACCAGCGTGGCCAGCAGCCGACCGACGACCGGCGCGTTCTTGAACTGGTTGCCGCTGGTGCCCATCGCCACGTAGAAACCGGGCGCGTCGGTGCGGTCGTAGATCGGCATCCAGTCGTCGGCCACGTCGTACACGCCGGCCACCCCGGACGGCCGCGTCGGCACCCGCAACCTGGGCAGCCGGCGGGCGGCCCTGGTGAGCTGGGCGTCGTAGCGTTCCCTGGTCACCCGGGGCAGCGCGTCGTCGGGGTCGTCCAGCCACTCGAACGGGTCGCAGGCCGGCTCCGTGCCGCCGACCAGGAACCGGTTCTGCGAGCCCGGACGCATGTACGTCCCCAGGTCCAGATCCCCGATCGCCGGCCCGAGCTGCTGCGGGTCGGGGTTGTACCCGGGCGGCGCGGCGACCTCGTGCACCTCCTGGCGCAGTGGTCGCACGCCGATCGTGAAGTCGCCGCCGATTCCGGCCAGCCGGTTCAGCCTGGACGACCAGGGACCGCCGGCGTTCACCACCACGGTGGACTCGACCGCTGTGCCGTCGGCCAGCTCGGTGCGCCAGCCGCCGGCGACGGCGCGCAGCCCGGTCACCTCGGCGCGGAAGCGGAACTCCACGCCGCGGGACCGTGCGGCCGCGGCCAGGTTGCCGGCGGCCAGCCGGGGATCCTCGACGTACCCCGCGTCCGGCGTGAGGAAGCCGCCGAGCACGCCGGCCGGGTCCGCCCAGAAGGCGTCGTCGGTGACCGGCTTGTTCGGCCAGTAGCTGCCGGTGTCCAGGTCCGGGAACCGCTCCGCCAGCCCGGCCGCGTCGAACTCCTCGTAGGGCACGCCGACCTCGGCCAGCGGCCGCAACGCCCGGCCGCGGGGAATCGGCGGGATGTCGAGGATCAGCATGCCGGTGCGGCGCAACCGCGCCATCCCCGCCGGATCCTCGAAGCCGAGGTGGTCGGCCCAGGACTCCCAGCACGACCGGGACTCCCAGGCCAGTGCCACCCCGTCGAAGGTGGAGTAGTTGAACCGCACGATCGCGCTGGACGCGCTGGTCGAGCCGTCCCCCGGCGCGCCCGCCTTGTCCACGACGATCACCGAACGGCCGGTGCGGACGAACTCCAGCGCGATCGAAGAGCCGATCACACCCGCTCCGATCACGACGACGTCGGCTGTGGGTGCCATCTCGCGCTCCCCTTCAGGCGTCGATGACCAGGTCCTCGCACGGCTTCGAGCAACACAGCAGGATCTTGTTCTGCGCGATCTCGCGGGGCCGGATCCCGCCGGCGTGCTGCATGTCGACACTACCGGCGAGCATCGTGTTCTTGCAGGTGCCGCACACCCCTTCACCACACGACGACGGCAGGGTGAGCCCGGCCCGGGCGGCGGCCGTCAGCACGGTGGAGTCCGCGGGGCAGTCGACCGTCCTGCCGCTGCGCCGGAACTCGACCTGGTAGGTCTGCACGCCGGTGTCCGCGGGCGCCGGTGGCGGCTCGTCCCCGGGCAGCGGTGCACCGGCGAACGTGAAGGTCTCCTCGTGGCAGCGCTCCGGTGCGGCGCCGACCCCGGCGAGGATCTCGCGCACGGCGGTCATGTACGGCGGCGGCCCGCAGGTGAAGACCTCGCGCTCGGCTGCGTCCGGGACGATCGCCTCCAGCATCGGCAGGGTCAGCCGTCCGCGCGGCCCGGCCCACCGTTCGCGGACCGAGTCGTCCTCGCAGATCGCGATCACCCGGATGCCCGGGTGCTCGGCGGCGATCCGCTGCAGTTCCTCGCGGAAGATGATGTCGTCCGGGGTACGCGCGTTGTGCACGAACACCACGTCGGCCGGCTCGCGACGCTCGTGGATGGTGCGCGTCATCGACATCAGCGGCGTGATGCCGCTGCCCGCGGACAGGAACAGGTATCTCCCCGCGGGGTGCCGCGTGGTGGTGAACTCGCCCAGCGGCCCGCTGACGGCGAGCCGATCCCCCGGACGGACGTGGTCGTGCAGCCAGTTGGACACCGGCCCGCCCGGAACCCGCTTCACCGTGATCGTCAGCGCGTCCGGCCACCTGGGCGAGGAGGCGATCGTGTAGCAGCGCTCGAGCGGCACTGCGTCGACCACCACCCGCAGGGTCAGGTGCTGGCCGGGGTCGAAGGTGAACATCCTGGGCGCGTCCGGTCGCAGCACGAAGCTGCGCACGTCGTGGGTCACCTGCACCACCTGCGTGCAGACCATCGACTCGTCGAACTCGTCGCACCACTGCCCGGTGCCGCCCGGCTCCAGGGTCGTGGGGCGGATCAGCGTCTCGGTCATCAGGCGAGGTGCTCCCTTACGCGGTCGACGTACCAGGTGATGAACGCGTCCACCTGCTGCTCCGACGAGGAGTACGGGCCGGGCTCGTAGGCAGGGCTGGACACGCCCGCCTGCGCCCGGGCGCAGAACACGCTGTCCTGGGCGTTGGTCTGCTTCCACACGTGAGTGAGCGTGTCCAGGTCGTAGTCGACGCCCTCCTCGGCGTCCTCGTGCACCAGCCAGGTGGTCCGTACCAGGGTCTTGTCGGCGGCCAGCGGGAGCAGCGAGAACGTGACGGCGTGGTCGGCCAGGAAGTGGAACCAGGCGTTCGGCTGGGTGTGCAGCGAGGCGCGGCCCAGTCGCGGGATGTCGAAGTCCGCGAGCAGCTTGCGGGACGCGGAGCTGCCGTCCATGGTGTAGGACTCCCCGGCCCCGTCCAGGGGCTCCCGCTGGATCCGGAAGCCGGACGGGCGCTCGTGCAGTTCCTCGATCAGCTCGTAGGCCATGCCACGCTCGGCGCAGGCGGCCCGCAGCTCCGCGTCCGCCGCCAGGTAGCGCTGGTGCGCCGGCAGCAGCCGGGCCGGGATCTCGTCCTCGCGGTAGCCGTATGTCGGGAAGAAGGTGCAGGTCAGCTCGGGGTGCCCCGCCTCGCAGTGGTAGCACTCCCGGTTGTTCTCCATCACCAGCTTCCAGTTGGCGTCCTCCACCAGGTCGTACTGGGCGGCCACCTTGGTGCGGTGCAGCTGGTGCGGCAGCACGTACGGCGTCACGCGTGCCACCACGTCGTCGAAGTCGGCCGGCGGGTCGGCGGCCAGGCTGATGAACACGAGCCCGGCGAGCAGCCGCACGTGCACCTGCTTCAGCCCGAAGCAGGACTTGTCGAAGTCGGCCGGCTGCTGCCCGGCGTGCAGCAGGGAGCCGTCGGTGGCGTAGGTCCACTGGTGATAGCCGCACACGATGTTGCCGACCGACCCGGCCTGGTCGTTGAGGATCCGCGCCCCGCGGTGCCGGCACACGTTGTGCAGAGCCCGGACCACCTCGTCGTCGTCTCGCAGCACGATGACCGAGTACGGGCCGAAGTTCACCGTCACGTAGTCGCCCGGCTCGGGGATCTCGGCCTCGGTCGCGACGAACAGCCAGCTCCGGGCGAACACGGCGGCGATGTCGACGTCGAACAGGCTCGGGTCGGTGTAGAACGGCGCCTCGAGCGAGTATCCCGGCCTGCGCCGGGCCACGAGCGCGTTGACGTCGGCCGTGCCGGCGCCGGTGAGGATGGTCACCAGGGTCTCCTTCCGAGGTGGGCGATATCGGGTTGTGCGGGACCAGGTCGAAGTACCGCTCGTCCTCGGGCAGCGTGCCGTGCTCGACCACCACCTGGTCGACCAGCGCTCGGCGTCTCGGGCGAGGTGCCCACCACGCGGTTGCGCAGCGTCAGCTGTTTGAGGCTGAATGGCTCCAGCAGCGGATCGAGGGACCTCACGCCGCCAGTCTGGGATGGTGCGACCTAAAGCACCATCAACGAAAAACGCACAGGTTCATTCAGGATGGGTGCATGATCGATCGTCGGCTCCACGTGCTGCGGATGGTGGCCGAGCAGGGCACGGTGACCGGTGCCGCGGAGGCCCTGCACTATACGCCCTCCGCCGTCTCGCAACAGCTCCGATCTCTCAGTCGCGAGCTGGGCGTGCTGCTCGTCGTCCAGGAGGGGCGCCGGATCCGGCTGACCGCGGGAGCGCGCATGCTGCTGGCCCGGGCCGACGACCTGTTCGCCACCTGGGAGGAGATCCGCGGCGAGCTGGCCGAGTACGAGGGTGACGCCGCCGCGACCTTGCGGCTGTGCGGCTTCTCCACCGCCGCGGCCGCCCTGCTGCCGCACGTGGTGGCCCGGGTACGCGCGAAGCGGCCGCACTGCGTCGTACAGATCACCGAGGCCGAGCCCGACGAGTGCTTCGAGCTGCTGCTCGCCGACGACGCCGACCTGGCGGTGGTGGTCGCCACCGAGTCGATCCCGCCGACCCTGGACCCCCGCTTCGACCAGCGCCCGCTGCTCGACGACCCGCTGGACCTGCTGGTGCCGGAAAGCCACTGGCTGGCCAAGCAGCCGTCGGCGTTGCTCAGCGAGACCATCGACGAGGAGTGGATCACCGACCGCCCCGGACGCAGCTACCACCAACTGCTGCAGACCGCCTGCGCCGCGGCCGGATTCACCCCGTCGGTCGCGCACTTCTCGACCGAGTGGGACACCGGCGCCGCGCTGGTCGCCGCCGGGCTGGGGATCTGCCTGGCGCCGCGGCTGGCGCGGCTGCCGAGCAGCCACCCGATCGTCCGGGTGCCGCTGCGAGGCGACCCCATCCCGTCGCGGCACATCCTCACCGCGGTACGCCGCGGCAGCCGGGAGCACCCGACGATCGCCACCGCGCTGGACGCGCTGGAGGAGATCGCCCGGCTCATGCGCTGATGCCGCACGCGCCGGTCCGGCACCGGGCGGTCAGCCCGGGGCGGACCAGCTGCGGCTCTGCCGGGCGATCCGGGGCACCGGGTGCGGCTCACGGAAGCACAGCCAGTCGAACATCGCCATCGCCTGGTCGACCGCGCGCCGGTCGCCGGTGAGCAGCAGGTCGTGCAGCAGCCCTCTGGCCACGGCCAGGTTGAGCCGGGCCTGCACCTTCGCCTGCCGGCGTCCCAACCCGGTCTCGCCCCACAGCTCGGTCAGGGCCTCCACCCACATGTCGACGTTCGGCCGGCGCAGCGGGTCGGCGGAGTCGTCGCTGCGCATGGCATGGCTGGCCAGCTCGAAGTAGAGCGGGCCGTAGGTCTCCACGACGTCGGCGACGTGGGTCCAGAACTGCCAGGCCAGCTCCCTGGCCGGCCGGTCGCGGCGGCCGAGGATCTCGTTCAGCGTGTCGCGCTCGGCGCGCTCCAACGCGTCCACGACCGCGCTCAGCAGCCCGTCGCGCGAGCCGAAGTGGTAAATGAGCATCCGGTGGCTGGTGCCGAGCCGGGCTGCGATCTGACGCAGGCTCGCGTCCCCGACGCCGTGGCCGGAGAAGTAGTCGATGGCAGAGCCCAGCAGTCTGTCCCGTCCGGTCCGGACGTCCGTATCGACACTCACGTACCAAATGGTACAAGTGAGCCGTGCTCGGCCGAGTCAGCGGTCGAGGAACCTCTGGATCAGCCGCTGCGCGTCGTCGCTCGCCACCATCCGCTTGATGGTGGCGAGCTCGTCGGCTGCGCTGTCGACACGGCTGCTCTCCCAGGAGCCGCGGATCAGCCGCTTGGCTTCGCCGAACGCCAGGGCCGGCCCCTCGGCCAATGCAGCGGCCACCTCATCGGTACGGGCGGCCAGCTGGTCGGCGGTCACCACCTCCGTCACCAGACCCCACTCCCGGGCCTGGTCGGCGAGCAGTGTCCGGCCGCTGATCGCGAAGTCCAGCGCGCGCTGCTGCCCGACCACGCGCGGCAGCAGCCAGGACACGCCGCAGTCCGGCGTCATCCCGATGCCCGGGTACGCGAACACGAACTTGGTGCCCTCCGCGGCGATCACCAGGTCGGCGTTCAGGATGAACGCCAGCCCGGCGCCCGCGACCGCTCCCTGCACCCCGGCCACGACCGGCTTGCGCAGCTCGGACAGTCGCCGTAGCGGCGCCTCGAGTTCGGTGACCAGCTCGTGCAGGTACGAACCCGGGTCGTCGGCGGCCAGGAAAGACGAGACGTCGCCGCCGGCGCAGAACCGCTTGCCCTCCCCCGTCAGCGTGACCGCCCGTACCTCCGTGGCTGCCGCCTCGGTGACCGCCGCCCCGAGCGACAGGGCAGCGGGTAGGTCGAACGCATTGGCCACCTCCGGTCGTTCCAGCACGATCTTGCCGACCGCACCGTGCCGCTCGAAGCGGACGCCCCGGGCCGCCATCAGGCCACCCGCCGCAGCAGCGCGGCCAACGCCTGACCGCCGCCGATGCACATGGTGACGACGCCGAGCTCAAGGTCGCGGCGGACCAGGTCCTTGGCGACTCGCAGCGTGAGGATCGCGCCGGTGGCGCCGACCGGATGACCGAGCGCGATCGCACCGCCATAGGGGTTTGTCTTGTCCGGGTCGAGCTTGGCATCCCGGATCACCGCCACCGCCTGCGCCGCGAAGGCCTCGTTCAGCTCGACCACGTCGACGTCTCCCGGTCCGGTCCCGGTCTCGGTGAACAGTTTCTGCAGCGCCAACACCGGGGCGTAGCCCATCAGGCCCGGCTCCATCGCCGCAGTCGTGACCGCCTCCAGCGTGACCAGGCCGCGCACTCCGTGGTCCCGCGCCACCGGCTCTCGGGCCAGCACCAGTGCCGCGCCGCCGTCGTTGATGCCCGAGGCGTTCCCCGCCGTCACGGTGCCGTCCTTCGCGAACGCCGGCCGGAGTCCGGCCAGCGTCTCCACGGTGGTCCCGGGTTTGGGGTGCTCGTCCTCGGTGACCGTGTGCGGTCTGCGGCCGCCGACCTCGACCGGCACGATCTCCTCGGCGAACGCCGCCTTCGCCCCCGGGGCGGCCGCACGCCGTTGCGACTCGGCCGCGAACTCGTCCTGCTGCTGCCTGGAGACGGCGTACTTGGCCGCGACGTTCTCCGCGGTCACGCCCATGTGGATGCCGTGGAACGGGTCGGTGAGCATCATCACCGTGCCGTCGACCAGCGTCCGGTCACCGAGCCGGTAGCCGTCCCGCGCGCCGAAGTCGTAGAACGGCATCCGGGTCATCGACTCGTCCCCGCCGGCCAGGGCCAGGTCGGCTCCGCCCCAGCGCAGTTGCATGGCGGCCGACCAGATCGCCTGCAGCCCGGAGCCGCAGAGCCGGTTCACGGTGTAGGCGGGCACGTTCGTGGGCAGGCCCGCCGCGAGCGCCACCCGTCGGGCGTTGTACGCATCGGCGCCCACCTGGCCGATGCAGCCCATCACCACCTCGTCGATGTCCTCGGCCGCCACCCCGGCGCGCGCGAGCGCCCCCTTGGCGGCGGTGGCACCGAGTTCGTGCGCCGCGACGTCCTTGAACACGCCGCCGAAGCTGCCGACCGGCGTCCGGGCGCCCTCGACGATGACGATCCTGTCTGCCTCTGCCATACCGCCAAGCCAACCATGTCGCCGCAGCGGCAGCCGGGCGGGCCGCGGAAATCTGGCCGGGAGGGGCCGCCCGCCCTGCGGTCAGGAGACTGAGTCCTGCACGTGGATGTAGTAGGTGCTCATGACCCTGGCACGCGTATTCGTGTTCCCGTTGTGCAGCAGCACTGGGACGCGGCGGCGTGCCGGGTGGGTGCTGTCGCTGACCCAACCCAGGAGGGCGACGAGCAACAGAGCCAGCGTGAAGACGAGCGAGGTGGCCATGACGGCTCCCGAAGTGCACCGATCAGTGGCCCCAGGATACGCCGAGCACGGCCGGTCGGGGCAGGCTCAGCCGCCCTGCCACACCGGGGCGATCCGCCGGTGATAGTCGCGGCCGAACGCCCTGCTCAGCACGAACAGCACCGGCGGCGGGATGGTGCGGCGCAGCGCGGCCTGCGCAGGTGGGGAGCCGCCGTCCTGCAGCCAGGCCATCAGGTTGCCTGCTCGGCGGACCCCGCCGGCGCGGAACTGCTTCTCGACCGCCTTCCATCCGGGGCTGTCGCTGTACCGGCGGATCACCGGCTCGATGTCCCGCTCCTCGTGATCGAGATGGCCGGCGATCACCTCACCGGACCGGGCGACGACGTCGGCGGCCGCAGTGGCGGCCTCGCGCGTGGGCTGCGCGACCACCGACTCGATCGCGTCGGCGCCGGAACGCAGCGCCTCCGCCAACTGCTGGTGCTCGGACTCCATCGCGTCCAGCAACTCCACGTCGACACCCTGCGACTTGAGGAAGGGCCAGACCAGGGCATCCTCTTGCTGGTGATGATCGGTGAGCTGGTGCACCAGGTGGTCCCACCCACGCCGGATCTCCTCGGCCCGGCCTCCGTCGGCCTCCGGCAGCGCCCGCAGCGCCTGCTCGGTGCGCGCCACGTCGCGGCGCACGGCCGCATGGATGATCTGGTTCATGCTCAGGTCAGCGGTCACGGCTCGACGCTAGCGCCGTGGCCCGATCGCCGCCCACCGAATTCCGGGCCGGTTGCCGGACCAGCGGGCGGACGCGCCAACATGTCCGCAGGCCGCCCGGCCGCTCAGACCCGCAGACCGCTGAGAAAGGTGTTCCAGCCGTGACGCAGACCAGCGCCCGGACCGACGATCCCGCCCCCGCCGCGCGCCGGCTGTCCCGGGGGGACGGCCGGCCCGCGGCACCGGCGCGGATCGTGCACCTGGGGATCGGCAACTTCGCCCGGGCCCACCAGGTGTGGTACACCGACCGGTCTCCGGACGCCCCGGAGTGGGGCATCGCCGCGTTCACCGGCAACCGGCCCGACCTCGCGGACGGACTGAACCGCCAGGACTGCCTCTACACGCTGGTCACCCGGGGCCGGGACGGGGACCGCTTCGAGGTCGTCAGCAGCATCAGCGAGGCACATGCCGCCGCCGACCACTCCGCCTGGCTGCGCCGGATCGCGGACCCGCAGACCGCGCTGGTCACGATGACGATCACCGAGGCCGGGTACGCGCAAGGTGCCACCGGCGGGCTCGACACTGACTCCCCGGCCGTGGCCGGCGATCTGGACGCGCTGCGCCGCGACCCCACCGCCCGGGTCCGCACCGCCCCGCTGCGACTGGTGGCCGGCCTGCTGGCCCGGCGGGCAGCCGAGGCGGGGCCGATCACCCTGGTGCCGTGCGACAACCTGCCGCGGAACGGCGCCGCGCTGCGCCGGGTGATCGAGGACGCGGCGCGGCTGGTCGACCCCACGCTGCCCGCCTGGTTGGAGCAGCACACCGGCTGGGTGACCACGATGGTGGACCGGATCACCCCGGCCACCACCGACGCCGACCGGGACCTGGTCCGTGAGCGCACCGGACTCGACGACGCGCTGCCGGTGGTCACCGAGCCGTTCCACGAATGGGTGCTCAGCGACGACTTCCGCACCGCCCGCCCCGGTTGGGAGGACGCCGGCGCCCGGATCGTGGCCGATGTCGAGCCGTTCGAGCAGCGCAAGCTCTGGCTGCTGAACGGATCCCATTCGCTGCTGGCCTACGCGGGCAGCGCGCGTGGCCACGAGACGGTGGCCGCCGCGATCGCCGACCCCGTGTGCCGTGGCTGGGTGGAGCAGTGGTGGGACGAGGCCGCCCGGCACCTGAGCATCGAGGCGACCGAGATCACGCGGTACCGGAGCGCCCTGCTGGGCCGCTACGGCAACCCGGCCATCCGGCACTCGCTGGCGCAGATCGCCGCAGACGGGAGCCAGAAGGTCCCGGCGCGGGTGCTGCCGGTGCTCCGCGCGGAACTCGCGCAGGGACGGGTTCCGGACGGAGCCACCCGAGCGGTGGCCGCCTGGATCGCTCACCTGCGCGGTGCCGGTGCGCCGGTGCGGGACGCCAGCGCCGACGTCGTACGGCCGCTGGCACAGGCCGACCCGCAGACCGCCGTGCGCGCCGTACTCGACTGGCTGGATCCGGCGCTGGCCGCGCACCCCGAGGCCGTCGCGGCGGTGCGTCGGCAGCTGAGCGACCTCCGGCCGTGACCAGCAACCGAGCCGGTCGCGAATCACACCGAACGCGGGGTTCCGTCGCCGACCCACAGCGTGTTAGCGTCCCCTAAGTTAGCCTAGGCTAAGCGCCAGCGACCGCCCGAGGACGGCCCAGAGAACAGCCCCGGGAGAACAGCTCCGGAAGAACAGCCCCGGAAGAACAGCGAGGAGAGGGCCCACGTTCGCGAACTACCTGATCGGCCTGCGCGAGGGCCTGGAGGCCTCGCTGGTCGTCGTCATCCTCATCGCCTACCTGGTCAAGTCGGACCGGCGCCAACTCCTTCCCAGCATCTGGATCGGGGTCGGGGTCGCGGTGCTGGTGTCGCTGGGGTTCGGCGCGCTGCTCACCTTCGGCCCGCGCGGGCTCAGCTTCGAGGCCCAGGAGGCGATCGGCGGGAGCCTGTCGATCATCGCGGTCGGCTTCGTCACCTGGATGGTCATGTGGATGGCCACCTCGGCCCGCACGCTCTCCACCGAGCTGCGCGGCCAGGTGGACCGAGCGGCCGAGGCCGGACGCGCCAGCCTGGTCGTGGTCGCCATGCTCGCCGTCGGCCGTGAGGGGCTCGAGACCGCGCTGTTCCTGTGGGCGGCCACGCAGGCCGCCAGCTCCGAGGCCGGCTCGACGACCGTCCCGCTGCTCGGCGCGCTGCTGGGCCTGCTCACCGCCGTGCTGCTCGGTTACCTGTTCTACCGCGGGGCGCTGAAGCTCAACCTCGGCCGGTTCTTCACCTGGACCGGCGCCATCTTGATCCTGGTCGCGGCCGGGGTGTTGTCGTACGGGATCCACGACCTGCAGGAGGCAGGCATCCTGCCCGGCCTGCACAACCTGGCCTTCGACGTCAGCGAGCAGATCCCGCCCGGCTCGTGGTTCGGCACCCTGCTCAAGGGGACCTTCAACTTCTCCCCCGCCACCACCTGGCTGGAGCTGACCGCCTGGGTGTCCTACGTCGCGGTCGCGATGCCCGTCTTCGTGCACCGGGTGCGCAAACCGCCGGCGCCGGCGCCGGCGCGGACCGTGCCGACCAGCAGCTCTTCCTGACCACACCTGAGACCACGCCCGCCCGACCGACCCCTGACCCTCGTACCCAAGGACGAACGCCCGTGAAGATTCGCACCGCGCTCGGCACCGGCCTGGCCGCCGTTCTCGCGCTCCCGCTGGCCGCAGCCTGCACCTCGAACACCTCCGGCGACGGAGCCGAGGGCGACGACGCGATCGCGGTCAGCTCGACCGACGACGTCTGCGACGTCGCCACCGACACCGCTCCCGCCGGTCACCTGGTCTTCGAGGTCAAGAACGAGGGGAACCAGGTCACCGAGTTCTACCTGTACGGCGAGGACGGGCTGCGCATCGTCGGCGAAGTGGAGAACATCGGTCCCGGGCTGACCCGCAACCTGGTGGTCCGGGCACCCGCCGGCGACTACGTGACCGCCTGCAAGCCCGGCATGAAGGGCGACGGGATCCGGCACGACTTCACCGTGACCGAGTCCGAGGGAGACGACGCCATCCAGGGTGTCGACCAGGAGACGATCGACACCGCCAACGCGCAGTACGCCGCGTACGTCCGCGACCAGTCCGAGCAGCTGCTGGCCGGCACCAAGGAGTTCGTGGCGGCCTACAAGGCCGGCAACGACGACCGGGCGCGCCAGCTCTACCCGCGGGTCCGTGTGCACTGGGAGCGGATCGAGCCGGTGGCGGAGTCCTTCGGCGACCTGGACCCGCGGATGGACCTGCGGGAGGCCGACCTGGAGGAAGGCCAGAAGTGGACCGGCTGGCACCTGTTGGAGAAGGACCTGTGGCCACCGGAGTCCGGGTACCAGCCGCTGAGCCAGGCGGAGCGGGTCGAGTACGCCGACCAGTTGCTGGCGGACACCGAGGAGCTGCTGGACCGGGTACAGACCATCGAGTTCACCGTCGACCAGATCGGCAACGGTGCCAAGAGCCTGCTGGACGAGGTAGCCACCGGGAAGGTCACCGGCGAGGAGGAGGCCTGGTCGCACACCGACCTCTACGACTTCCAGGCCAACGTGGACGGCGCCCGGGTCGCCTTCGAGGGGCTGCGGGCGGCGCTCGAACAGAAGGACCCCGAGCTGGCCACCGAGCTGGACCAGCGGTTCGCCGACCTGCAGAAGCTGCTCGACCAGTACCGCACCGGGAAGGACGGCTTCGTCTCGTACGAGAAACTGTCGCAGGAGCAGGTGAAGGAGCTCTCCGACGCCGTGAACGCACTGTCCGAGCCGCTGTCGCAGCTGACCGCCGCGGTGGCACTGTGACCCGCTGACATGGCCGGGATCAACCGGCGACACTTCCTCGGCCTGGCGGGGGCCGGGGCGGCGGTCGGCGCGGCCGGATTCGCCGGGGGTTTCCAGGTCGCGCGGGGGGACGAGGAGCCGGCCCGGCCGTCCACCTACGCGTTCCACGGGCGGCACCAGGCCGGGATCCTGACTCCGGCGCAGGACCGGTTGCACTTCGCCGCCTTCGACCTGACCACGTCGGGCCGCGCCGACCTGGTCGCGCTGCTGCAGGCGTGGACCGACGCCGCGGCCTACCTGACCCGTGGCGAGCCGGTCGGCGGCGGCGAGCCCGCCCCGTACGAGGCCCCGCCGGTCGACACCGGGGAGGCGCTCGGGCTGCCGCCGTCCGGGCTGACGCTGACCTTCGGGTTCGGCCCGTCGCTGTTCCGCGACCGGGCGGGCAAGGACCGGTTCGGCATCGCCGACCGCCGGCCGAAGGCGCTGCGGCGGCTGCCGCACTTCCCGGCGGACGATCTGGACCCGGCCCGCAGCGACGGAGACCTGTGTGTCCAGGCGTGCGCGGACGACCCGCAGGTCGCCGTGCACGCGGTACGGAACCTGTCCCGGATCGCGTTCGGCACCGCCGCCCTCCGATGGGCGCAGCTCGGCTTCGGCCGCACGTCCAGCACGTCAACCGCGCAGCAGACCCCGAGGAACCTGTTCGGGTTCAAGGACGGCACGGCCAACCTGAAGGCCGAGGACCCGGCGACCGAGGACCACGTCTGGGTCTCCCCTGGCGACGATCCGCGCGCCGATTGGCTCGCCGGCGGCAGCTACCTGGTGGCCCGGCGGATCAGCATGTCCATCGAGACCTGGGACCGCACCTCGTTGCGGGAGCAGGAGGGGCTGATCGGACGGGACCGCAAGGAGGGTGCGCCGCTGTCCGGCGGCACCGAGTTCAGCGACCCCGACTTCGGCCTGCGCGGCACGGACGGCAAGCCGCTGATCCCGCTGGACGCCCATGTCCGGCTGGCCCACCCCAGCCACAACGGCGGCGTCCGGATGCTGCGGCGCGGCTACAACTTCACCGACGGGAACGACGCGCTGGGCCGGCTGGACGCGGGGCTGTTCTTCATCGTGTACGTGCGGGATCCGGACACCCAGTACGTCCCCGTGCAGAACAAGCTGTCCCGCGACGACGGACTGATGGAGTACCTGAAGCACACCGGATCGGGCCTGTTCGCGGTGCCGCCGGGGGTGCCACGCGGCGGGTTCATCGGGGAGACGCTGTTCGCCTGAGCGGGGCGCCCGACGAGTCGCCCGGGCGGATCATCGACGACGCGCGGACGTACGGGACAGACAGGAACATTGTGAGCACGAACGGTTGCGGTCCGCCGTGGGGACTGCAAGATTGTCGTCACGGTTCCGGGTCTCGTCGGGGGTCACCATGCGACGTTCACTGTTCCTGGTCATCGCTGCACTCGTCACCCTGGCGTTGATGTCGCCCGGGGCCACCGGAGCCCCCGCCCCCGGGGCGTCCAACGACCGGCACGAGCTGGAGGCGTACCACGCGCTGGTCTCGTCCGACCAGCTGACACAGCTGGCCGGCCAGGGCTACGACGTGTCCGGGCAGCGCCGGACCGCCGCGGGCATCGAGGTCGACCTGGTGCTCACCGACAAGCAGCGCGACAAGCTGCGCGAGCAGGGCATCCAGCCGCGGCTGACCCGGGTCCGCGGCGGGCAGACGGTGCAGCAGTTCGCCACGGCCCAGGCCGAGAACGGCTACACCGTGTGGCGCTCGTACGACGAGCCAGGCGGCATCGCCGACCAGATGCGGGAGCTGGCTCGGCGCAACCCGCAGATCGCGAAACTGGTCAAGATCGGCACCACCGTCCAGGGCCGTGACCTGCTGGCGATCAAGCTCACCCAGGGCGCCCGCGGCGTCCGGGACGGCCGTCGGCCGGCGGTGCTCTACAGCGCCACCCAGCACGCCCGGGAGTGGATCGCGGCCGAGGTCGACCGCCGGCTGATGCACTGGTACGTCGACCGGTGGCTGGCCAACGACCGCGAGGTCAAGAACCTGCTGCGACGCACCGAACTGTGGTTCGTCCCGGTGGCCAACCCGGACGGCTACCAGTACACGTTCGAGCACGAGCGGCTGTGGCGCAAGAACCTGCGCGACAACAACGGAGACGGCGAGACCGCGTTCGGCGACGGCGTCGACCTGAACCGCAACTTCCCGAACCACTGGGGCTACGACGAGGAGGGCTCGTCCTCGGTGCCGTCCAGCGAGACCTACCGCGGGCCGGCGCCGGTGTCCGAGCCGGAGACCCAGGCGCTGAAGGGGCTGCTGGACCGGATCGGGTTCGCGTTCCAGGTGAACTGGCACTCGGCCGGCCAGTGGCTGCTCTACGCGGAGGGCTGGCAGATCGGCACCCCCACCGCGGACGACCCGATCTACTACGCGCTGTCCGGCAACCTGGACAAGCCGGCGATCCCCGAGTTCCACCCGGGCCTGAGCTCGGACGTGCTGTACGTGACCAACGGTGAGACCACCGACTACGCCCATGTGGCCACCGGCGCGCTGGCCTGGACGCCGGAGCTGTCCGAGGGCTGCGACGGCTGCGGGTTCGTGTTCCCCGACGACCCGGAGCTGGTCCAGCAGGAGTTCGACCGAGTGTTGCCGTTCGCCCTGTCGGTGGCGAAGTCGGCCCCCGACCCGGACGACCCCCAGTCGTCGCTCGGGATCGAGACCAAGCCGTTCTACCTGGACAGCGACGACCCCTACAAGGCCGGCATCCCCGGGGTCAGCTTCACCTTCGAGCGTTCGTACGGCGATCCGCAGCCGGTGCAGGTGCTGGCGAAGCGATCGCTGGGCGCGGTGACGCTGAAGTACCGGATCAACGGCGGGCCGGTGCACAGCAAGTCCACGACCGAGTGGTCGGGCGGCGAGCGCTACACCCCCGCCGACGTCTACTACCACCGGATGGTCGGTGAGGTCACCGGCACCGAGCCCGGGGACCGGGTGCGCGTCTGGTTCACCGGCGGCGGTGAACGCAGCGAGGCGTTCACCTACCGGGCCGTCTCCGAGACCGGCAACCGGGTGCTGGTGGTCGCCGCGGAGGACTACACCGGCTCCTCTCCCGACCAGGCGCCGGGACCGCACTACCTCGACTACTACCTGGACGCGCTGGCCGCCAACGGCGTCGACGCGGACGTGTACGACGTGGACGCCCTGGACCGCACCGCCCCGGACAGCCTCGGCGTGCTCGGCCACTACGACGCTGTGATCTGGTACACCGGAGACGACATCGTCACCCGGCCGGCCGGCTGGGGCGCGGGCAACGCCGACCGGCTGGCGATGGACGAGATCCTGGAGTTCCGCGACTACCTGAACACCGGCGGCAAGCTGCTCTACACCGGCGACTGGGCCGGCGAGCAGTACACCGGCAACGTCGGCACCCAGCTCTACGACCCGCAGGGTGAGATCCAGTGCAGCCCGCGACCGCCGGACGTCGACCCGCGGCGCTGCCTGGCGCTGCGCGGATCGGGCGACGGCATCAACGACGTGCTGCAGTACTACTTCGGTGGCTACCTCGCGGTGCTGGGCGACGGCATCGACCCCGCAACCGGCGAGGCGTACGGCGTCAACGGCATCGACACCCCGTTCGCAGCCCTGGCGTGGGGCCTGAACGGCGGCGACTCCGCGGACAACCAGGACTCGACGTCGTCGTTCATCGCGACCAGCGGCATCCTGCCGCTCGCCGACTTCCCGCAGTTCGAGAGCTGGGCATCCGCCCGCTGGGACAAGCCGGGCGGCCCGTTCGACCCGCACACCGGCGAGAACTACGTCTACTCGCAGATCGCGGACGTGTCGTACAAGCGGCTGACCCGCGAGATCGAGGTGCCGGACGCCGGCGGAACCCTGTCGTTCTGGACCTCGTACGACGTCGAGGCCAACTGGGACCAGCTGTTCGTGGAGGCGCGAACGGCCGGCGAGGACGACTGGACCACGCTGCCGGACCTGAACGGGCACACCGGCACCTCGCCCGGTGACAGCTGCGCCGCCGGCTGGCGCGAGCTGCACCCGCAGCTGGACCACTACCAGACGCTGAACGCCGACGGCAGCTGCACGCCGACCGGCACCACGGGCGAGTGGAACTCGTCCAACGGCAACTCCGGCGGTTGGCAGGAGTGGGAGGTCGACCTGTCGGCGTGGTCCGGGCAGACCGTCGAGGTCTCGATCGCCTACGCCAGTGACTGGGCGACCCAGAACCTCGGTGTGTTCGTCGACGACGTGACGCTGCCGGACGGCACCAGCACCTCGTTCGAGACCGGGCTCGACGGCTGGGAGGTCACCGGGCCGCCGCCCGGCAGCGGCCCCAACGCGAACAACTGGCTGCTCACCGACGCGTCCGGCTTCCCGGTCGGCGCGACGATCAGCACCCCCGACTCGGTGCTGATGGGCTTCGGACTGGAGGGCATCTCGACGCAGGAGGAGCGGACGGCGGTGATGGGCCGGGTGCTGGACCACCTCCTCGACTGACCCCGCCCAATCGGTGAGCCGCCAAAACTTCCCCGCGAGCGGCCAAAACTTCACCGCTGAGCCGCCAAAACTTCACCGCTGAGCGGGCAAGACACTCACCTGTCTGCGGGGGGCTGGCCGCGATCGAGGTCCTGCCCACGGCGGCTAACCCGCGGGCGACCGGTCGCCCGGTGCCCCAGGATTGACCCATGACCCGGTGGGTGCTGCACGTGGACATGGACCAGTTCCTGGCGGCCGTGGAGATCCTGCGCCGGCCGGAACTGGCGGGCAAGCCGGTGGTGGTCGGCGGCCGGGGCGACCCGACCGAGCGGGCAGTGGTCTCGACGGCTTCGTACGAGGCGCGGGAGTACGGCATCCGGTCCGGGATGCCGCTCAAGACGGCGGTGCGCCGGTGTCCCGACGCGGTGTTCCTGCCGGTGGACTTCCCGGTGTACGAGGCGGCCTCGGCGCAGGTGATGCAGACGCTGCGGACGTACCCCGGGACGGTGGTCGAGCTGCTGGGCTGGGACGAGGCGTTCGTCGGGATCGACGTCGACGACCCGGAGGCGACCGCCCGGGCGCTGCAGGCAGCGGTGCTGGCGGACACCCGGCTGCACTGCTCGGTCGGGATCGGGGACACGAAGATCCGGGCCAAGGTCGCCACCAGGTTCGCCAAGCCCCGCGGCGTCTACCGGCTCACGAGGGACAACTGGCTCGCGGTGATGGGCGACCGGCCGGTGACCGCCCTGTGGGGGGTCGGCAACCGGATCGCGCAGCGGCTGGCGGGCCTGGGCATCCGCACCGTCCGCCAGCTCGCCGAGTCAGCGGACGAGCCGCTGGCTACGGAGTTCGGCCCGAACACCGGCCCGCACATCGGCCGACTCGGCAAGGGCGCCGGCAGCGCGCGCGTCGACGACACCCCGTGGGTGGCGCGCGCCCACGGCCGCGAGGAGACCTATCAGCAGAACCTGAGCGCCCCGGAGGAGGTCGCCGCGGCGCTGCACCGGCTCGCCGAACACGTCGTGGCGGACATCCGGCGGGAGGGGCGGGCCGGGGTACGGGTGTTCCTCAAGGTGCGGTTCGCCCCGTTCTTCACGGTGAACCGGAGCCGCAAGCTTCCCGAGCCGACCTTCGACGCGGACGTCATCGCCGCGACCGCACTGGACCTGCTGCAGCGGCTGGACGACCCACGCCCGATCCGGCTGCTCGGTGTCCGGGCGGAGATGGTGCCACCCGAGGGTGGGTACGACCCGCCGCGGACGCACGGCCGGCAGGGCGCTCCCTAGGGGTGGGTGCCCGGCCGAACCGGGGCCGACGGAAGTTCCCGCACCAGCCACCAGGGCACGTCGATCGGTCGGCGCGCCGACCACACACCACGCCGATTATCGGCGATCCACAGACCGGCCGACCGAAATCCGGTTGCGGAGGAACGGCCATCAGGCCCTAATGGAAACCACGAGCGCGGCCACGGCGACAGGAGGAGCGGGGCCCATGAGACCACCGCAGCCGGCCATCGAGACCAGCGGGCTGGCCCGGCACTTCGGGTCGACGCGAGCGCTGGACGGCGTGGACCTGGCGGTGCCGGCGGGCGCCGTGTACGGACTGCTCGGCCCCAACGGCGCCGGCAAGACCACCGCGATCCGCATCCTGGCCACCCTGCTCAAGCCGACCGCGGGAACCGCGCGGGTGTTCGGGCATGATGTCGTGACCGAGGCGGCGGCGGTGCGCAACCGGGTCAGCATGACCGGGCAGTTCGCCTCGGTCGACGAGGACCTCACCGGGCACGAGAACCTGGTGCTGCTGGCCCGGCTGTGGGGCTACTCCCGCCAGGCGGCCCGAGCCCGAGCCACCGACCTGCTCGACGCCTTCGGGCTCGTCGAGGCGGCGGGCCGGCAGGTGAAGAAGTACTCCGGCGGCATGCGGCGCCGGATCGACATCGCCGCCAGCATCGTGGTCACGCCGGACCTGGTCTTCCTGGACGAGCCGACCACCGGCCTGGATCCGCGCAGCCGCAACCAGGTCTGGGACATCGTCCGGGCCATGGTCGCGTCCGGCACCACCGTGTTGCTCACCACGCAGTACCTGGACGAGGCCGACCAGTTGGCCGACCGGATCGCGGTGATCGACCACGGCAAGGTCATCGCAGAGGGTACGAGCGGGCAGCTGAAGGCGTCGGTCGGCAGCGGTGCGCTGCACGTACGGCTGCTCGACGCCGGCCAGCGCCCGGCGGCGGAGTCGGTCCTGGCCCAGATCCTCGAGGTTCCAGTGCAGTTGCACGCCGACCCGAGCGCCCTGTCCGCGCGGGTGTCCGATCCCGAGGTGGTGGCCTATGCGCTCACCGGCCTGTCCCGGGAGGGCATCGGCGTGGAGAACTTCGCACTCGGCCAGCCCAGCCTGGACGAGGTGTTCCTCGCGCTGACCGGCAGGCCGGCCGAGGACCTCGACGCCACCGAGCAGCCGCCGACGCCGCAGCCCGAGGGAGCGACACAGTGACCGCGACCACGCCGTCCGACATCGTCCGGCCGGACGCCGTCCGCGGCGCGCTCGCGGGCAGCCGCCCGCCCCGGTCCGGGCCGCTGTCGGAGTCGATGACGTTCTGGTGGCGCGCGATGCTGAAGATCAAGCACGTGCCCGAGCAGCTGTTCGACGTGACCGCGTTCCCGATCATGTTCCTGCTGATGTTCACGTACCTGTTCGGCGGAGCCGTGGCGGGGTCGACCGGCGCGTACCTGCAACAGGTGCTGCCCGGGATCCTGGTCATGACGGTCACCTGGATCACCATGTACACCGGGCTGACGCTGAACCGCGACATCCAGCGCGGCGTGCACGACCGGTTCAAGTCACTCCCGATCTGGCGCCCGGCAACCATCGTCGGACCGCTGCTCGCGGACGCGGTGCGCTACACGCTGGCGACGGCGATCGTGCTGGGTCTCGGGCTCGTCCTCGGGTTCCGGCCCGACGCGGGTGTGCTCGGCGTGGCGCAGGCCTGGCTGCTGCTGCTGGTCTTCGCGTTCAGCCTGTCCTGGGTGTGGACCCTGGTCGGCCTGCTGGTCCGCTCCGACAACGCGGTGTTCGCCGTCAGCAACATGGTGATGTTCCCGCTGACCTTCGTGAGCAACGTGTTCGTGCCGCCGGAGACCCTGCCCGGCTGGCTGCAGGGCTTCGTCGAGGTGAACCCGATCTCCATCCTGGTGTCGGCCACCCGGGGCCTGATGCACGGCGGTGTGGTGGCCGGAGACATCGCGATGGTGTTCGTCACCTGCGCCGCACTGGTTGCCGTGTTCGGCCCGCTGACCATGTGGGTCTACCGCCGGAAGGTGTGACCGGCACGGTCAGCCGGTGAGCACGGGACGCCGCAGCACCAGCAGCGCCACGTCATCCTCGGCGCGGGCCTCCCCGATCAGGGCACCCATCACCTCGGCGCAGATCGCGTCCGCCGACGGCAGGTCGGCGCCGAGCAGCTTGCGCAGCCGCTCCAGCTCCCCGTTCAGGTCGGCGCCACGCCGTTCCACCAGGCCGTCGGTGTAGAGACCGAGCACCGTGCCCGGCGTCATCCGCACCGCCGTACTGCGTCGTCGCACGTCCGCCAGCACACCGAGCAGCAGGTCCGGGTGGTGCTCGAGCCACTCGGACGTCCCGTCGGCAGGGACCAGCACCGGCGGCATGTGCCCGGCCGAGGCGAGGCGCAGCTCGCCGGTCCGGGGCTGCAGGACGGCAAAGACGATGGTGGCCGTCTGTCCGGGCTCGAAGTGCTGCACCATCCGGTCCAGCCGCTCCAGCACTCGACCCGGCTCGGGATCCTCCAACGCGTACGCGCGCACCGCGCCTCGCATCCGAGCCATCACCGACGCCGCACGCACGCCATGACCCATCACGTCGCCCAGCGCGATGCCGAACCTGCCGTCGGGCAGCGGGAACACGTCGTACCAGTCGCCGCCCACGCCTTCGATGCTGCCGGGTACGTAGCGGGCCGCCAGGTCGAGACCGGGCACCTCGGGGAGTCGCTGCGGCGCGAGCGTCCGCTGCACGGTGATCGCCGCCGCCCGCTCCACCCGGGCGTCGGCGGCCCGCATGGCCAGGGCCACCCGGTCGGCCACCTGCTGCAACAGCTCGACGTCGTCCTCGGTGAACTCGCGGCGGTGCAGCGTTCCGACGTGCAGCACGCCCAGCACGGTGTCCTCGCCGAGCAGCGGCACGCCGAGCATGGAGCGCACGCCCTTGCGCAGCAGCACCGGGTTGATCACGGTCCGGTCGTTCACCTCGATGCTCACCGGCCGCCTGGTCTGGGCGATGGTGCCGGCGAACCCGTGGCCGAGCGGCACCCGGGACCCTTGCCGCACCTCCTCCTCGAGACCGCGGGCGTAGCAGGCGAGCAGGAACTGCTTGGAGTCGTCCATCAACAGCACGGCCGCGGTGTCGGCGCACAGCAGGTCCCGGGTGCGGTCGAGCAGTTCCTCGACCAGCTCGTCCACGGCCAGCCGGGACAGTCCGGTGTCCGTGATCGCCTCGAGTTTGCGCAGCCGCTCCTCGGCATCCCCCTGAGGTGCCGGATCGCCCGCCTCATGTGGGGAGGACATGGTGGAAACGTACCCGTCCCAGAGGTCGCTCAGACGACCTCGTGGTGCTGCAGCAGCCGGAACGCCACGATGCCGGGCAGCGCGGGCAGCCAGAACGTCAGGACCCGGGACGCCAGCACCGCCGCCACCGCTGCGGTCGGGCTGACACCGACGGCGGCCATGCCGGCCACGGTCGCGGCCTCGACCGTGCCCAGGCCACCGGGCGTCGGCGCCAACTGGCCCAGGGTCGAGCCGACCACGTAGACGGCCAGCACCGCCAGCCAGTCGAAGTCGGGGTTGAACGCGGCGAGCGTGGCCGCCAGCCCGAGTGCCTGCAGCCCGATGAACAGCACCGAGCCACCGAACAGTTGCAGCGTGCGGACCGGGTTGCGCACGGTCGGAACCAGCTCCGACATCAGTTCCCGCGAGAACGCGAGCATCGGCCGCCACATTCGGCGCCGACCCCACGGGGACGCGAGCACCAAGACCACGCCCACCAGCACCAGCGCTGCGGCCAACAGGACCGGCCAACCCGGGACCCGCAGCTCCCCGACCGGTACCGCTCTGCCCACAACCAGCAGGCCGAGCACCGTCGCCACCCCGGTCACGATGCCCACGATCGTCCGGTTCAGGAACACCACACCGACCGCCTGTGCGCGGCGCAGCCCGAGCCGCTCCAGGTAGACGATGTTGATGCCGTAGAACCCGATCCCGCCGACGGTCGTGCGTCCGGTGAACGCGGCCGCGAGCTGGACAGCCATGGTCTTCCAGAACGGCAGCCGCTGCTGGCTGGAGCCGAGGATGGAGATGCCGGACGCCACCACCCCCAGCAGCCCGGTGGCCACCGCGACCGCGATCCAGCGCCAGTCCGCCCGCCGCAGCGAGGCCAGCACCTCGTCGATGCTGGACAGCTGCGGAAGCAGCAGGTACACGGCGAGTCCGACCGCCAGCATCACGGCGAGGGTGACCGGCCGGACGGGTGACCGGAAAGGTGGCGGCGGGCAGTCCAACCGCTCGGCCAGGCTCTCGCGCAGCTCGGCGAGCACCACCCGGTCGTTGTCCAACTGCCGGCGCAGCCGCTGGTGCACCGCCAGCCACTGCAGCTTGGGCAGCGCGTCGACCAGCATCCGGCGCGGCACGTTCCGGATCGCGCTGTCGATCGCCCGCCGGGTGCCGACGACCGAGACCAGGGTCACCAGCAGGTCGGCGATGTCCTCCTGCTGCTGGCTGCCCGGGCCGCCGACCCGGCTGAACGTGAAGTCGGTGATCCGCGGGCGGCCGTCGGCGTCGATCAGGATCTTCTTGCCACGCAGGTCGTGGTGTCCCACGTGCACGGCGCCGAGCGCCAGTACGTCCTGCCACAGCCGGTCCACCATCCGGTCGTCCACCTCGTCCGAGGCACAACCGGACAACAACCTGCCCTCGACGCGACGACGGACGAGGAAGGCGGGGCCGTGCCGGATCTCACCGGCGCATACCACCGGCAGCGTGCCGATACCGGCCCGCTCCGCCAGCAGGGTCACGTACGCCTCGTGCTCCACCTCGTGACGCGGAGTCGAGAGTCCGGGCTCGTCCTGCACCTCGACCGACGCGAGCAGCCGCCGCAGCTTGTAGGCCGGCCCGGCGCGGCGGTGCATCCGCCGGACCACGCGCAGCTGCATCTGCTCCCCTTCGGCGGTCGTGATCGCGTACAGCTCGGGGCGTAGGAGCCGGCGTGGCACCGGCTGCACCTGAGCACCGCCCAGGCCCACCGTGGCCAGCGCCAGCTTGACCGACTGCTCGCTGGTCCGACGTCCGGGTGCGCCGAGGAGGACGTGGTACAACGCCGCGGTGCCCCAGCCCAGCGCGGCCCCGGCGAGGACACCGACCGGCAGGTTGGTGCCCAAGAACACCTCGGCGACGCCGACCAGCACCACCAGCGTCCAGGCCAGGTAGCGACCGCTGCGGCCGAGGTACGGGGTGCCGACGCCGGCCAGGGCGGTGACCACCGCGACCTGGACGGCGGGGAAGTCGAACGCTCCGGTCGGCGGGGCGCGGAGCACCGTCACCAGCTCCGCAGGCACCGGCCGGTCGGGCGTCACCCACTGCAGCACCGCGGCCAGCACCCACGCGGTCGTTCCCGCGGCCGCGAGGGAGGTGCCGAGCCGCAGCCGACCGGCATAGAGGGCGAGGCCGGCCGACACCACGATGCCCGGCCAGCCGCCTGCCCAGGTGAACACCTGCCACAGCCGCAGCGACGCGGCGGGGATCCGTTCCAGCTCGGCGAAGATGGCGGCCTCGACCGGGTTGGTTCCCGGCGCCCAGGCGATGAACAGGCAGGCGAACACGATGCCGGTCGCGATCGCCATCCGCACGACGTCGGCCGGGTGCCGACCGATCGATGCGCGCAGCCCGGCGTACCTGCCACCCCGAGGCCGACGGCGACGATCGGAGTGATCGGTCGCGCTGCTCGGCATATCTTCGATGCTGCCACCGGCAGGTTAGGCGGTCACCACCTCGATGCCGGCCTGCTCCAGCGGTCGCCGCTGATCGGCGGTCGCCCGAGCGTCGGTGACCAGCACCTGCACCTCGCCCAGCTCGGCGAAGCGGACCAGGAGCTCCTCGCCGAGCTTGTCGGCGTCGGCCAGCACGACCACCCGACGGGCGCTTTGCACGATGGCCCGCTTGACCGCCGCCTCGCTGTGGTCCGGGGTGGACAGGCCGTGGCCGACAGAGATGCCGTTGGTGCCGACGAAGGCCACGTCGGTGCGCAGCCGACGGACCGCGTCGACGGTCTCCTCCCCCACCGCGGCCTGCGTCGTGGAGCGCACCCGGCCGGGCAACAACCGCAGCTGCGCCCGGGAGTGCGCGGCCAGCCGAGCGGCGATCGGCACCGCGTGCGTCACCACCGAGACCCGCTGCTCCGGGGGGATCAGCGCCGCCAGCCGGGCGGTCGTGGTGCCGGCATCGATCAGCACCCAGCCGCCCTCCGGCACGAACCGGAGCGCGGCCGCGGCGATCCGGTCCTTCTCCGCCGCGTTGGTCAGGTCGCGGTCGGTCAGCGCGGTCTCCAGCGCCCGCAGCGCACCCGCCGGCACGACGCCGCCGTGGACGCGGCGGACCAGGCCGGCGCGTTCGAGGGTGGATAGGTCACGGCGGACCGTCTCGGTCGTGACGGCGTACCGCTCGGCCAGCTGGCTGACCGACATCCGGCCGTCGTTGGCCACCAGCTCGGCGATCGCCTGCTGCCGCTCCTCGGCGTACATCGCACCCTCCCTCGAGATCACCGGGACCCGATACATTCTCGGGTCCCGGTGTCTCGTGCCGGTCAGACCCCCGCGCGCTCCTCGCCCATGGCGCCGAGGATGCTGGTGATCTCGGCCGGCGTCTGGGCGGCTTCGAGCTGGGCCACCCGGTCCTTGTCGACGAACACCTTGGCAATCTTGCCGAGCAGCGCGAGGTGCTCGTTGCCGACCCCGGCGATGCCGATCACGAACTTCGCCTGCTTGCCGTTCCAGTCGATGCCGTCCGGGTAGCGCACGAACGACATCGCCGTCCGTCGGATGGACTGCTTGGCCTCGTTGGTGCCGTGCGGGATCGCCAGCAGGTTGCCCATATGCGTGGACACCGACTGCTCCCGCTCGTGCATCGAGTCGATGTACGCGTCGTCGACGGCACCGGCCTCGACCAGCAGCCGACCGGCCTCGGTGATCGCGTCGTCGCGGGTCTGCGCGCTGCCCGTCAGCACGATCGAGGACTCGTCCAGCACTCCGGCCGATCCCTCGTCGTCCGCGTCCGGCCCGACCTCGGATGCCTCGGTGTCCGCACCGCCACCCTCACCGCCGGCGTTGGTGACCCGCAGCAACTCGACGATCTCGTCGTAGCGGGGCGAGCCCATGAAGTTCTCCACCGACACGTGCCGAGCCGAGGGTGTGCGCTGGGTGGCCCGTTCGGTCAGGTCCTGGTGGGTGACCACCAGGTCGTGGTCGTCGGACAGGTTCGCGATCGCCTTGTTGACCACGGTCACGTCGGCGAACCCGGCGTCCTTGATCTTGCGGCGCAGCACCGAGGCGCCCATCGCGGAGGACCCCATTCCGGCGTCGCAAGCGAACACGATGTCGCGGATCGCGCCCTGATGCTCGCCACCGGGGGCCAGCACGCTGGAGGCCACGGACTTCTTGCCCTTCATCGCCTCCATGCTGGCGGTGGCCGCCGCCAGGTCCTCGTCCTCGCTGCGGTCCAGCTTCAGCAGGATCGAGGCGACCACGAAGGTGACCACGACCGCGCCGACCACGGACAGGGTGACGCCGACATAGCTGTCGCTGGCGGTCTGGGCGTACACGGCGATGATCGAGCCGGGGGCGGCCGGGGCGCGCAGCCCGGAGTCGAACGCCACGTTGATGCCGACGCCGGTCATGCCGCCCAGGATCATCGCGACGATCAGCCGCGGCTTCATCAACACGTACGGGAAGTAGATCTCGTGGATGCCGCCGACGAAGTGGATGATGGCGGCGCCGGGCGCAGAGCCCTTGGCCATGCCGCGGCCGAACACGCTGTAGGCGAGCAGCAGCCCGAGGCCCGGCCCGGGGTTGGCCTCCAGCAGGAACAGCACCGACTTGCCGACCTCGGCGGCCTGGGCGGTGCCGAGCGGAGTCAGCACCCCGTGGTTGATCGCGTTGTTCAAGAACAGCACCTTGGCCGGCTCGATGAACAGCGAGGTCAACGGCAGCAGGTTGTCGGCGACGAGGATGTCGACGACGTGCTCGGCCACGTTGCTGAACGCCTCGACCAGCGGCCCGACCAAGAAGAACCCGAACCCGGCCAGGATGCCGCCCCAGATACCGGCGGAGAAGTTGTTCACCAGCATCTCGAAGCCGGGTCGGATCTTGCCGTCCCAGATCGCGTCGATCCGCTTCATGCTCCAGCCGCCGAGCGGACCCATCAACATGGCGCCCATGAACATCGGGATGTCGGTGCCGGTGATCACGCCCATGGTGGCGATCGCTCCGACCACCCCGCCGCGGACGTCGTAGAGCATCTTGCCGCCGGTGTAGCCGATCAGCAGCGGCAGCAGGTAGGTGATCATCGGGCCGACGATCCCGCCGCCGGCGTAGTCGCCCCAGCCGCCGATCTTGGCCACCCAGCTCCCGGGGCCGTCCCAGAAGTCGAACAGGCCGGTGAGCCACCCCGCCTCGATGAACAGCGCGGTGATCAGCCCCCAGGCGATGAACGCCGCGATGTTGGGCATCACCATGTTCGACAAGAAGGTGCCGAACTTCTGCACGTGGACGCGCACCGACCGGCGCGGCGCCTCCGTCTGCGTAGTGGTCGACATCTGGCCTCTCTCCTCCGGAGCCGGCAGGGCCGGTGGTGGTGGTCTGTGTGATCGAGACCACGTTAATCTGTGATTGGTTTGTTTTACCGCGTCAAGAGCGTCAAGTCAAGGGTACGAAACAACATGTTTGCAGGTTAATACACACGAAACCATGGTACGGTTGCGGGGAACTGTCGGTCACCACGACCAGGAGGAACCATGAAGGCACTGCGCTTCTACGCCCCCGAGGACGTACGCCTCGAGGACGTTCCCGAACCCCAGTGCGGGCCGGATGAGGTCAAGCTGCGGGTGCGCAACTGCTCCACCTGCGGCACCGATGTGAAGATCCTCCACAACGGCCACCAGAACCTGACTCCCCCGCGGATCACCGGTCACGAGATCGCCGGCGAGGTGGTCGAGGTGGGTGCCGACGTCAACGCCACGTACGGCTCCGAGTGGCAGGTGGGCGACCGGGTCCAGGTGATCGCGGCGGTGCCCTGCGGCGAGTGCTACGAGTGCAAGAAGGGCTGGATGGCGGTCTGCCAGAACCAGACCTCGATGGGCTACCAGTACGAGGGCGGCTTCGCGGAGTACATGATCGTGCCGCGCCAGGTGCTCACGGTGGACGGCCTCAACCGGATCCCGGACAACGTCGGCTTCGACGAGGCCTCGGCGGCCGAGCCGCTCGCCTGCGCGATCAACGCCCAGGAGCTCTTGGGCATCGATCAGGGCGACACCGTGGTCATCTTCGGCGCGGGTCCGATCGGCTGCATGCACATCCGGCTGGTCCGCGGCGTGCACGGCGCCGGGAAGGTCTACCTGGTCGACGTCAACGCCGACCGGCTGAAGATGTCGGCGGACGCGGTGCAGCCGGACGGGACGATCAACGGAGCCGAGGTGAACGTCGTCGAGCGTGTGCTGGAGCTGACCGACGGCCGCGGCGCCGACGTGGTGATCACCGCGACCGCCGCCAATGTCGCTCAGGAGCAGGCCATCTCGATGGCGGCCCGCAACGGCCGCATCTCGTTCTTCGGCGGGCTGCCCAAGACCAACCCGACGATCACCTGCGACTCGAACCTGGTGCACTACCGGCAGTTGCACATCCACGGCGCCAACGGATCCGCGCCCGAGCACAACAAGCGAGCCCTGGAGTACATCGCCACCGGTCAGGTCCCGGTGCAGGACCTGATCACCGAGCACATCCCGCTGGACCGCGTGCTGGACGCCTTCTCGATCGTGCAGAACGGCGAGGCGATCAAGGTGACCGTCGAGCCCTGAACCACGCCCTACTCGGCGGTCATCTCCAGCCGCACGTTGATCGCCCGGGCCGCCAGCTTGACCACCGACAACAACCCCATCGCGACCACCAGCGTGACCAGGATCAGGCCGTAGACCTCGTCGATCCGCAGCCGCTGGCCCGCACTCTCGATCAGGTACCCCAGCCCGGCGACGGAACCGAACATCTCGATGCTGATCACCGCGATGATGGAGATGGCCACCGCGGTCTGCAGCCCGTTCAGGATGTCGCGGGCCGCCGACCGCAGCACGATCCGCCGCAGCATGCCCACCCGGGACAGCCCGAACGCCCGGCCCAGCGACCGATGGGTGGGGTCGACCTCGCCGACCCCGACCACGGTGTTGAACACCACCGGGAAGAACGCGTAAAGCGCGCCGAAGGCGATCTTGGACGGCGACCCCAGCCCCAGCGACACCAGGAACAACGGGATCAGCACCATGATCGGCACCGCGAACCCGGCGGTGAGCAGTGGCATCGCCAGCCGCCGCAGCCACGGCACCAGGCCGACGACCACCCCGACCAGGATGCCGGCGACCGCGGCGATCGCGAAGGCGGCGGCGACCTCCTTGACGGTCACCCAGGTGTTGTAGAGCAGCGAGCCGTCGCCGGTGAGTGGCTCGGTCAGCGTGGACAGCGCGGCACTCAACCGCGGCAGCACCAGCGGGTTGAGGCCGAGCAGCAGCGGGAGCACCTCCCAGGCCACCGCGACCAGCGCGATCAGGCCCAGCTGGATCAGCAGCGGCTTGCGGCCGAGGCCAACGGTCTCCTCCATGTCAGCGCTCCTGCCAGCCGGCCAGCCGCAGCTCGACCAGGCGCATCAGCCCGGCACCGAGCATCAACAGCAGCGAGGACAGCACGACGTACACCCAGAACTGGTCGAGTGTTGGCTGGTAGCCCGCCGCGATGATGCGGTTGCCCAGCCCGGACACGGCCGCGAACATCTCGGCGAGCAGGATGCCGATCCCGGCGTAGACGTAGCCGATCCGCAGCGCCGCGACGAACGCCGGCAGCGTCGCCGGCAGGTAGAGCCGGGTCAGCCGGAACCAGAAGCCGGCGCCGACGACCTGGAACAGGTTGCGATGGATCATCCGGACGCCGCGGACGCCGACCATCGTGCCCATCACCAGCGGGAAGAACCCGAACAGCGCCCCGAACAGCACCTTGGACGACATCCCGAAGCCCAGCGCGGTGATGAAGATCGGGAACAGCGTCACCTTGGGGAAGGCGAAGATCGTCGCGATCGGCCCATAGGTGACCTGGAACCACAACCGGCTGATCCCGAGCACGACCCCGACCAGACCGCCCACGACGATCACCAGCGCGGTGGCGAGCAGCAGCTCCTTCAGCGTGACCGCCACGTGTCCCCAGATCTGGCCCGCCGCCTGCAGCTCCAGGAATGTGGTCCAGATCCGGGACGGGGAGGAGAACAACCGCGGGTCCAGCACCGTGGCGCGCGACAACAGCTCCCAGACCGCCAGCAGCAAGCAGGTGGCCGCGGCGACCTGCGCCGCCAGCGGCACCCGCACCCCGGCCGACCGGACGCTGCTCACGGTGAGCGCGGTCATGCCTGGGGTCCCTCCGCATGGCCCTCCGCGAGCCAGTCGTCCTGCAGCTCCGACCACAGCTGGTGCCGCAGCCGGGCGAAGTGCGGCGTGTCGATCAGCTCCACCGGGCGCTCCGCCGGCAGGTCGACGTCGAGCAGCAGCCGGACCCGTCCGGGCCGCGACGACAGCGCGATCACGCGGTCGGACAGCAGCACCGCCTCGGTCAGGGAGTGCGTGACCATCACCATGGTGCCGCCGATCCGGGCGTGCAGCTGACGCAGCTCCTGGCCCATCAGGTTGCGGTTCTGCTCGTCCAGCGCGGCGAACGGCTCGTCGAGCAGCATCACCTCGGGTTCCAGCACCAGGCCGCGGGCGAGCGCCGCCCGCTGGCGCATGCCGCCGGACAGCTCGCGAGGGTACGCACGACCGAAGTCGCTCAGGCCGACCCGGTGCAGGGCGGCCCGGATGCGTTCCGTGCGCTCCGCCTTGCGGACCCGGCGCGCGGCCAGCCCCAGACCGACGTTGTCCTCGATGCGGTACCAGGGCAGCAGCGCGTCCTCTTGGAAGACCACCGCGACGGTGTCGGGGTTCGGCCCGCGCACCGGCTTGCCGCCGACGGTCACCTCACCCATGCTGGCCGGGGTCAGGCCGGCCACGATCTTGAGCAGCGTGGACTTGCCGCACCCGGACGCGCCCACGACCGAGACGAGCTCGCCGGGGTGGATGTCCACCGACACGTCGTCCAGGGCCAGCAGCTCGCCGTCCGGCGTCCGGTACCGCTTGGTCAGCTGGCTGACCTCGATCCGGCCGCGCAGCTCGTGCCCGGGCAGGTGCTCCACCATCGCACCCGTCACGGTCACCGCTCGCCTCTCACGAACTCGGCCAGCACGGTGTTGAACGTGTCCAGCTCCTCGAAGAACGGGCAGTGCGCGCTGTCCGGGAAGGTCACCAGCCGGGCGTTCGGCAGGTGCTCGGCCAGGTAGAACGCACCCTCGTACCGGTTCTTGCGATCGTGCTCGCCGTGCAGCACCAGCGCCGGCTGGGTGATGCCCGGCAGGTACTCCCGGTGGTCGGCGCTGGGCAGGTCCTTCGCCAGCAGCTTCCACACGTACACCGGCCAGGCCAGGGCCTGCTGCAGGCAGGCGAACTTCATCGGCTGACCGGGATCCTTGTGGAACAGCCAGTGCTCGAACAGCTCCCAGTTGGCCTGCGGGTTGTTCCGGGCGATGCCGTCGTTGAGGCCGGAGAAGAAGCTCTCACTGAACCCTCCGGCGCCGGACTTCTCGCCCAGGTACCACGGGGCGGCCGCGCACAGCGCCACCCGGGTGGCCACCTCGGGATGCCGCGCCAGGCAGCGCAGCACCACGTGCCCGCCGAACCCGTGGCTCACCAAGGTGACGTCCGACAGCTCCAGCCGCTCCACCAACTCGGCCAGGTCGTCGGCCAGCCGGTTCACCGTGTAGCCGTCGCGCGGCTTGTCGGAGCCGCCGACGCCGCGGTGGTCGTAGGTGATGGTGCGGAACTCGTCGGCCAGCGCGTACACGTTCTGCTCCCACAGCGCGTGGGTGGCGGCGCCACCGTGTACGAACACCACGGGCCGTCCGGAGCCGAAGTCCTCGTAGTACAAGGACACCCCGTCGGACAGTCGCAGATGTGGCATGGGCGCTCCGTTCTCGACCGGTCAGCCGGCCGGCGTCTCGGATGTCGGGGTTCAGCAGTCGGCCGGCTCGATCTCCTGCAGCACCTGGTCGGAGGTGACCGTCCCCTCGATGAAGCCGGGGATCTCGCTCACGGTCTTGATCAGGTAGTCCATGTCCTCGGAGGAGAACTCGCCGGTCGGGTTGTAGTCGGGGACGACGAGGTCGTAGATGGTGCCGGCCAGGTCGGCGTCCACCGAGTAGAACTCCTCGATGAACGACTTGGCGTCCTCGGGGTTGTCCTTCAGCCACTGCACCGCGTTCTGGTACGCGCCGAGCATCTTCGCCGCGGTGTCGGTGTCTTGCAGGGACTTCTCGGAGGCGTGCAGGCCGGTGAAGGACAGGTCGGGCAACTCCTCGTCGAACTTGGCGACCCACCGCATGCCGTCCTTCTCCAGCATCTGGCCCCAGGGCAGCAGGACCACGGCGGCGTCGACGTCACCCTTGCTCAGCGCGGTGCTGATCGCCGGGACCGAGCCGCCGAGCGGGACGCCGGTCATCTGGTCGGGCTGGACGCCGGCCTCGTTGATCGCCCACAGCGCGAACCACTGCGAGAGTGCGCCCTCGGAGGTGTAGGAGATCTTCACCCCGGGCTTGAGGTCGGCCAGCGTCTGGATCGGGGAGTCCTCGGGGACCACCAGGCCCCAGCCGGCGACGGTCTGGTTGACCTCGGCGATGGTCTTCAGCGGGGCGCCCTCCTCGATCGCGGACAGCACCGTGGTGGTGCCCACCCAGCCGTAGTCGACCTCGCCGACGGTGAGCGGCGGCATCAGCGCCCCACCGCCCTGGAAGAACACCACGTCAACATCGAGGCCGCACTCCTCGTAGAGCCCCTCCTGATCGGCCACCACGAAGGCCATGTTGGCGGCGTCCTTCTCCACCGCCATGCCGAGCTTGACCTTGGTCGGCCCGCTCCCCTCTTCGCCGCCAGAGGCACCGCAGGCAGTCACCAGCAGTGCCATCGCCGAACCCGCCGCCAACACGCGTAGAAGCCGCATCTGGGCACCCCTTTCTCCATCTAACATATTGCTGACATGTTTAGACGATGTCAATGGGAACCACGCGGAATATTCAACCGATCAGGCCCAGAAGCCAGCTAGCCGGCGCAACCGGCTGCACCGGTCCCACCAACCCTGCGGGGAGGCCCCGTCCAGCAGCGCCGCGACCCGCTCCATCCGCAGCGGCGTCTCCCAGACCTCGATGCCGAGGGCATCCGCCACCGCGTTGGCGATCGCGGCCATCGGGCCGATCGCCCCGGCCTCCCCCATCCCCTTGACCCCGTTCTCGGTCCACGGAGACGGCGTGCACAGGTGGGTGACCTCGATGTCCGGTACGTCGGTGGTGGTGGGCATCAGATAGTCCACGAAGGTGCTGGTCAGCGGCTGCCCGTCCGCGCCGTACCGGACCTCCTCCAGCAGCGCCGACCCGATGCCCTGCGCCACGCCGCCGTGCACCTGCCCGTCGACGACCATCGGGTTGATCATCGTGCCGCAGTCCTCCACCACGACATAGCGACGGACGTGCACCTTGCCGGTGGTGCGGTCCACCTCCACGACCGCGGCGTGACAGGTGTTGGAGAAGGTGCCCCGCGGTGGGCCATCGATATGTGCGGTGGCCTCCAGCCCGGGGCTGGTGTCGGCCGGCAGCTGCTCCAGCCGCCGGTTGGCCACGTAGGCCACCTCGGCCACGCTGACGCGGGAGGACGGCGCACCGCGCACGCCGACCCAGCCGTCGACGACCTCCAGGTCGTCCGGGCTCGCCTCCAGCAGGTGCGCCCCGATGTGCAGCACCTTCGCCCGCAGCTCGTCCGCGGCCCGGGCGACGGAGCCGCCCCCGAGTGCGGCCCCCCGGCTGCCCCAGGTCCCCATCGCATAAGGGCTGTTGCCGGTGTCCCCGTGCACGACCTTCACGGTCTCGATCGGCACCCCGAGCCCGTCCGCGGCCACTTGGGCGAGCGTGGTCTCCATGCCCTGCCCGTGCGACTGCAGGCCGGTGAACACCACCACGGCCCCGTCGGGCTCGATCCGCACGGTCGTGGACTGGTAGCCGGCCTCGATCGGCGTCTTGCGGAGGGCGAAGTCCAGCGTCCCGTGCGCGGTCTGCTCGTTGTACGCGGCGAAGCCGATCCCGACCGCAGTGACCGCGTCCGGGTCCGGTCGGGAACGGCCCGACTGCGGCTGGTAGCCCACCTGCTTGGCGGCGAGCTCCAGCGACTCGACGTACGACCCAGGGTCGTAGAGCAGCCCGTTCGCCGTCTGGTAGGGAAACTCGGTGACCATGTTGCGACGACGGACCTCCACCCGGTCGACACCCAGCTCCGCGGCGATCTCGTCCATCAGCCGCTCCATCGTGAACACCGCTGCCGGGCGGCCGACCCCGCGGTAGGTGCCCAGCGGGCACTTGTTCGTGGCGACTGCCAGGTCCTCCACCTCGTAGTCCTGGAAGTCGTACACGCTGGGGAAGACCTTGCCGACCATGCCCGAGTCGCTGCCCGCGGTCCACGGATAGACCGAGTACGCACCGGCGTCCACCACCACCTGCAGCCGGATGCCGTGCACCCTGGCGTCGTCGTCCACGAACGCCTCCACCAGGTGCAGGTGGTCGCGGGCGTGGATGCTCGCCAGCAGGTGCTCGCTGCGATCCTCCACCCACTTCACCGGCCGCCGGGTCTGCAGCGCGAGCCAGCAGGTGAGCACCTCGTCGGTGAACACATGGCCCTTCACGCCGAACCCGCCGCCGACCTCGGGGGCCACGACCCGGATGCTGCTCTCCGGCAGCCCGAGCACCTGCGAGACCACAGTGCGCACCATGTGCGGCATCTGCGAGGACGTCCACAGCGTGACGCCGTCGCCGGCCGGGGCGGGTACGGCCAGGCAGCCCCGGGTCTCCAGCGGCACCCCGGCCTGGCGGTGGTTGCGGAACACCCGGCGGATCACGTGCCGCCCGCGGCTGCGGGCCGCGTCCAGGTCGCCGAAGGTACGGCGACGCTGCACGAAGACGTTGTCCTTCCAACCCTCGTGCATCGGCTCGGTGTCGGTGTCGAGGATCTGCTCCAGATCGACCAGGGGCGGGAGCTCCTCGATGTCGACCTCGACCAGCTCGGCGGCATCCTCGGCCACGTACGGATCCGGGTGCAGCACCGCAGCCACCGGCTCGCCGGCGAAACGTACCCGCCCGTCGGCCAGCAGCGGCTGGCTCGACCGCTGCCAGCGGTCGTCGTCCACGTCCGCGGCCAGCCGGAGGCCCCGGCAGTCCGCGCCGGTGAACAACACCGTGCCCTCCGGCATCGGCTCCCACTCCGACGGGGCGACGCGCGTGATGCGGCCGTGCGCGATGTTGCTGCGCACCAAGCGCACGTGCAACATCCCAGGCACCGACAGATCGTCGAGGTATCGGGCCGCCCCGGTGGTCAACCGCGGGTCCTCCCGGCGTCGCATCCGGGTGCCCACCAGGCCCCGCGGGCCCAGCGCGTCCGTCGCCAGCTCGTCCACGACCGTCTGGTCGGTCACTGCGCATCACCCATCCGCGACTCCGCCAGCCGGGCCGCCTTGACGATGTTGACGTAGCCGGTGCACCGGCACACGTTGCCGGACAGCTCCTCGCGCAGCTCCGCGTCCGACAGCTCGGCCGAACGCCCGGCCAGCTCACTCACCGCGAGCACGAACCCCGGGGTGCAGAAGCCGCACTGCAGCCCGTGCGCCTCGGAGAACGCCTCCTGCACCGGATGCATCCGCTCGGGGGTGCCGAGACCTTCCACCGTGGTGATCTGGTGGCCCTCGGCCATCGCCGCGAACATCAGACAGGACCGGCTGGGCAGCCCGTCCACCAGCACCGTGCAGGCTCCGCACACCCCGTGCTCACAGCCGAGGTGGACGCCGTAGAGGCCGAGGTCTTGCCGCAGCACGTCGGAGAGCAGCCGTCGCGGCTCCACGTCGACGGTGTGCTCGGTCCCGTTGACGGTCAGCGTGACCTTCACTGTGCGCTCCTTGCTGCGGAACGGGCGTCCGCGGTCGCCTGGCCGACAGCGTCGACCACCATCTGCTCCACCAACCGGGCGATCGGGGCCGGCACAGCGTCGGACCCGAGACCGGCGAGCGACTCCCGGACCACCGCACGCAGGCCGTCCTCCCCGCTCTCACCGTCCGACAGCCAGCGGCCCACGTCCTCAAGCAGCAGCGGGGATCCGGGTACGCCGGCCACCGCCACGTCGGCTCGACGCTCCCGGATCAACACGGCGGCCGCGGCGTCCGCGAAGTCGCCGGCCCGTTCGGCGATCTCGCTGAAACCCCAGCGGTCCGCCGGTCCGAGCGCGGGCCAGTCCACGCCGACGATCAGCTCCTCGGGAGCCAGGTCGGTCATGAACGGGCCGTGAAAGAAGCCCCGGGCCGGCACCTCCCGCTGCCACTCGGCGGACCGCACCCCGATGGTCGCGTCGCACACGACGGCCACCAGCGACAGCTCGGCTGCCGGGTCGGCATGGGCGATGCTGCCGCCGGTCGTGCCGCGGTTGCGGATCGCGGTGTGCCCGATGTAGCCGGCCGCCCGGCGCAGCAACGGGTTGGCGTCCTGCACGGCGGGGTCCAGGCACAACGTCCGGTGGCGGACCAGACCGCCGGTGCGCAGCGACCCGTCGACGGTCTCGATCCGGTCCAGCGGCAGCCGGTTGACGTCCACCAGAACCTCGGGCCGCGCGAGCCGCAGGTTCAGCAACGGCACCAGGCTCTGCCCGCCGGCCACCGGCTTGGCCTCGTCGCCGTGCTCGGCCAGCACCTCGAGCGCATGGTCGAGGCTCTCCGCACGCACGTACTCGAACGGTGGTGGCTTCACGGCATCCCCACTCCGGTGGACGGCAGCCCCAACCGGGCCAGTGTCGTATCCACCGCGGCCAGGTTGCTGGTCACCACCGGGATGCCCAGCAGCCCCGCGAGCCGGTCCGCCGCCTCCGCGGCGCGCAGATTCGTGCACGACACGAACAGGCCGTCCGCGTCGGCGACCGCGCCGGCCACCTCGGCCTTGACCCGGTCCACCACCTCGGCCGGAGAGACGTCCGCGATCGCGAAGTTGTCGGTGATGCCGAAGCCGCTGATCTGCACCACGTCGACGCCACGGCCTTGCAGCCCGGCGGCGATGCCGCGGTTGAGCTCGTCGATGTAGGCGGTCACCACCACCGCGCGGCGCACGCCGACCGCCTTGAGTCGTTCGGCGACCGAGGCGTTCGTGCTGACGATCGGCGCGCCGCTCAGTTCGCCGAGCCGTTGCTCCAGCTCGCGTTCGCCCTCGACCCCGAGCAGGGCCCCCGCACTCGTACAGGAGAAGACCACCAGCTCGGGGTGCAGCGTGCCCAGGTCCACCGCCGCCTGCGGGGCGTGCTGGTCCAGCATCACCTGCTCCTGCGCCGCGGTGGTCTCCGCGAGATACATCCGGGCCGTGTGCAGCTCGACACCGGGTGGCAGCAGCCGGCGGAAGTCCCGCTCCGCAACCGTGTTGGACGACGGAACGATCAGCCCGAGTCTGCGATCGTCGCCCATCTCAGTGCCCCACGCAGACGTTCTTGATCTGCAGGTAGGCGTTCAGCGCCTCCAGACCCTTTTCCCGACCGAACCCGGAGCGCTTGTAGCCGCCGAACGGGAACTCCACGTCCAGGCCGACGCCGAACGCGTTCACCCAGACCTGCCCGGCGGTCAGCTGCTCGGCGCACTGCATCGCGGTGGGCAGGCTGGTGGTGAAGACCCCGGCCACCAGGCCGAAGTCGCTGTCGTTGGCCATCCGTACCGCGTGCTCGACGTCGTCGAACGGGATCACCGCCAGCAGCGGGCCGAAGATCTCCTCCCGCGCCACCCGGTCGTCGTTGTCCAACCCGGTGACGAGGTACGGGCGGACGAAGTAGCCGTCGGCCAGGTCCGGCGAGTCGGGCAGCTCGGCCCCGGCCAGCACGGTGCCCTCCTGGTGGGCGATGTCGACGTAGGCCTGGATCGCCTGCTGCTGCTGCCGGCTGACCACCGGGCCCAGGTCGGGGTCGTCCAGCCCGTGCCCCAGGCGCATGTCGGTGATCGCCTTGTGCAGGCGGGACACCACCTCGTCGTGGGCGGAGGCCTCGACCAGTAGCCGGGTGCCGGCATTGCACACCTGGCCGGCGTGGGTGTACATGCCGGTGACCAGCTGCGGGATGGTGCGGTCCAGGTCGGCATCGGCGAACACCAGTTGGGGGCTCTTGCCGCCGAGCTCCATGTTGGTGGGGATGGTGTGGGTGGCGGCCGCCTGGATCACCTTGATCCCGGCCCCCACCGAGCCGGTGAAGGTCAGCTGGTCCACGCCGGTGTGCCGGGCCAGGTGATCGCCGATCGACGACCCCGGACCGGTGACCACGTTGAGCACGCCGGGCGGCAGACCGGCCTGCTCGGCGATCCGGGCCAGGTCGGCCATGCCACCGGGGGTCTCCATGCTCGGCTTGACCACGACGCTGCAGCCGGCGGCCAGCGCCGGGGCGACGCCGCGGACGGCGACCTGCAGCTGGTAGTTCCACGGCACGATGTGCACGCTCACACCGATCGGCTCGCGCACGGTCCAGTCGGTCCAGCCCGGGCCGAGCGGGATCTGCGCACCCTGGATCTTGTCGCAGTAGCCGCCGTAGAACTCGAAGAACCTGGCCGAGCAGTCGACCTCCCAGTAGGCGTCGCGCAGCGGCTTCCCGCTGTCCCGGGTGAGCAGCGCAGCCAACTCGTCCCGCCGCTGGATCAGGCCGTCGGCGATGCGCAGCAGCACCCGCCCCCGCTCGTACGGGCGCATGCCACGCCACACACCGGTGTCGAAGGTCCGCCGGGCGGCCTGCACCGCGGCGTCCGCCTCGGCGGTGCCGGCGACGGCGAAGCTGGCGAACGGGCGGTCGGTCGCGGGGTCGAACGACTCCGCGGTGCCGCCCTCACCCGAGCTGAGGTACTCCCCGTCGATGACCAGGGGGAAGTGATCGGTGGTCATGAGCGCTTACCCACTTCCTGAGCGGTGGTTCCGACGATCTCGGTGTAGGCCTGCGGGTCCGTGGCCCCCTCGGTGGAGATCAGCAGCACCCGGCTGGACGGTCCCAGACCGAGCTGCTTCCCGGCCTCTTGTGCGGCGCCGCGGCAGAGCTCGGTCAGGCCGGCCATCCCGGCGGCCCCGGTCTCCCCCGACACCAGCCCGCTGGCGGCCAGCACCCGCATCGCCTCGCGGGCGGCGTCGTCACCGACGGCGAGGAACACGTCGAAGCCGGCGGACACGTCCGGCCAGGCCACCAGCGAGGGCGTGTCGCAGTTCAGGCCGGCCATGATCGACTCGTGCGGACCGGGGATGCTCACCCGCTCCCCGTGCTGCATCGACACCAGCGTGCAGGCCGCGGCCAGCGGCTCGACGCACACCAGCCGCACCGGCGGGGTCCCCTCGGTCCGGTACCGCCGGGCGGCGGCCCCGGCGAGGGCCCCGACGCCGACCTGCACCACGACCACGTCGAAGGGCTCCGCGCCGGCCTCGGCCAGCTGTGCGTCGGCCTCGTCGAAGATCGTGCTGTAGCCCTCCACCACGGCTGCGGGCACGTCCTCGTACCCCTCCCAGGAGGTGTCGGAGATGACCAGGCAGTCGTCGCCGGCCTCCTTCGCCGAACGGGCGACGGCGTCCGCGTAGCCGCCGTTCACCACCTCCACGGTCGCACCCTCCGAGGCGATCGCCTCGATCCGCGCGGCCGCGGTCCCCGTCGGCACGAAGATCGACGACTCGAGCCCCAGCCAGCCGGCCACCCGGGCCACGGCCCGGCCGTGGTTGCCGTCGGTCGCCGCGGCCAGCCGGCGGACCGGCGTGCGGTCGGCGACGATGCGGCGCAGGTCGCCGATCTCCTCCCAGGCGTCGTCGGCGAAGCCCGCGCGTTGCTGCAACGCCCGGTACGTCGCCCACGAGGCGCCGAGGATCTTGAACGCCGGCAGCCCCAGCCGCTGGGACTCGTCCTTCACCCAGACCTGGCCGAGGCCGAGCTCGTCGGCGATCCGGTCGGCGCGGACCAACGGGGAGGCGGCGTAGCCGGGCAGCCGCCGGTGGAAGTCCCGGGTCGAGCCGGTCGGCTTCGCGACGTGCCCGCTGCCGTCCCGGGTCAGCCACTCGACGGCGGTCGGCGCGGCGGCGGTTCTGGTCATGCCCGCCTCACCGTGACGACCAGGCTGACCGACTCCTGGTCGCTCTCGTTCAGCGTGGCGTGCGGCTCGCCGGGCTGGAACAGCACCGCCTCCTGCTCGCGCAGGGTGAACCGCTCCTCGCCGGTGTCGAAGGTGAGCTCGCCCTTCACCACGCAGAACAGCTGGGCGTCCTCGTCGTGGTGGTGCTTCTCCCCGCCGCCACCGGGTGGGCAGTAGGACAGCTGCGCGACGAAGTTCTGACCCTGCTCGCGGGGGACGACGTCGGTGACCTCGAGGTGCCCGAAGTGTCCGGCGGGCTCGATCCGCGGCGCGTCACCCGGATGGAAGATGTGCATTGGCTGTTCTCGCTCTCGACGTGGGTTCACTTGCTGATGTGGGTCATGTAAGGGCTCTCGACCGCCCGGATCGGCACGTGCAGCAGGGCCGGCCCGGGCTCGGCGAGCAGCTCCTTCACCGCTGCCCGCACCGCCTCGGCGGTGTCGGCGCGGCGGGCCCGGGCGCCGAGACCGGTGGCCACGGCGACCCAGTCACGGCCGGCCAGGTCGAGCTCGGTGGCCCGGCCGAACCGGCGGGCCTGCGGCAGCGCTATCGCGGTCCACTGCTGGTCGTCGGCGACCACCACGAGCACGTTCCCGCCGTAGCGGGCGGCGGTGTCCAGCTCGGCGATCGCGTAGCCGGCGCCGCCGTCGCCCACGATCACGATGCTGCGCTCCCCGGTGGCCAGAGCGGCGGCGACGCCGTACGGGATCTCGGCCCCCAGGGTGCCGCTCTGCCCGGCCCGCAGGTAGCTGCCGGCCCCGTCGACCCGGAGGGTCTCGTCGGCCCAGAAGTCCACGTTGCCGTGCGAGGTGACGAAGATCGTGCCGGTCGGCGCGGCGTCGGCCACCGCCTCGACCATCGTGACCGGATGCAGCACCGGACCGCCGGCCTGTGCGTCCGCCGCCGTGCGATCACGATGGGACCGCCACTGCTCCGCGAGGTCCTCCGCCCAGGAGGCGTCGCCGGGTCGTGTTGAGTCACGCTGAGCGAGGTCTGCGAGGAACCCGGCAGCGCTGGCGCACACCGCCAGGTCCACCGGCCCGTTGCGGCCGAGCCGCGAGGCGTCCGGATCCACCTGGATCACGGTGGTGTGCGGCCCGACTCCGGCGCCGAACTCGAGGTCGAACTCCCAGTGGTGGCCCAACAGCAGCACCGTGTCCGCCTCGGCCAGCGCTTGCTCCAGCACCGGGTTGCACGGCACGTACGCCGGCCCGATCGAGCGCGGGTGGTCGTCGGGCAGCAGCCCGCGGGCCAACCGCAGGGTGGCGAAGGCGGCTCCGTAGCGCTCCACCAGACCGGCCGTGGAGGCCCGGTCGGCGGTCCGGAAGCAGTCGTCACCCACCACCACGAGCGTGCGCCGCGACGCGTCCAGCTGCTGTGCCACCGCGGCCAGCAGGTCGGCGTCGGGACGTGTGGTGGTGCGGGTGAGCGGGACGGGTCCGGTCCCCAGCAGCTGCTCGATCGACTCGGCCGACACGGTCGCGTCGAGCACATCGGCGGGGATCTCCAGGTACACCGGTCCGGGGGTCGGCGCGTGCGCCCGCCGCCAGGCCTCTCGGACGTACTCGGGGATGCGCTCGGGCTGCAGCACCCTGGCGGCCCACTTGGTCACGGTGGAGAGCACCGACCACGTGTCGAAGGCCATCCCGGCGCCGCGGTCGGCGACCGGCAACGGCGCCTGCCCGCCGAGCACCAGCATCGGCACCCCGGCCAGCGTGGCGGACACGCACGGGGTCACGGTGTTCGTCACCCCGGGGCCGAGGGTCACCACGGCGACCCCGGGCCGCCCGGTCGCCCGGTAGCACGCCTCGGCCATGAACCCGGCCGCCGCCTCGCTGCGGACGTGCCGCAGCGCGGGGCCGCCGCGCTCCGCCTGGTCGGCGCAGGCGTCGTAGATGGCGTTGATCGGCCCTCCGGACACCGAGAACAGCTGCTCGACTCCGAGAGCCTGCAAGGTGGCGACCACGAGCTGGCCACCGGTGAATTCGGTCACTGTGCGATCCGTCCGTTCGGTCGGGACCGGCCCCTCGATGGGCGCCGGCGATCAGTACCCGGTGGCCTTCCCTCCGTCCACCGGGATCACGGCACCAGAGGTGTACGAGCAGGCGTCCGAGACCAGCAGCGCCACGAAGGACGCGAGGTCCTCGGCGCGCCCCATCCGCCGCATGGGCACCTCGGCGACCCATTGCTGCATCGCGGCCTCCTCGTCGATGCCGAGCCGTTCGGCGGTCTCGGCGGCCAGCTGGTCCATCCGCTCGGTGGCCAGCGGGCCGGGGGCGACCATGTTCAAGGAGATGTTGTCCGCGGCCACCTCGAGGGCGAGCGTCTTCATGTAGCCGAGCAGCGCCAGCCGGCTGGCGTTGGACAGCACCATCTCGTGCTGGGCGATGCGGACCCCGATGGTGCCGATGTAGACGACCCGGCCGCCGCCGACGTCGCGCATCGCGGGCAGCGCGGCGGCGGTCAGCCGCATCGGCACCAGGCAGTTCATCTCCATCGCGTCACGGAAGTCCTGGTCGGTCACGTCGATGCAGCGCTTGGACGGCGGCCCCGGGGTGCTGACCACCAGCGCGTCCAGCCGCCCGCACCGCTGGACGGTCTCGGCGACCAGCGTGCGGGGCGTCTCCGGATCGGACAGGTCGGAGGGCAGCACCAGGGCGCGTCCTCCCGCGTCCTCGATCTCGGCCGCGAGCTGCTTCAACGCGTCGGCGTCGCGCGCGGCGAGTGCGACGGTCATGCCCTCTGCGCCCAGCGCTCGGGCGCTGGCCCGGCCCAGACCCTTGCTGGCCGCAGTGACCAGCGCGACCTTGTCGGCAAGCCCTAGATCCACGTGGCTCCTTCCAACATGTTACTTGTATCTTAGATAGCAGCGCGGGGCGTGGCAAGGCGGCGCCAGGGCCCTTGAGACGTTTACATACTTGTCGCCGAACACATAGACATGTGTAACATGTCAGTCGACCAACAGTGAAGAGAGGGACCATGACAGGACGCACCTACGGCGGCCCGTTGATCGGGCTGGAGGGCAGCATCGACCTGCACTGCCACCCCTACCCGGATCTGTTCCCGCGTCTGGCCGACGACCTCGACATCGCCCGCGCCGCCCGGGATGCCGGCCTGAAGGCCATCGTGCTCAAGTGTCACCACGAGAACACCGTCTCGCGCGCGTATCTGGTGCAGCGGGTGGTCCCCGAGATCAAGGTGTACGGCGGGGTCGTGCTCAACAACTACGTCGGCGGGCTGAACCCGGCCGCCGTCGAGGCCGCGCTGCGGCTCGGCGGCGCCGAGGTCTGGATGCCGACGGTGGACGCGGGCTACCACGCCGAGATGCACGGCGGCACCGGCGGCTACGACAACCAGGGCGGCGGCCTCAAGGGCGAGGGCATCTACGTCACCGACAACAGCGGTGCCCTGACCAAGTCCGCGAAGCAGGTGCTGGAGCTGGTCGCCCAGTACGGCGCAATCCTCGGCACCTGCCACCTGTCCCCCAAGGAGATCGTCACGCTGGTCCGGGAGGCGCGGCAGATGGGGGTGGAGAAGATCGTGGTCACGCACCCGTTCTTCAAGGTGCCCAACCTCGACATCCCGACGATCGAGGAGATCGCCCGGATGGGCGCGATGCCCGAGTTCGGTTACTGCACCGTCTCCCCCGCCTGGCAGTACGCCGCGCCGGACAAGATCGTGGAGACGGTCAGCCGGGTCGGCGCCTCCCGCTGCCTACTGGTCAGCGACACCGGGCAGCGGCACAACCCGATGCCGCACGAGGCGCTGCGCGTGTTCGGCCAGACCCTGTTCGAGAAGGGGATCAGCCAGGAGGACGTCCGGACCATGATGTCGACCAACCCGGCCAACCTGCTCGACGTCGAATCCTCCTTCGTACCCAGCGACGAGGACGTCCGCTGGGCGCGTGGTCTGCTGGAGGATCCGTGCGGTCCGGGCGACGCCCTGGTCGAGGGCTCCGCGTACCAGAACGCGCCGGACCCGGGCACGCCGGACGACGGCCCCGCCGCGCAGTCCTGAGCGGGCGCGGTATGGAGTTCAGCAACGACTTCGTCGTACCCGTGCCCCCGACGCAGGCCTGGGACGCGTTGATGGACATGGAACAGGTGGCCCGCTGCATGCCTGGGGCGACCCTGCTGAGCAGCGACGATGACCGATTCGTCGGCAAGGTCAAGGTGAAGGTCGGCCCGATCACCGTGTCGTACAAGGGGGCGGCCGAGTTCAGCGAGAAGGACCCGGAGGCGGGGCGTGCGGTGCTGCGGGCCACCGGCCGGGAGGAGCGCGGCGCGGGCACGGCCGGCATGACCGTCACCGCGCAGCTCGAGCCCGAGGGCGGCGACCAGACCCGGGTCCGCGTGCTGACCGACCTCGACCTCACCGGGCGGCCCGCGCAGTTCGGCCGCGGTGTGATGGCCGAGGTCGGCACCGCCATCATCGGGAAGTTCGCCACCAACCTGGCCGGGCAGCTGGCCGGGCCGGCGGCCGCTGAGACACCGGCCGAACCAGCGAAGGAGCCACCAGGGGGTTCAGCGCCGGACCCGGGCGCCGACCAGGCCGAGGCGTCCGAGCCGGTCTCCGAGCCGGAACCAGCGGCCCGGGCGGAGCCCGAACCCGACGCGCTGAACCTCGGCGCGGTGGCGTGGCTGCCGCTGGTGAAGCGGGCACTGCCCGTCGCCGGCGCCGCCGTTGTCACCCTCGCGTTGCTGCGCTGGTTGAGCCGGGGTGACCGCTCGGGCCGATACTCTCCGGCAGTGATCGTGGTGTACGGGTCGCCGCCGCCGGGTATACCCGCCGAAACCTGGTAAGCGACTGATCGCCCTGAGGTATGTTACTGATAGTCAACAACTGGAGACGGCAGGAACCATCGGATGAGCGACACTGACGTTCCCAGCCGCGGCAACGCCGCGAAGCAGGACGGCCGCAAGACCCGCGGCAGCCGGGACGAGTCACTCGTCGAGCACGTGCGCCGACTGATCCTGGAGGACATCATCCAGGCCCGGATCCAGCCCGGCACCATGCTGCAGCTCAGCGAGCTCGCCGACCACTACCAGGTCTCCCGGACGCCCGTTCGCGAGGGGCTGACCCTGCTGGAGCGGCAGGGCCTGGTCTCGGCGCTGCCGTACAAGGGCTATCTGGTCAAGGGCATCGAACCCCACGACGTGCGCGACGTCTACCTGGTGCGGAAGGTGGTCGAGGGCGCCGCGACCGAGCTGGCGACCAGCCGGATCGCCCGGCCGGTGCTGGAGAAGCTGCACCAGACCCGGCCCGCCCAGGTCGACCAGATGACCCTGGAGTACGACGAGTACGCCCACGGCTTCCACCGCACCATCGTGGAGACGGCCGGCAGCCCGCGACTGCTGTCGATCTTCGAGGACGTCTACAACGACGTGCGCCGGATCCAGTACGCCGGCATCGGCAACCCGCGCCCCGACCTGATCCACGCCGAGCACCAGCAGATCGTCGACGCCATGCTGGCGGGCGATCCGACGCTGGCGCGCAACCGGATGGAGGAGCACATCGACGCGATCCGGGTCCGTGCCCTGCAGAGCTGGATCGACGACGGCTGATCACGCTCCCCACGCCGACACCGATGCGGCCCCGGAGGCAGTTCGCCTCCGGGGCCGCAGTTCGTTGTGTGCCCGGGCTTCCCGGGCACACAACGATCAGGCCAGCAGCGCGGGCAGCCAGGTGGCCAGCGGCGGGATCAGCACGAGCACCAGCAGCAGCACCAGCACCGCGATCAGGAACGGCATGTTCGCGCGGAAGGCGTCCCACAGGTCCACCCGGCCGATCTTCCCGGCCACCACCAGCGACATCGCCACCGGCGGGGTCACCTGGCCGATGATCACCGTGATCACGATCAGCACACCGAAGTGCACAAGGTCGATATCGAAGGCGAGCAGCGTCGGCAAGATGATCGGGATCAGCACCGGGATCAGCGGGTCCAGCACCATGCCGGCGACGATCGCCAGCACGAGCAGCGCGATGATCTGCAGCGTCTGGCTGCCGTCCGGGGTGATCGCGGTGATCGCGTCGGCCAGCACGTCGGGCACCCGCGCCCGGGCCAGCGACGCCCCCAGCGCGACCGAGACACCCACGATGAGCATCACCTCGCCGGTGAGCACCGTCGCGCTGACCAGCGCGTGGTAGAGGTTGCGCAGCGTCATCCCCCGGTAGATCACCATCGACACGAGGATCGCGTAGACGGCGGCGAAGGCCCCGGCCTCGGTGGGCGTGAACAAGCCGAGCGCGAGACCGCCCACGATGATCAGCGGCAGCCCGAACGCGAGCAGCGCGGCGCGCGCCGTACGCAGCACCTCCCGCCACCGGAACGCGTCGTACGACCCCCAGCCACGCCGCTTGGCCAACACGGCGATCACGATCATCAGCGTGACCGCGAGCAGGACCCCCGGGATGACACCCGCCAGGAACAAGGTGCCGAGCGACGTGCCGGTCACCGCGGAGTACAGGATCATCGGCGAGCTCGGCGGGACCAGCGGCCCGATCCCGGAGGCTGACGCGGTCAACGCGACCGAGAAGTCGCCCGGGTAGCCGTTGCGCTTCATCTCCGGGATCATCACCGATCCGGTACCGGCCAGGTCGGCCACCGAGGTGCCGATCATGCCGCCGAAGAACAGGCTGGTCATCACGTTGACGTGGGCCAGCCCGCCGGTGAACGAGCCGACCAGGGCCTTGGCGAAGTTGAAGATCCGCCAGGAGATGCCGCCGCCGTTCATCACGATGCCGGCGAGGATGAACAGCGGCATGGCCAGCAGGATGAACCCGTTCATGCCGGCGATCACCTGCTGCGGGTACGACATCATCCAGCCGCCTTCGATGCCGATGTAGGCGACCACGGCGGCGGCGATCGAGATGGTCAACGGCACGCCGATGGCCACCAGCACCAGCAGCAGGATGATGGCGATGGCTGCGGTGATCACGAGCCGGTCCCTTCGCCGGACCTGCTCTCCGTCAGCTCTTGCTCCTCGACCTGCACGGTGTCGAACTTCGAAGCCTCCTTGACGTACGCCCTTGCCCCGCGCAGTTGCGCCAGCACGGCGATCGTCACACCCAGCGCGCCAAGCGGCAGCGCGACGGTGTAGAAGCCCTTCGGGATGCGCAGGTAGGCACTCTGGTCACCCCCGAACTCCAACAGGTACAGCAATCCCATCCACGCCAGGTGCAGCATCACCAACGCGGTGATCAGGTCGGCCACCACCTTGAGCACCACCTGGGTCTGTTCCGGCAGCTTGCGCAGCAGCACCCGGATGGTGATCAGCTCGTGCCGGCGAGTGGCCAGGAACATTCCCAGCATGGTGATCCACAGCATGGTGCCGGTCGAGATCTCCTCCACCCAGCCGAACGGACGGTCCAGCAGGTAACGCGAAGAGGCGTTCACGAACAGCAACAGGGTCAGCCCGCCGAGCGAGAGGGCGGCCAGGAACTCCACGGTTCGGTCGATGGTGCGCACCAGCACATTGGCGTTCGACGGGACCGGGAGCAGCTCCGGCGGTGTCTCCCGCTCGAACTCACGCTCCTGCATGTCGCCCCCGGCCCAGCAGCCCGGTGAACAGCCGGCCGTACCCGGGACGCACGGTGCCGGAGCCGGCCAACTGCACGCAGTGCCAGAACGACGCCTGCACCGCGCTGACCACCGGCTTCTGCAGCCGTTGCTCCAAGGCCTGGATGACCGCTATCGACCGCAGGTTCGTACAGCTGATGAACACCGCCGATGCCTCGTCGACATCGGTCTCCAGGGCGGCGTTGTAGACCTGCTGCGGGGTGACCTCGGCCAGCGCGTGGTCGCCGGTGATGCCCATCCCGGAGGAGGCGACCACCTCGTGGCCCTGCTCGCCGAAGAACCACCGGGCGCGGTCCACGATCTCGTCGCGGTACGGCGTCACCAGGGCCAGCGAGGTGGCCCGGACCTCGGCCAGCGCCGCCACCGACGCCGTCGAGGTCGTCGTGCAGGCCATCCCGCCGCTCCACTCGGTCATCTGCTCGATCAGGGCCTTGTCCCAGGCCGTGCCGTGCAGGAACGAGGCACTGGTGCCGCCGAAGCAGATCACGTCCAGCGGCGCCTGGGCGACCAGCCTGGTCGCGGCCTCCAGCTCGGGTGAGCGCATCATCTGGTCGATGCCCTCGACCGTCACCTTCGGCAGGGTCAGCCGGGACGTGTGCACGGAGACGTCGTCACCGGCCATCGCGTACATCTCGGGTTCCATCACCGTGCTGGAGGCCATGTACACAAGGCCGATCCGGGCACCCGTACCGAACCTGTCGACTGCGAACGCTGGCATCGGATCCTCGTCGCTGAACTGTGCTGGCGTTGGACTGCCCGGCGTCACTGGACGCCCAGCTCGGCGAACACGCGGTCGGCGAACTCCTCCCCGACGTCGCCCCGGAGCTCCTGCCAGACCGGCTTGGTGGCCTCGGCGAACGCGGCCTTGTCGATCTCGTTGACCTGCATCCCCGCCTCCTCGAACTTCGCCACCAGCTCGGCGTCGGCCTGCTCACCGGCGGCCCGGCTCTTCTCGGCGGCGGCGTCGGCGGCCTCCTGGAGGTCGGCCTGAACGTCCTCGGGCAGTCCCTCCCAGCGGTCCAGGTTGATGGTCAGCGAAGCCGCGCTGTAGGTGTGCCCGGACAGCGACAGGTACTTCTGCTTCTCGTAGAAGGAGAACGCGTCGATCACCACGAGTGGGTTCTCCTGCCCGTCGATCACCCCTTGGTCGAGGCTGAGGTACACCTCGTCGATGCTCATCGGGGTGGGGACGGCACCCAGCGACTTGAAGACCGTCACCCGGGCGGGCACCTCGGGAACGCGGAGCTTGAGACCCTTCATGTCCTTGGGCGTGGAGACCGGCCGGGTGTTGTTGGTGATGTGCCGGAACCCGTTCTCCCCGTAGCTGAGCACCCGCAGGCCGACCTCCTCCTCCAGCGCGTCGCTCATCTCCCGGCCGAACTCGCCGTCGAGGAACTCGGTGACGGTGTCGCGGTCCTGGAACAGGAAGGAGAACTCCAAGATCCCGAACATCGGCTCGAGCGAGCTGATGTCCGAGCCGAGCACGGCCACGTCGATCTCACCGGCCCGCAGGCCCTCCAGGATCGCGGTCTCGTCCCCGATCGCGCCGCCGGTGAAGACGTCGAACTCGTAGTCGTCGCCAAGGCGCGCCTCGGCCTCCTCGGCGAAGAAGCCCAGCATGTCGGCCAGCGGGTCGCCGGGGCTGGTCTCGACCGCCATCACGAACTTGTCGCCGTCGCCCTCGGGCGGGCTGCCTCCCCCCACGACGCCGCACCCGGCGACCGCTAGGGATGCCACGGCTACCGACGCCGGCAGCGCCAGTTTGCGGGAACGGACCTGTGAAGACATCGTGTCCTCCGTGAAATGTGGGTGATAACTATCTCACATATTAGTTCGATATTGTGTCCCCACGTCAAGAACCAGGAGGCCAGCCGTGCAGTCCCCGACCGTGCTATGCCTGTCCCCGGCCGCCGTCGTGCGGCAGACGTACGACCGTCTGGGCCCGGCCATGCCCCACCACAGTTGGCAGGTGATCGACGATCGGTCTCCCGCCGCGGTGGGTGCCGCACTGCCCACCGCCGACTATGTGTTCGGCGACTGGACCGGTGAGTTGCGGCTGGACGCCGACGCGCTCGGTGCCGCCGCCCGCTGCCGGGCGGTGTTCCAGCCGACCGCCGGTTTCCAGGGCATCGACGTGGACGCCGCCGCACAACTGGGGATCCCGGTGGCGAACGCACCCGGGGCCAACGCCGCTTCGGTGGCCGAGTGGGCGGTGATGGCGATGCTGGCCATGCTGCGCCGGGCGTGGTTCGAGCATCAGGAGCTGCGGGCCGGCAACTGGCGCATGGTGCAGGCGGCCGAGGACGGGATCTTCGACCTGGCCGGCCGGGTGATCGGCATCGTGGGGTTCGGGGCGATCGGGCGCGGGGTGGCTCGGCGACTGCAGGGGTTCGAGCCGGCCGAGATCCTGTGCTTCGACGCGGTGCCGGTGGACGAGGCGACGTTGGCCGCGACCGGCTCGCGCCAGGTCGAGCTGGACGAGCTGTGTGCTCGCGCGGATGTCCTGACCCTGCACGTGCCGCTGCTGCCCGGCACGCGGGGGCTGATCGACGCCCGCCGGCTGGAGTTGCTGCCCCGGCGCGCCGTGGTGGTGAACAGTTCGCGCGGACCGGTGCTGGACGAGGCGCACCTGCGCGACCAGCTGCGGTCCGGGCGGCTGCTCGGCGCGGCGCTGGACGTGTTCACCGACGAGCCACTCGGACCGGGCCATGCCTGGGCGGACGTGCCCAACGTCTTGCTGTCCCCGCACCTGTCCGGCTCCACCGTGGAGGCACGGGACCGGATGATCGAGGAGGGGCTGGACAACCTGCGGACGGTGCTGTCGGGCGGGGACCCTCGCCACGTCGTCAACGGCGTCCGCGGGGTGCCTCGCCGAGGCTAGGCCCGAGCCGTCAGTGCGGACCACGATCGTGGTGCGCCAGCAGTTCGTGGGCGCCGGCCGCTTCCGGGCCGTCCGGCTCGACATGGACCGTCGCCGCGGCCAGTCGCCGGACACCGTGCACGAGCGCGTGCTCCACCTGATGGGCGATCACGTGGGCTTCGGTGACCGGGAGCCGACCGTCGACGCGGATCTGCACGTCGGCCAACAGCCGGTGCCCGGTCCACCGCATCCGCACACCCGCGACGTCTTCCACCCCGGGGACCTCGCCGACGACGTGGACCGCCTGCTGCACCAGCTCCGGGTCCACCCCGTCCATCAGCCGGTGGTAGACCTCCCGACCGGCGTCGCGCAGCACGTACAGGATGGCGACGGTGATGAGCAGCCCGATCACCGGGTCCGCGACCGGTAGGCCCACAGCCACCCCGATGGCTCCGAGCACGACCGCGAGGCTGGTGAACCCGTCCGTCCGGGCGTGCAGTCCGTCCGCGACCAGCGCGGCCGACCCGATCCGGCGGCCCACCACGATCCGGTACCTGGCCACCAACTCGTTGCCGACGAAGCCGACCACACCGGCCAGGGCCAACACCCACAGGTGCCGCACGGGTTGGGGATGCATCAGCCGGTCGATCGCCTCGTACCCGGCGAGCGCGGCCGAGGCAGCGATCAGCACCACGATCAGGATGCCGGCCAGGTCCTCGGCCCGTCCGTACCCGTAGGTGAACCGCGCCGTCGCGCGCCGGCGACCCAGCACGAACGCGATCGCCAGGGGTACGGCGGTCAGCGCGTCCGCGTAGTTGTGCAGGGTGTCACCGAGTAGGGCCACCGAGCCGGTGAGGAACACCAGTGCCGTCTGCACGACCGCAGTCAGCATCAGCAGGGCGAAGCTGATCTTGAGGCAGCGCATCCCGTCCCGGCTGGCCTCCAGCGCGCTGTCGACGCGCTCGCTGCTGTCGTGGCTGTGCGGCACGAACAGCTCCCTCAACCAGCCGAGCGGCCCATGAGCGTGCTCGTGCCCGCCGTGCTCGTGCTCATGTGCGTGCCCGGTCTCCGGGCCGTGCGCAGACTCCCCGTGCGGCATGCGCTCGCCTCCACCGGCTTGTGTTCTCGTGGTCTTCCGAGAGAACATGTTCGCATGTACGCACGCAAGCACGCAATTCCGGAGACCGATCTCGAGCGGCTACCCCCGCGGTCCCACGTGCGCGCGGCGACGGACCTGTTCCGGCTCATCTCGGACCCGACCCGGATGTCCCTGCTCTGGCTGCTCAGCAACGACGAGTTCGACGTGACCTCGTTGGCCGAGCGCATCGGCGCGCCGCGGCCCGCCGTGTCCCAGCACCTGGCCAAGCTCCGGCTCGGCGGTCTGGTCACGTCGCGCAAGGAGGGCAGGCGCGTTCTCTACAAGGCGAGGAACCGGCACGTCCGCTCGGTCCTGGAGCAGGCCCTCCAGCAGGTGGAGCACCAGCTGGGGGACCTGCCCGAACACGACTGAGCCGACCGTCCGGTCAACCGACGCGGTCAACGAGCAACGGGAAACAGGCGGGCGAACCGGTCCAGGTAGAGCCCCCAGCCGTCGTCGCGGGCCACGCCGTCACGGACGGACTCCCACCCGGATCCATGGCGTTCGAGGTTGCGGTGTTCCAACTCCAGCCGGGTCCGCTCCGGGCCCTCGGCCACGAAGCGCACCTCGACCTCGCTGGTGTTGTCCAGGTCGGTCTCCAGCTCCCAGCGCGGGCTGAGGTCCCAGCTGAACACCACCCGGTCCGGGGGCTCGTACGCCAGGACCCGCGCCCACCGGCACTCGCTGCCGTCGGACCCGCGATCGTAGATGTGGCCGCCGGCCCTCGGCTCGAAGACGGTCTCGACGATGTCCACGCCGAGCAGGTTGTGCTCGGGGGGTTTGAAGTCGCCGAAGCGCTCGGTGAAGGCCTCGAAGGCCTGCTCGACGGACACGTCGACGACGACCTGTCGCCGGACCACTGCGTTCTCGTTCATGGACACTGCTCCTCGGGTTGTTCCCCGCGTCGCTGTTCGGCGGTGTCCCGATACGACGCCAGGGCGCGGTTCCAGTACTGATCCAGCTGATCGCGCAGTGCAGCCACGCCCACCGGGTTGAGCCGGTAGATCCGGCGGGTCCCCTCGGAGTGGTCGTCCACCAGCCCCGCGTCCTTGAGCACCTTGAGGTGCTGGGACACGGCCGGCCGGCCCACCGGCAGCACGGCGGCTAGCTCGCCGACCGCCAGCGGACCTTCCGCGAGCCGTTCGACGATCGCCCGCCGGGTGCTGTCCCCCAGCGCGTCCCAGCCGTCGGCCACTCGGTCAGTCTTCACGAACGGTTAGTCTGCACGCACCAAAGCTGCGGAGTCAACCCCTTTTCCTAGC